>NZ_FRAG01000044.1 GCF_900142245.1 Paramaledivibacter caminithermalis DSM 15212 | reverse complement strand
TCTAACCAAAATCCTATTTTTTTAAAAAATGGAAACGATATATGTATAATACAATAATTATATTAAAATGTCAATGCTTTGAAATTTTTAAATCAAAGGGTCATAAATCAAAGGGTCAGGCTTGAAAAATTTACTTACTATTCTGTCAAATAGGGGAGGTCAGGCTCTCTATTAAAATTTATGATATAATAATACCAGTAGATATCAATTGTGATATTAACTACTGGTATTTGAAAACTTAACATGGGTCAAAATCGTATTTACCCTTTTATTTCTTTATTATTGTAAGATACTTTTTTTATTTTTTTATTATTGGTATCCATACTTCACACCTATAATCATCATCACTTGGACAAAGCCCTTCATTAGGATATAATTCAATCTCAGGTCCTCCTGAATGTTCATAACCCGTTGCAGGAAACCACTCTGAATAAATTCTCTTCCACACCTTCTGAATTGCATCAGGTATAGACCCTACTGATTGAAATACAGCCCATGTAGATGCTGGTATTTCAAATTCCTCAAATCCCTCAAATTCTTCTAGCTTAACATCCTTTGTTTTTTTAACAGCAATTACATATGTTATTTCTTCAAGCTCCTTACTATAATCCATACATATACCAAGCATATCTTTACTGTCTGATAATTTCATTAGTTTCTGGTCCAGACCTTTTTGGCAAAATTCTTCCCAAAATTTTGGTATCTTAATATAATTTTCCCCGTCTTTTGTAGACACTCTTATACTCTTACCAATTACTTTATAATCATCTCCATTGATAATTTTGTAATCCATATCCTTATCTCCTTTAATAGATATTTGAAAGGAAAGGCGAGGATAAGCTTTTAATTTTATTCCTGGTCGGCGTGCTGCGGATGGAGGTATACCATGAATATTTTTAAAAGCTTTAGTAAAAGCTTCAGGTGTTTCATAACCATACTTTAATGCAATATCTATTACTCTAGTCCTTGATGAAGCCAATTCCTGAGCTGCCAATGTAAGTTTCCTCTTTCGTATGTATTCTGCTACCGTTACATTTGCTATCATATAAAACATTCTTTGAAAGTGAAATGATGATGAATAAGCTACTTTAGCTACTTCATCAATATCTACCTTCCCCTCAATATTCTCCTCAATATAATCCAATGCATTGGTCAACCTCCTTAACCATCTCAAGCCTTCCTGCCTCCTTCTAATTACTATTATAAGGAATAATAGAAAAGATTTCCTATCATTTTGTGCGGTTATTTAACAGTATAATTTATAAGCAAGAAAACTTCAACCTTTTTTAAACAAAATAAACGAGTCAACAGGAACCGTCCCCATTGACTCGGGAACCGTCCCCATTGACTCGTAATCTTCCTATTTATAAAACACATGATTTCCAATTCTTTTTACATATGTCTTATTTTGTACAATCCATTTGCCTGCTGACTTATCGGGATTGAAAAAATAAGTGCAGCTTCCAACTGGCTTTGCACCCCTTAATGCATCCTTTGCTGCTTGTACACTTGCTTGAGATGGCGTATTATATATAGTTCCTTCTGCAACAGGACTAAACTGAGGAATACCTTGAAAATATTCAAAAATTACACCCTTTACTGTATTTGGAAACTCCTTTGAGCTTACCCTGTTTAATACAACATTTCCTACAGCAAGTTTTCCTTCATAGGGTTCAGCTTCTGCTTCAGCATGAATTATTCTAGACAACCAGTATAAATCAGTTGAATAGCTGCTATTACCCCTGCTTGTTACAAGGGAATCGGCGGTAGAATATAGATATGCTTGGGTTTGTTTGCCTGCTATTCCATCAACAGTTATTTTGCATGCTTTCTGAAAGTTGATTACTGCCCATCTTGTCCTTGGTCCATATATACCATCTATAGGACCTGGAGAGAATCCTTTGTTATTAAGAGTATACTGTAATCTAGATACTTCACTGCCCCTGCTACCAAGTTTTAATGTCAAATAGGAGTTTGTGTTGCTTTGAGCAGCATAGATAATCGTTACCTGAAGTGAAATCATTAGTAAAATAAGGATTATAGACGTAAGCTTCTTCGAGTATGTTTTCATACACTATACACTCCTTCCTATTATTTGCTTCCGAAGTTAGCTGACGGGTTCGGGATAGAAGGTTCCCTACCATGTCATTCATGGATTAGCCCCTTTTTTTTTTGGTTCCTCCGTACCTGGGTATTCCAGGATTCAGCAAGTGTAGTGTAACTACATAAACAATATTATATAAATCTCCATATATTATGTCAACCATTTTAGGCTATGACCATTATTTACATTTTTTTTGGTAGTATATTACATCAAATAAGACTAATGTACTAAGTATATATTTTCAATAAATCAACTGTTCATATAAAGTTGTGTTGATTGTAATTTGTGATAAAATAGTACTTAGATTTAAAGCTGAACTTTAAAGAAAATCATAATAAACGGAGGGTGAACTTTGGATAAATCAAAAAACAAAAGCTTAAAGATAGGAATAATAACCTTACTTTTAATTCTTCTTTGTCATTCTATTTTGGGAAGCATATCCTTTAAAAACTTTATTAATCTCAAGGCATTGGAATTAATAGTTTCTGGAGTTGTTTTATCAATTATAATAAGCTATTCCTTTGAAACCATAATATTTACCATACATACTATAAGAAACAGCTTTAATGTTGATATTGACTATGCAATGCATATATTTACCTTATATGAATTTGCTATAAAGGTTAAAAAATCTGGTGCATTGAAAATAGAGTCTGAAATATTAGAGGAGGAAAATGAATTTATTAAAAGTGCAATGAGTCTAGTTTGTGATCACGAAAAACCTGACAACATAAGAGATATTCTTGAAAAGGATATTGAATCCAGACGTGTTAAACTATTTAAAGCCTATAACGTCCTTAAAATGATATCCCAAGTGGCTCCTTCATTTGGCCTTGTTGGAACCTTAATAGGTATGATAGGACTACTATCCCATATTAATAATCCTAAATTGATAATGGTAAATATGTCATCTGCATTGGTTAGCACGCTTTATGGTGCTCTTATTGCCAACTTCATTGCAGTTCCTTTGATGGGTAGAGTAAAGGAATTAATCGATAAAAGAACCCTTGAATATAGAATAATTACTGAAGGTACTATTTTAATTGCAAAAAATGATTCTGTAAGAAACGTTTTTGATAAAATGAACGTTATGCTCCCCGATGATTTGAGGCTTCAATATCCAAAAAACTTTAGGGAAAGGAATTATACAGAAAATGAAATCGCATTATGATGATAATATAGAGTATGAAAATGATATCTCAAGCCATTGGATGATAACCTATAGTGATATGATTACAATTATATTATGCTTTTTTATTATATTCTTTACCTTTTCTGCTGAGGAAATAAGTGCCCTATATACTGTAAAGGATTCTTTAATGAATAAAGTAAACAAATTAAGCGATGAAAACATAAAGCTTAGCAATGAAAATACTAAGCTTAGAAAAGAAAAAAAATCTCTATCTGAAGAGCTTTTTAATATTAAAAATGTAGAAACTGATTTAAATAGCTCAAATGAAGAATTTATTTCTTTTTTAAGAAATAATAATCTTTTAAAAGACGTATCTATCAGTCAAAAAGAAAATGAACTTATAATTAGATTTAAAAATAGCATTTTATTCGACAGTGGAAGTGCAGAAATAACTGAAAAAGGATATATGGTTTTAGATAAGATTGCTGACAAGCTCAAACTAATAGACAATGACTTTGTAGTTGAAGGCTTCACAGATAATGTTCCAATAAATACAAAGCAATTTCCTTCTAACTGGGAGCTTTCATCATCTAGGGCAATAAATGTAGTTAAGTTTTTTATAAATGAGAAATCCATTGATGAAAATAGAATCTCCTTCAGCGGATGGGGAGAAAGAAAGCCCATAGCTTCCAATACCACTGAAGAGGGTAGAGCTAAAAATAGAAGAATAGAAATAAGGATAATTAATTAATTTTAATTCCCCTTATTTCTATTACTTAGTACTATTAATGAGTCAAAAAGAACCGTCCCCTTGACTCAAACAGCAGAAGATTTACATTCATATTTAAAAGATTTGAGTCATCGGTGACGATTTCATTACCTCGGTTCTAAGACTGGTACGACTTCCAAACTCGGTATATCTTCTACCAATCCAGTTGAATATATAGTGTAATAGTTGTTTGGCTTTAATTGAAGGTTTGAAATAGCTAATATTACATCATTGCTTCCTACAGAACGTATTCCAAAGGTATAAGTTCCTGGAGGAACACAGATATAATCTGTTATATCTTTATAACCAACATTTCTAAATACTTTTCTACCATCTGAAAAACTTATGTCAACAACTGGTGCATCTGGAGATAGATGAACAAATCTTATACAAGGTCTTCCAAAATTTTGTGCAGTATATGGTTCTAGAATATAATATAGGCTCATATTTGAAAGCTTACCAATAACAGCTACGTTAAAAGCTGTACCTTGTAGAATGTATAAATCTTCATTTAAAACTGGATTTGTAGTCTCTCCAGTTGGATAGATATTAATATTGTATTTTCCTGGAGCAATGGGTATATATTGTGTAAAATCCTTATAAACAAGATTTTCTACAATAAGGTTTCCATCTTCATAGATATCTACAGCTGATACATTAGGGGAAGCATGAAATAATCTGATAAAAGAATTGGGAGTAGTTCCTCTATACGCACCTATAACATTAATTGACATCGCATATGGGGAATATAACATGGTTCAATATCTCCTTCCACTTGCTTACTATTATTAAGGTATAAAATTCATCTCAATTTTTACTTAACTAATTCACAAATACATTTTTAATCAAATTTCACCTTTAAATAACCTGCAAACTAAAAACACCCTTTTGAGAACAAAAGGATGTTAGTTATAAATAAGCACAAAAATAGATATAGTGCACTTATCTAAAACACCTCCTCATCCTCGTGAGTAGTTGCGGCATTGCTCTTTATGGCAGGTCTCCTGACTTAGGATCATCGTAAATCTACACCTTCCCATCCAGTACTCAATATTATTAAGTGCTAAACAGTGGTTTCATATAGATTTACTCCTCATCACAGTGGCGGGACCGTGTTGGATTCTAACCAAACTTCCCTTTTAAATCTCTGATTCAAAATCAGAGGTACCATAAAGCTCTGTATTAAATTGTTTTCAGCTTAAATTTTAAATTAGTTATATATATGTCAACATTATTCTATGCCACTTACCAGCTCTATACCATTACTCATCATATTAAAAAGTGCCATAACATGCATCAAATCGCCATTGTGTATTGCATAATCATATGTATCTACAGCATTTATCGGAACAATAATCCTAACCTTTTTATTTTTCATATTAAAATAAGCCTTAAGAGTAACCGCAAATTGTTCTATACAGATATCTGTACAATCTCCTATTATAATAAAAGTATTTATTTGCGAATTTGTCTTTAGCCATTCCTGAAACCTTTCTTCTAAAAAAGCATTAGTAGAATTTTTAGAAATCAAACTATACCCTCCAATCTCCCTAAGCTCTTCTACAATCATGCTTTCAGATGTTCCCCTCATGCAATGAACAGGATACGCATCGAATTCTGGAGATTGTTCTGTATGACAATCTGCAAAAGCAATTTTAGCAATCCTATTTTCATCACACCCCCTTGAAATCTTTACTATTTCAGGTATTAAAGCTTCTACTCTAGGACTTTGTAATGCTCCTTCCCTTGCAAAGCCGTTAACCATATCAATAATAATGAGTACAGTATTTTCTGATCTTAGGTCTCTTAAGTTAAGCGAAGGTAGAGACTCTAATGTATTTAAAATTAAATCAAGAGTTTCTGTACTTCTCTTTAAAAAATGCTGTTTGTCTAAATTTAACATAAAAGCTCTCCTTTCCCTTCGTTATGTATTTTTAGCCAACATAACCAATATCATTTTATCCAAATTATACCACACTTGTTATTAATTCATCTAGCTAATTCTCATACTATCATGCCATTAACACAGTCATCTTCTATAGTAAACTGTCATCAATTAGTTGCTCGAATACCCATCACACATAAGTCAGCACCAACCATCGAACGGGTGATGCTGATTAATCAGATTTTTCCCGATAAATAAGCTATAAAAAGATTAGTAAATATAAATTCAATAAAATTTATATTCAAAAACTAAATCCATTTCCCAAAACCTCTCTAGTGATTGAAGCCATTACAAAAGCATTCTTATCTTTTTCTTTAATAAACCTTTTAAGCCTAATGAATTCCTTTTTGTTCATTACAGTAGTAATTACTGTTCTACTAATATTAGTATATGACCCTTCAGCATGATATATGGTTGCACCACGATTAAGATCTTTATTGATAAACTCTCTTATTTCATCAGGATATACACTAATAATGGAAATACTTATCTTTAGGTCTAACCCCTCAATAACATTATCAATAACAAAAGCATTCATTATAACTCCTAATAAAGCATATAGTCCCAGCTCTAATCCAAAGGTTAATCCAGCTAAAAGTGTAATCATAAAATCAGAAAGCAATAATGCCTTGCCAATCTCAATATGAAAAAACTTGTTCAATATCTTAGCTACTATATCAGTACCACCAGTAGAGGCATTTCGATAAAAAATTATCGCCATTCCGATTCCTTGAACGAGAATTCCAAAGAATAAATTTAAAAACATGTCATTTACTATAGGATTATATATCGGTATAAATTCATCCATTATCCATACCGCTCCCGTAAGTGCAAAGCTAGCATATATTGTCTTAGCTCCAAATTGTCTTCCTATCAATATAAAAGCAATAATAAATAGTAGTAGATTCATTATAAACATCATAGAGCCAATAGATAACCAAGGAAAAATATTGTTGATAACCATAGCAAGCCCAGTTACTCCACCCACAGCTAAATCAGCTGGCACTAGAAAAAATGATAAGCCTAGAGCTACTATAATCACTCCTATAGTAATGATTACATAATCCTTTATCACTTTTTTCATTTCAACCACCCCCACTGAAAATATATTAATTACTTAACTCTCATGGTTCCCTTTTTCATAAACCTAGCATGCCAAGACAGTGCTTCTTCTAATATATGAGGTATATGCTTATCTCTTCCTTCTTTAGCCCGATTAAAATAATCTATTAGCATTGGTCTAAAATCAGGATGAGCACAATTTTTTATTATAGACTCTGCCCTTTCCTTTGGACTTAATCCTCTTAAATCTGCAACCCCTTGCTCAGTTATTACAACCATAACATCATGTTCTGTATGGTCATGATGAGATACCATTGGAACAATTGAAGATATTTCTCCATTTTTAGCAGTAGAAGGCGTTGTAAAAATTGAAATATAAGCATTTCTCGTAAAATCTCCTGAACCACCAATACCATTCATCATTCCAGAACCCATTATATTAGTTGAATTTACATTACCATAGATATCTACTTCTACAGCAGTATTTATAGCTATGACTCCTAGTCTCCTGATTACTTCAGGATGATTGCTAATTTCTTGAGGTCTTAAAATAATCTTATCTCTGTAAAATTTTATATTTTCTTTAAATTTCTCTAATCCCTCTATAGATGGAGTTATAGAAGTACCCGAAGCAAATAATACTTTGCTAGTATCTATAAGTTCAAGCATAGAATCTTGTATAACCTCGGTATAACAAACTAGATTTTCAAAATCCGATTTACCAAGTCCTGCTAATACTGCATTAGCTACACTTCCCACACCAGATTGAATAGGTAGAAGTTCATTAGTCAATCGCCCTTCTTCTACTTCCCTTTTAAGGAAGTTAATAAGATGTTCTGATATTTTTTGAGATGTTTCATCAACTGGAGCTAGCGGACGAACATTATCTTTTATATCTGTAATTACTATTGCAGCTATTTTATCTATACCACAAGGAATATATTCAGTTCCTATTCTATCATTTGGCATCACAATTGGTATTGGTCTTGTATATGGAGGATTTTTCGGAATATAAATATCCGCCATTCCTTCTAGCTGAGGAGGCTGACTCGTATTAATTTCAATAATTACTTTATCTGCCATCTTAACATAGGTAGGAGAGGCTCCAATTGATGTAGATGGAATTATATGTCCTTCTTTAGTTATTGCAACTGCCTCTATAATAGCAATATCAATCTTTCCTAAAAAGCCCAGCTTTGTATAATGTGGAACATGACTAAGATGCATATCTAAAAACTCACATTTTCCTCGATTCGTGATTTCTCTTAGGCTTTTATTGGTTTGATATGGTAATCGTTTTTCTATAATATCTGCTCTAGCTAAAGCTCCATCTAATTCATCTCCTACTGAAGCACCTGTGTAAAGATTTATCTTTATTTTATTTTTAGTTTCTTTAGCTAACTTTGCTAAAGCAAGTGGCACTGCCTTTGGATATCCTGAAGGTGTAAAGCCGCTTGTAGCAACATTCATACCATCCTTTATCAGCATTGCAGCCTCTTTAGCAGTACAAACCTTATTTAAAAGCTTACTATTTCTAATTCTATTTGAAAGCATAATAATTCCCCCTTCTAATCCTCCTTTATTTGGAACAAAGTCGTCTAACAACACAACTAAAAAACACCCTTTTGAGAACAAAAGGGTGCTAGTTACAAATAGGCATAAAAGCAGACACAGATATAGTGTCAAATACTTATCTATAACACCTCCTCATCCTCGTGAGTAATTACGGCATTGTTCTCTATGGCAGGTCTCCTGACTTAGGATCATCATAAATCTACACCTTCCCATCCAGCACTCAATATTATTAAGTGCTAGACAGTGGTTTCATATAGATTTACTCCTCATCACAGTGGCGGGACCGTGTTGGATTCTAACCAAACTTCCCTTTTAAATCTCTGATTCAAAATCAGAGATACCATAAAGCTCCGTATTAAATTGTTATTCAGCTTAAATTTTAAATTAGTTATATATATATGTCAATATGTATTAAAAAAAATACAATTATACATTTTAAAAATTCACTGTTTTTTTGTTATCCCCTTACATATCTCGTATAAAGTTTCCAAGTCTAGAATTATTTCCCTCTTTTCTCCTTCCTCAGTCATATTATTACTATCAACATAGTAGTATGATAATAAATATTGTAATATGTAAAAAATTTTTTATATGTTTCAAATTTCTACAAATTTTACCATAGATAACATGTATAATATAAATTGGATGCATCCATTATTACAATTTTTATATATTTATCATATTTTAGGAGGTGAAGCTAATGAAAAAACAAAAACCAGATTTTAAAGTTGTTAAAGTTGATGGTTGTATGAATTCAACAACAAATGAACCTAAATAAAAAATTATAACTACAGTTTGAATTTTTATTTTATAAGGTTAAAAGAAGGATAGTCTCTTTCTTTTAACCTTAACTCAAAGTAAAAGGAATGATAACATAAATGAATACAAATGAAATTTTGAGTTTTCCTTTAATTGTAAAATGGAATATAACTTCTAAATGTAATTTGAGATGTAAACATTGTTTTCTAAGCAATTATTCTCATGAAGATCCTGAATTATTAAAAATTAAGAATTTCGTTAAAGATTTATCTAAAAAAAAGATAGCTTCTATACACATTTCTGGAGGAGAACCATTAATGAGAAGTGATTTAGAAGAAATTATCAAAATAATATCAGCTAATAATATTTCACTATTATTAGCTTCAAATGGTACATTACTAACAAATAATAGAATTAAAAGATTAATTAATAGTGGGTTATTAAATTATCAAATAAGTTTAGATGGACATAATAGGGAAATTAATGATTATATAAGAGGAAATGGAGCTTTTGATAAGACTATTAAATCTATAAAAGAATTAAAAATTAAAGGTGCAAAAATTATCTTAGCTTATACATTAAATAAAATTAATTATCTCTATTTTGATGAAATTATTAAATTAGCAGAAAATTTGAATGTAGATGCACTTAGATTCGAACTATTCATACCATTAGGCTCTGGTAAAAATAACAAATCAGAATTAGATTTAGATAATGAATCACTTAAGTTTTTAAAAAAGAAGATGTTATCAGCAACTAGCAATAGGGTTAAGCTAATTTTCCCTTTGTTTAACTCGGAATTTGGTTGTGGAGCTGGATATTTCAGTTGTGTTATCAACTCTGATTTTACCGTATCTCCTTGTGATATGTTAATTGAAACTCAAAAAACTTCACCAATACATAGTGTGGATGAATTGCAAGACATATGGAAAAATTCTGAATTTTTTCAGAATTGGAGAAATTTTAAGATTAATGATGATTATTGTAATACTTGTGATTATGTTTCAAAATGCAACTATGGTTGTCGTGCATCAGCTTTAGCTTATAATAGTAATTTTAATTCTCACGATAGATTATGTCTTTTCAGGAGTAAATAGTTATGAATAAAGTAATCCAAGATCATTCTAAATTAATATTTTTATCAGCTTTATTAGGGTTTCAATCTTTTATGAGTCCTATTTTGGTAATATTCTATTTAAAATATGTTGGAGTATCCTTTAGTCAATTTGTATTTTTGGATAGTATTCTATTTTTATTGGTTGCAATATTCGAAGTTCCAAGTGGATATTTAGCTGATAGATTTGGGAGAAAAAGAACACTACTAATTTCCTATGCATTTACAATATTATCAATGATTGTATTAATACTTTTTCCGTCATATATTGGTGCATTAACTAGTATAATCATATCTGGAGTATTCATACCATTAGGTTCAGGTAATGCAAGAGCAATATATTTTGAAAGTTTTAAAGAGCTGAATGAAGAAAAAAAATTACAAAAAATATATTCAAAATCAAATTCAATATCATTTGTTATATTAACTATTATCGCTACAATTTCGGGTTTTATAGCAAAAATAAACCTAGTTTTACCAGTTATAATTGATGTAATATTACTTGTAATTAATTTTATAGTAACATTTTTCTTATTACATGATGATAAAATTTATTTATCAAATCAAGAAACCAGTACTGTCAAAAGTAAAATTGGTAAGTTTATATGTAATAATAATAGTACCAAAGGATTGATCAATGTAACACCAATTTTTTTGATAAGTGCTCTATTTTTTGTAGCGTTAAGAGTTTCATATACTACTTATCAACCTTTATTTGAAGATTTTAATATTGATATTCGATATTTTGGTGTGATTTTTGCTTTGTTTAATATCATATGTGCTTTATCATCATATATGGCTCCTAGATTTTTGAAATTTACTTCAACTGAGTTAGTAGCTTTATTAGTATTAGCTACTTTTATTACAATTTCTTTTATAGGAATTTTTACATCAAATAGTATATTTCTAATTTTACTTTTTATATCTTTGCAACAGATAGTAAGAGGATTACATAGCCCATTTTTTTCAATTCAAAAGAATTACTATATTCCTATAAATACAAAAAAAAGAGTTACATATTTATCTTATTCTAATTTATTATCTACCTTATTAGTATCATTATACCTATATATGTTTTCTTGCATGAACAGTAGATTATCTTTAAAAGTGAGTATATTATATTTTGGCATATTAATTAGTCTTACTTCTGTATTAATAATAATAGTACACCACATATTAAAAAGGAAAGGAAGAATAAAATGTTACCAATCTCAGCAATAGTTTATCTAACACATAAATGTTCCTTAGAATGTAAGCACTGTTTTTTAACCGATTCAGGGAAACTAAATAAAAATGAATTATCTTATAAATCTATGATTACAGTTCTAGATGATTTTATGAATAATAAAGTATGTATGGTTGCTTATACAGGTGGAGATCCTTTATTGCATACAAGATTGTTTGATATTTTGAATGAAACAAAAAAGAGAGGAATGCTTCCACTTCTTGGATTATCTGGAATAGGAGTAACTAAAGAAATTGCTGAAAAAATCTATAATTCAGGAGTAAGATGTGTTCAAGTAAGTTTAGATGGTAGTAATGAAAAAATAAACTCGCTTTTCAGAGGTAAAAATGTCTTTGATGATATAATAAATTCAATTAAACTTGTAAACAAAGCACCTTTTAACAATATAGCTTGGTTACTACCTATAAATAACATTCTCCTAAAAATATAAAGGATCAGATTTATAAAATCAAGTATTTTTTTACACTTGACTTCTCATAATATCTGACCCTAAAATCTTATTTCCTTATTCCCTTATATATCTCATATAAAGTTTCCAAGGCTAGAATTATTTCCCTCTTTTCTCCTTCCTCAGCCATGTTATTACTATCAACATAGTTATTTATGCCATCTTTTACATCATTCTTAAAAAGTACAACATTATTTAATATGGAGCCTACCTTAACCTTCCTTAATCTCCCTAAGGTCATTAAAGCAGAGGTTTCCATATCCCCACCCAGTACTCCTTTTTTACTCCAATACTGGACAACTTCATCTTCATTATCTATATAAAAGGAATCATGACTTCTTACTAAGCCTACATGATGGGGATAATTTAATTCTACTGCCTTTTTCTTAAGATTCAAGGTGATTTCCATATTGGATACAGCAGGATAATTCTCAGAGATATACATTCTAGAGGCTCCTTCCTCTCTTACTGCTCCTTCTGCTATAATTAAATCTCCTATAGCTATATTTTCTTGATATGCTCCAAGGCTTCCTATCCTAATAAAGTACTCTCCTCCACAAGCAATTAATTCCTCTAAAGCAATACAAGCTGAAGCCCCACCTATTCCTGTTGATACAACACTCACTTCCATACCTTTGTATTTACCCTTTACGCTCTTGAATTCTCTATTATTAGCAATTTCTTCATATTCATCTAGATACTTTGAAACCCTATCTACCCTGGCAGGGTCCCCTGGAAGTATTACCATCTTTGCAACATCTTCTTTTGTACATTGTATATGCGGCTGTTTCATGATTAATACATGCCCCCTTAAAATTTTAATACAGCATCTAATATAGCTTCTCCTAGTGTAGGATGGATAAATAATTTACTCTTAATATCATCTATTTTAAAGCCTCTATCTATCCAAATACCAACATCGCCTACTAAATCCGAAGCATTTTCACTACTTATCCACAAGCCTATTATTTTATTATTTCTATCAGTTAATATTTTTAAAAAACCCTCATGGAGTCCCTTGCTAAATCCTCTAAATGTATCTTTAAAATGTATTTTTTCTACTTTATATTCTTCATTTTTAAGTTCATTTTCTTGATATCCTGCTCCTGCTATTTCATAGATCGTATATATTGCCCTAGGCAAAGCTTTGTAATTCTTTTTAGGTTTAGTATTATTAATAAAATACTCTGATAGTTCTATTCCTTGATTTATTCCTATATGAGCCATTCCAAGAATTCCATTTATATCTCCTATTGCATATATATTTTCTACATTAGTCTTAAAAAAATCATTCACTGGAATACAATCAGCTTCTATCCTCACGCCTATTTCCTTTAATCCCTTAGGAATATTAGGTCTCCGTATGCCAGTAACTAAAGCTTTACTGGCATAAATATTCCTATCCCCAAAAGATATCCTAGCTCTATTATCTTTAAGCTCTATATTCTTTACTTTATTTCCTAATATAAAATCAACATTGTTTTCTCTCAAGTAATTAACCGTAAGTTCTTTTAAATCTTCATCATTTCCTTTTAAAATTTCTTTATCCATATCAATAACTGTAACCTTTACTCCAAGTGATGAAAATAGAGAAGCAAATTCTATTCCTTCAACATTTGCTCCAATGATACATATATCCTCTGGCAAGTCCTCCATATTTACAGCTCCAATATGGCTTAAGATAATATCTTCATCTATAGTTATATCTCCAAACCCCCTAGGACTTGTCCCAGTGGCTAAAACACACTTATCAAATTTTAAAATTATATCATTTATTCTAAATTCATTTTGGCTCAAGAATTCTCCATTCCCAAAATAAATATCAACCTTTAAAGCTCTCAGGTTTTTTTGTATCATTTCTTCAATTTCAAACAAATCATCCCTAACTGATGTATAAAGCTTCTTCATAGCAAGCTTAACTTCACATATTTCATTTTTTATCAATTTTTTGCTGATATTTACATCTCTAATCTTATCTAAATATTTCTTTACTGGAAGGCAGCCAGTTCTAAAGCCTACTCCTCCTAATCTAGCTTTTTCAATTATTGCAACTTTTTTTTTGCATTTAGCATAATTTTTAGCAAAATAATACCCAGCTGGTCCACAGCCTAATATAAGCACATCGTATTTCATATTAAATACCCTTTCTATTTAATTTGCCTTTAGCAACTATAAATAGAACAAATATTGTTGCTAAATAAGGTATCATTTGAGTAAATTGTGAAGCAATTCCCACTCCCTGAAGTCTTATCCCCAAGGCATCGAAAAAACCGAATAATAAAGCTGCCCCAAAGGTTTTAATTGGATTAGATGCACCAAATATTATAGCTGCCAATGCAATAAATCCTCTACCAGCACTCATATTTTCAGTAAATAATGTTAGATATCCTAAAGATAAATGTGCCCCAGCTATACCGCAAAATATTCCGCATAATAAAGAACTTATATACTTCATTCTTTTAGGGCTTACTCCTACTGTTTCCAAACACTCAGGATGCTCTCCTGCTCCTCTCATCCAATATCCATATGGAGTTTTATATAAAAAAATATATACACAAATTACTAATATCCAGCTAATATATATGAATACAGAATGATTGTTAAAAATCACATCTAAAAAACCTAATTTATCTATTATAGGGAAATGTACATCAGGCAGAGGTACTATCTTTGGTGAAGAAAATGCTCCCTTTACACCAAATATACTTCTAAGCAAAAATACAGTAAGTCCTCCTGCAAAAATATTAATTGCAATACCTATTATAAACTCATCTGATTTTAGTTCTATGGTAAATACACCAAATATAAGCCCTATTAATAATCCAGAAAGCATAGCTAATAAAACCCCAGCTAATGCACTTCCAAAATAATAGCTTCCCAATACTCCAAAGAATGCTCCTATTAAAATCATGCCTTCCATTCCAATATTTAAAATTCCAGCATGCATAGTTAAAAGACCACCTAATGCTGCTAATATCAATGGTGTAGCTGTTCTTATTGTGTTTTGTAATAATGTTAGATTAAATACATCATGTAGCATTATTTCACCAACTTTCCTCTTTTTAGTCTATATTCTTTAAATAATTTTTTGAATCCATTTTCTCCAGCAATAAATAGTATTATTATGGATTGAATTACTAAAATGAGTTCTGATGGGATTCCAGTAGCCACTTCCATGGAATTGGATCCTGTTTTAAGCATTGCAAAAAATATCGACATAAGTATGATCCCAACTGGATTATTTTTTACTATCAAGGCTACAAGCATTCCATCAAAAGCATATCCTTTAGATATATTCTGTAAAAATCTATAGTGAACTCCATATACTTCAAAGGCTCCTGCTATACCACATAAAGCTCCAGATATAACCATAGCTAAAATCATATATCTTTTTGTATTTATTCCTGCATATTTTGCAAATACTCCATTCTCTCCTACTATTCTAAAGTTATATCCAAAGGGAGTCTTTTTAATAAGATAATATATAATAATCGCAATGATAGCTGTATAAAATATACTTGTATTTAACTTTGAAAGCTTCACAAGCTTTGGAAATTTAAAAGCCTCTGCTATCATATCAGTACCACCCATTTTCCCTTGGGCTGCTTGAAATGGATAGTTTACTAAGTAGTTAGTAAAAAGTATTGCTACACTATTTAACATTATAGTAGTAATAACCTCATCAATTTCATACTTTACTCTTAATACAGCAGGGAAATATGCATATAATCCTCCTATTAGTGCCGAAGCAATTATGGCTAAAATTATTGCTATAAAAACTGGAAGATTAGTAAAGGTAAATCCTATATATGCAGCTGCAAATGCACCTAAATATAGTTGTCCTTCTCCTCCGATATTGAAAATACCGCTCATGAAGGATATAGCCGTTGCGAGTCCTGTTAAGATAAGAGGTACTGTTTTTGCAAAGGTTGTAGCTATCTTATATTTTGAACCAAAAGCTCCAAGAACTAGTGCTTTGTAGCCAACTATAGGATTTTGACCATTCAAAAGCATGATTAAAGCACCAATGAGTAAAGCTGCAAATATAGATAAGAAAAGAGATATTAAATATTCTACATTATCTTTTGCCTTTTTAAACATTAGACCTGCTCCTTTCTATTGCCCGTCATATAATAACCTATTTCGTTCTTAGTTATTTCTCCATTCTTAAATTCTCCTGTTACTTTTCCTTCATAAAGGGTTATTATTCTATCAGATAATCTAAATATTTCATCTAGCTCAGCTGAAATTAATAGTATTGCACAGCCTTCATTACGTTTCTTAATAATTTGATCATGTATAAACTCTATGGCTCCTATGTCTACTCCTCTAGTAGGTTGAGATATCAAAAGTATTTCTGTATTGAAGGAAAACTCTCTAGCAATAACTACCTTTTGCATATTTCCTCCAGATAATGAGCCTACCTTTACATCTTCTGAAGGCGTTCTTACATCAAACTTCTTTATTAGCTTTTTAGCATAGTCCCTTATCTTATCTCGTTTTAGGTGTAATTTATTTTTACAAAATTCTTCTTTAAACTGACTTCCCATTAATATATTATCTGTTATACTGGAAACCTTACTCAGACCAGTAACTAATCTATCCTCTGGTATATGGGCAACTCCCAATTCCCTTATTTTCTTAGGATTAAAACCTGTAGCATCTATCCCCTTTATAAATACATGTCCAACCTCTATTTTTCTCATACCTGCCAATGCTTCTGTTAATTCACTTTGACCATTTCCTTCTATACCTGCTACCCCTAAGATTTCTCCTTTATTTATATGAAAGCTTACTCCCTTTAGTGCGTCAAAACCCCTATTATCCTTTACAACTAAATCCTTGACTCTTACAACCTCTTCTCCCTTTATTTCAGGTTTATCTATATCCTCTAATAGAACTTCTCTCCCCACCATAAGCTCTGCAAGTATTTTTTCATTTACTTCCCTTGTATTTACTACGTCTACAAGCTTTCCTTGTCTCATTACTGCAACTCTATCAGATATGGTCAATACCTCGTTTAATTTATGAGTTATTATTATAACCGTTTTATCCAGCTCATTTACTAATCTTTTGATAACTTTAAACAGCTCCTCCGTTTCTTGAGGAGTAAGAACAGCTGTAGGTTCATCTAGTATTAAAATATCAGCTCCTTTGTAAAGAGTTTTTAGTATCTCTACTCTTTGCTGAATACCTACAGATACATCTTGAATCTTAGCATTTGGATCTACTTCAAGTCCATAGGTTCTGCTTAAACTCTTAACTATGTCTACAGCTTTTTTCTTATCTGAAAATATCCTTTTACTTCTTGGTTCACTTCCCAATACTATGTTTTCTGCTATAGTAAAGGAAGGAACTAACATAAAATGCTGGTGAACCATCCCTATACCTCTTTTAATAGAATTACTTGGTGAAAAGCTTTTTATCTTTTCTCCCTTGATATATACTTCTCCAGAGGTTGGTTCATGAAGCCCGTACATGGTTTTCATAAGTGTCGATTTTCCTGCACCATTTTCTCCTACAATTGCATATATTTCTCCTTTATTTATATGAAGGCTTATATTGTCATTTGCCAATACACTTGGAAACTGCTTAGATACATTTTTAAGTTCTATAATCCTTTCAGACATATTTCCTTCTTCCTTTCCGATATTTGTATTTAAAAAAGAAGAAGCTCAAGCTTCTTCTCAAATTGCAGACAAGTCATTTATTTAGCCTCTGGAACGGTTATTTCTCCTTTTTTAATCTTTTCTTTAATTTCATTTACTTTCTTAATCATATCTTCTGTTACTATTTGCTTCATGTCCTCAGTTCCAAATGCTAAATCAACACCATTTTCATTAATTCCATATTTATATACAGAGCCAGCTTTAAATTCATCTTTTTCAATTCTTTCTAAGGATTCATATATAGATAATCCTACTCCTTTAATCATACTAGCCATTATGTTATCAGGATTTATATATCTTTGATCTGAATCTACTCCAATTGCGTACTGACCTGAATCCTTTGCAGCTTCAAATACACCTTCTCCTGTTTTTCCTGCAACTTGGAATACTATGTCCACACCCTTAGCATATAGAGCAAGGGCACTTTCTTTTCCTTTAGCTGGATCCTCAAAATCTCCCGCAAATATTGTTTCTACTTTAATCTCTGGATTTATATATTTTGCTCCTGCTTCATATCCTGCTTGGAAATTTCTTATTACAGGAATATCCATTCCACCAACCATTCCTATTTTAGCTTCTTTATTCATTCCTTCAATGCTTTCATCAGTAGTAGCCATTGCAGCCAATGCTCCAGCTAAAAATGACCCTTCATTTTCCATATAATCTATGCAAGTAATATTAGGAACTCCTTCGATTACATTATCTATATATATATAGTTTTTATCTGGAAATTCCTTAGCTACTTCTTGGATAACATCATAAAACTCAAAACCTACAACTACTATTACATCACTTCTATTAGAAGCTTCTATTAATTGGTCACCATATAGAGATGGGTCGTTTTTACACTCTAATACTGTTGCCTTTATACCTAATTTCTCCTTGGCCATTTCTATACCTTCGTTACTTGAATCATAAAAGGATCTATCTCCTAATCCACCTGCAATAACTAGTGATACACTAATTCCTTCTTTTTTCTCTTCTTTTACCTTAGTATTTTCCTTTCCAGAACATGCAGCAAAAAATGTTGATACAATTAGTATCAAGCTTAACAATAACATTAGCTTTTTTTTCATTTTTTATTCCTCCTTTTTTTACTTGCAGCTTATAGATATCTAGCCTTTTCCTTTTCTTCTATAAGCTTTTTAAAATTTTTTATTTTAATATAATCACCATCAATTTCAATTATTTCTCTGTCAAATAGCTCCTTTAAGGTTCTGTTTATGCTCCTTGTAGTTACTACAAATTTCTCACTTAGATATTTTTTGTTTAAAAATATCTTATAATTTTTATAGTAGTTTTCATTTTCCATACATTCTATTAAATATTCACATACCCTAAATTTAAGACAATATAAAGTATCATAGCTAGCTTTTTCAGATAGTTTATAGGTACTACTGGCCAGAGTTTTCATAAGATAATACAATATATCGTTATTTCCCTTAACCCATTTCAAAAACACATCCTTTTTAAGTCTAATTATTTCCGTAGTAGTCATTGCCTCTACACCACAAATAAATGGCTTGTCCGTAAAAATTTCTAGTTCTCCTATATATGAACCCTTCTCATACACAGACTGTGAATAGGTTTTCCCCTTTTCAGAAGTATGGTATATATTTACAAAGCCACTAACTACTACATAAAAATATTTACAAACTTCTCCATACTCGCATATGGTTTCATTAGCTTCATAGATTACATACTCCCATTTATTTTTTATCTCATCACTTGCAGATAATACAATATTAAATATCTCTAAATCTTTATCTAATATTTTTTCCAATTTCATAAGCTCACCTTAATTATATTAATTTTTATAATGTTTTTTAAGGACATATGTCCCCATTTAAATTTTGGTATCATATTTTAAAAATTATATTACTTAAATAAAGATTTTAGTTTATATATGACTAATCCACCAAAGTATTAAGTATTTATACATGTATGAATTAATTTTTACTATATTACAAAATTCAAAATGCTACTTTTATATCAACAACATTTTATCAAATAAATAATTAATTAAAAAGGTTTTTATATCAACCATGTTCTTCTTTTTTTAGTAATTTTTGTGTTTTTTTTATCATCCTTTAACTTAGGCAAAGGTGTTTGGCGACGCTTTTTAGTTCCAATTTTCAAATATTAGGGTCTTTTTGTGTTAAATTTAAAAAAACAGATGACCCTTCGCTAAGATCATCTATCTCTTACACATAAATATCAATTTGTTACTTGTAGATTTAAAAACCTTTATCGTCTTGGTTCTGGAGCTAATATAGCATCTAAAGCTGGAATTTCACCTACTAGTCCAGCTGCATAAATAGTATAATAGCTATTAGACTTCAATCTAACATCTGGAATCGTAAGCACTACATCATCACTTCCTGTAGGACGTACCTCAAAGGTATAGGTTCCAGCAGGAACACAAACATAATCTGTTATATCTTTATAGCCAATATTACTAAATATTTTACTACCATCCGATAATATTATGTCAACTGCTGGTGCATTTGGAGATAAATGAATAAATCTAATACATGGTCTACCAAACTTTTGTGCATAATATGGTTCTGGAATAGGATATAAGCTTATATTTGGAAGTTCACCAATAACTGCTGCATTGAAAATACTTCTCTGAGGAATATATAAATCTGTATCTAAGACTGGATTTGTAGTACTGCCTGTTGGATAAATTTTAATGTTATAATTTCCAGGAACAACTGGTAAATATCTCGATAATTTCCCATAAGAAAAATTTTCAGCTATAGGCTTACCATCGGCATAAACATCTACAGCAGGTGCATTAGGAGAAGCATGAAATAATCTAACATAGGAGTTCTCTGTAGTTCTTCTGCATGATCTTGGCAGACCCATAGGCATATATGGATAATATGGTATCATTAATTTTCCCCTTTCATATTCTATATAATATTACAATATGAAAAATATTCTTTTTATGTGCATATACTATAGATATGAAAGTGTGAAAATTGATATTCTATATAATTTTATCACCCTTATACCTTTCTCCACCTGCATTAGGCATAATATTATAACGTTCTGTCCATAGAGTTTTATACTTTAATGCCTGGGCATGAATACTATCTTGATTTTGAGGTATAGTCTTAACAATCTTACCTGGCACACCCATTACAAGGGAATTAGGAGGAATAATGTGGTTTTCTTTAACTAATGCTCCAGCTGCAATAATACTTCCCTTACCCACAAAGGCACCATTTAAAATAGTTGCACTCATTCCAATAAGACAGTGGTCTTCTATAGTACATCCATGTAATGTTACATTATGACCTACTGTAACAAAATCTCCTATGATGGTTGGAAAATCATCAGCTACATGAACAACACTATTATCTTGAATATTGGTATAACAGCCAATTTCAATACGATTCACATCACCTCTGACAACAGTATTAAACCATATACTGCTATATTCCTTCATAGTAACATCACCTATTATTTTTGCCCCATCAGCTATATATATTTTTTCATCAAGCTTGGGTATAATTCCCTCAAATTCTTTAATCATATTGGCTTTTATCTCCTCTCATATGTATATACTCACAATTATCTTCGATTATTATTATAACAATTTTCATCAAAACTTTATATCACTTGTTGTTAATCTATATAATTTAACACGTTTTTATAGTTTATATTGCGAAGGTTTTAATATTTTATTACAGAAATTTAAGTAAAGACTTTAATTTATACACGTCTAAAATGCCTAAAACAGTGGGTATTTTTATGATAAAATACTGAAAAAGGGGAGAAATTTATATGAACAGCTTTAGAATATCTTTGGTACAAATGAATTCTATAACTTCAAATAAAGATTTGAACCTACAAAAAATAAGAAGCTTTGTAGATGAAGCAGCAAAAAAAGAAGTGAAAATGATATGTTTTCCTGAGCTTTCTACATGTGGATATGATAGAAATCCTTCTATATCTCTATGGGAAAATATAAATGGCTATACATCAGAAACCTTAGTTAAAATGTCTAAGAGTAAGAATATGGTCATAATAGCTGGTATGTTTGAAAAGCATTTACATAACATATACATAACTCAAGTTATCACTTTCCCAGATGGTAAAATTGAAAAATACAGAAAAACTCACCTAGGAAGGCATGAAAGAAAAATATTTTCAGCTGGACAAAATCTACCAATTTTTGAAATAGAAAAAGTTAAATTTGGAATTGGTATATGCTATGATATGCATTTTCCAGAGGTTGTAGCAAGTTTATCATTACAAGGGGCTCATATTGTTTTCGCTCCCCATGCTTCTCCTATGTCTGGAAAAAAGAGATTAGAAATTTGGAAAAAATATATGGGTGCAAGAGCCTATGACAATAGAGTTTACCTATGTGCCTGTAACCTAATTGGCAATAATGGCTCTAAAAAATTTGGAGGTGGCATTGGTATATGGGATCCCTCTGGCAATATAGTTAAAGAATATACAGAGGAAAAGGAAAAAATAATTTTTTTCGATGTTAACTTAGATATATTAAATGATATAAGAAATGGTAAAATGAGACATATGAAAAATCAGTTTTTTTTAAGAGATAGAAGAAAAGATTTGTATTTGTGAGTATCTTAAAATATGTATTAGTATAGATACTGGAGTAAATGAACTCCTTTAGCTTGCACTAAACATCGAGGTTTCATATGAAAAATCTACTCCAACTAAAGTAAAAGTGGAATCCTCCACTTATGAAAGTGGAGGTCTTATAAATTTAGATAAAATTTTCTGTTTTTAGATTACTTAAGATTTTCATACAAAAGTAAAAAGTTTCCTTTAATTCTTCTTCCTTATTTTAATATCATATTCATTAATTTTATTATACAGCTGTCTGCTTGTAATCTGTAATATCTCTGCTGCTTTATCTATATTAAAATCACTACTTTCTAAAATTCTTATGATATGATTTCGTTCGGCTAACCGCCTAACTTCTTTCAATGATTTCTTATTATTTGAAAATCTTGAATCTGAGAATACATCATATTGACTAACATCTCTTAAAGTTAGTTTTTTATTTTCAGCTATAACTACAAGTCTCTCAATAATGTTCTTTAATTCTCTTACATTCCCTGGATAATTATAATTTAATAGAACATTCATCAAATTATCATCCAATCCTTCTATATTCTTCTTCAAGTCTTTTTGAGCTTTTTTTAAAAAAAAGTCAATAAGTATTGGAAGGTCCTCCTTTCTTCTTCTAAGTGGAGGTATCTCTAAAATTACTGTACTAATCCTATAATATAGGTCCTTTCTAAATCGATTACTAAAGATTTCATTCTTAAGATCCTTATTTGTAGCACAAATCAACCTAAAATCAATCTTGATTGATTTATTATTTCCAATTCTCTCAATTTCTTTGTTTTCAATATTTCTAAGAATTTTTATCTGGGTTGATAATGGTATATCACCAATTTCATCAAGAAAAAGTGTTCCTTTATCTGAAGCTTCAAATCTACCCTTTCTCATATGATATGATCCCGTAAATGCACCTTTTTCATGTCCATATAACTCTGCTTCCAGTAAAGAATCAGAGAAGGAATGGCAGTTTACAGCCATAAAAATTTCGTTTTTACGATTACTGCATCTATGAATAAATCTAGCAATAACTTCTTTTCCTACCCCAGATTCACCAAGAAGTAAAACATTAGAATCTGTCTTAGCAACTTTTGTAGCATATTTGATAACTTTTTGAAAATCGTGATTTTTTGATTTCAATATATAATCATATCTTCCAATTTCATCTTTTAATAAATTATTCTGATCACTAAGGGATTTTATTTTACATATTTTCTCAATATCAAATAATAATTCCTGTGGATTATTACTCTTAATAAAGTATGAAAATGCCCCTTTTTTCATAGCTTCAACAGCATTTTTCACACTTCCAAAGCCAGTTATTATTATACACTCAATTTTTTTATCATGGGCTTTAATATATTCTAAAAGCTGAATACCGTCAACTTCATCCATTTTCATGTCTGTTAACACAACATCATAATCATTTTTTTCAATCATATTAATAGCTTTTCTACCATTTTCCGCAACATCAACCACATATCCCTGTTTTTCAAGAATAACTCGTAGAAGATTGCGAAAATCTTTCTCGTCATCTACTAACAAAAGCTTTAGTTCTGTTCCCATATTTCTTCACTCCCATATGGAATATCAATAACAAAAGTAGCTCCTTTGTTTTTTTCGCTGAGAACTTTAATATCTCCATTTATTTTCTGAACCTCTGAATAGGCTATATATAATCCTAAGCCTGTTCCTTTACCTACTGCTTTAGTAGTATAAAAAGGATCGAATATCCTATCAATAATTTCTTCCTCTATTCCTATTCCGTTATCCTTGACTCTAATTTCAATTTTTTGCGAATACGAAGAACCGTATATTTCTAGTGCCCCTCCCCCCTCCATAGCATCAATGGCATTTTTAATCAAATTCATAAGGATATGTTTTAATGATTCACTATTGATATATATAACAATATCTTCCTCACAAAAGATATTCAACGTAATACCTTGCTCATCTAAGGCCTTTTTATATAGACTTGCAACTTCTTTAATCAATTCTTTAAGATTAGTCCAAGCTTTGACATCATGGGTCAACCTTGAGAAATTTAATAGATTTTCTATAATTCTACTTGCTCTATCTACGGAATTATCTATTGCCTCTAAAGCCATTGTTTTTAATTCATCTTTTTGTTCATATTCATCATATAAAATGAAAGTTGAATTTCTGATAACGCCTAAAGGATTTCTCAATTCATGAGCCATTCCTGCTGCCAACTGACCTATTGTTTCCATTTTATTGGAATGAATAAGCTTTTGTTCCTGAATTCTCGTATTAGTTATATCAGAAATCATTATGAGAATATTGACTACTTCATACTCTTTCCTTTCTAAAGGATATATTGAAATCTGGAACAAGCTTCCTTTGCTTTTAATTTCATATTTTTTTTGAGGATTAAATCCATTAACTTCATGAGGACAGCTTAGTAATTTATGTATTAATCCATTATTTTGTTTTTCAAAATCACAAAGAAGTTGTATATCCTTAAAAGAAGAATCTAAAACTTTTTCCTTTTCTTTTTTAAGATATTTTAAAAATGAACTGTTTATATTTTTAACCTTTAAATCTGTCCCTAAGACAATAAGAAAATTCTCCATGCCATTAAAGGTTATTTCCAGCTCATTCTTCATGATTTCCAGCTCTTTAGTTCTAGAATTAACGAGCAACTTAAGACTTCTATTCCAAAGATATATTAAATATCCGATAATCATTACAAGAATTAAAAACATTGCTAAATTGAGCTTTAATTTCTCAAGGGATTTGTTTTTCCTTAAAAATGTAGTATATCCCAGCCATTTCATTTGTATTTTTCTATTTGTTCCCTTACGTTTCATATTAAAAATAGCCTTATCTATAATTCTTAAGAGTTCCTTCTTTTCCTTAGATACTGCTATGACACATACATCATCATAAAAGGGTTCTTCTAAAATACGGTAATCATCAGCATAGTGCAGTTCATTCAAATAATATCTGATTACTGGCTCATCTCCTACAACAGCATCTACTTCATTGTTATACAATAGATCAAGAGCCTGATAAACATTATCTGTACAAACAAAGTCAGCATTTATTCCTTGTGAAGCAATAAATTCTATTGAGTAATCTCCTTTCTGCACTCCAATAGTCATACCATCTAAATCATATAAATCATTGATTTTATTATTGGAATCCTTTACTACTATTAATCCTCTAAGTCTATATATTGGAGCAGAAAAAGCAAAGGATTTAGCTCTTTTGGCAGAAGGAGTCATATCACATAAATCCGTTTCACCTTCCATTAAGGCCTCAAGAGCCTCATTCCAAACCATAGGCTTAGAAGCAATTGTAACTCCTAACTCAATTGAAAGTGCATTTATTAGGTCAACAACAAAGCCTACGTACTGTTTATTCTCTTCATAATAAATCCCAAGGGGAGGTTCATTTATATTTCCTCCATATATCAATGGCTGATATTTATTAAGTATTTCTTTTTCCTTACTTGTAAAATCAGAAGAAAGCTGGATATATTCCAATATATTCACATTATACTCTAGCTCCAAATATTTATTAACATATACTACTAGCAATATAAATATTAATATGAAAAATACTACAAATCGTCTCTTCATATCAATCTCCTATTAAAAAGAATCAGAGTTTTATTAACTCTGATTCTAGTATATCCTTTCTTTTAAATTTTTTCAACTTTCAAACCTTTTCGACAAATTGTACAATTAAACATATACTGGCGCAACTCCTAGCTAGCCCTATCAATTGATTCTGAATCAGAATCCATATTTGCAATTGTTACACCAACAAAACTCAATAGGATAACTATAATTGGGGTTAGATAATTAAATACTGCCCATTTTGCATACATTATCGTAGGTACTCCTAACACTCCATACAAGAAAGCCCCACACGTATTCCAAGGAATTAAAGCAGAAGTCAATGTTCCAGCAGATTCCAAGGCATTTGACAAAGTTTTAGGATGAAGTTTTCTGTTAGCATAGGCCTGAGCATACATTCTACCAGGTACAACAATCGAGATATATTGTTCTGGCATAGTCATATTGCTGCCTACACAAGTAGCTATTGTCAATGAAATTAATCCTGGAATACTCTTTACTTTACTAATAAGCTTATTAACAATAACCTCAAGCTGACCAGTTTTTTCCATAATTCCTCCAAACATCATTGCAATAATAGTCAATGAAATTGAATACATCATGTTTGTTAAGCCACCAGCAGAAAGAAGCTCATCGATTGATTCAATTCCAGTTTGGCTTATATAACCACTATAGCTAGAACTTAATATATCACCAAAGCTTGCTCCTTGATAAATCGGGGCTAATACTGCACCTAAGACGATTCCTAAAAATATTCCTGGAATTGCAGGCATTTTTCTTGAAATAGAAACAATAACCACTATTGGAGGAATTAGAAGTAAAGGTGATATATTAAAAGAATTTTTAATGCCGTCCTTCATAACTTGTATACTAGTCATATCTACATTTGCATTTCCATATTTAAAACCAACTGTTAAAAAAAATGCTAAGGTAATTACATATGAAATTACTGTTGGTTTCATCATGAATTTTACATGGGTAAATACATCAGTTCCTGCCATTGCAGGAGCAAGATTAGTAGTATCAGAAAGGGGAGACATTTTATCCCCAAAGTAAGCTCCTGATATAATAGCACCTGCTGCTATGGGAGCAGGAACTCCTAATCCCTGAGAAACCCCCATTAAAGCTATACCTATGGTACCAGCTGTACCCCAAGATGTTCCTGTTGCAAGTGAAGTTATGGAACAAATAATAACTGTTGCAAACAAGAAAATTTTTGGTGATAAAATCTTTAATCCATAATAAATCATAGTTGGAACAACACCTGATAAAAGCCATACACCTATTAAAACACCAATAATTGCAAGAATAATAATGGCTTGTAGGGCTTGACTTATCCCTTCAAACATACTTTTTTCAATTTCTTTCCAAGAGTAACCTATTTTTAATGCCATCAATGCAGCAAAAGCAGTACCTATTAGCATTGGTATATGCGGATCAGATCCGTATACTGCAATACCTATCCCCATTACAGCAATTAGAAAAACAAAAGATAATACCGCTTCGTAAATATAAGGTTTTCTTGTCTTCAATTTATTTTCCTCCTTAGTTTTTTTCTAGCTATCTCAAGTAAGAAGCTTAACCTTATATACGAGCAAGAAAAATGCCAAAATTCGTACTTTTTGGATGTATTGACTTGCGTTGCTGCAATTTACTACCATTTAGAGAATTTATAGGACTCAATGCATTGTATAAATAATTGAATAATCTATATTTTTTGAAATTTTTTTCAAATAAATTTGAACTTTTTTTCAAAACCTTAGCTCCCATAGCCTTATAAAAAAATTCAATTTTTAGCATAAAATATATAAGTGTTACTCCAATAAATTAAGCTTTTTAATCACACCTCTATTTTTATTGAGCATTTTATTGGGCAGGGCTAAAGGATTCACCATTCTCCCTGTCCAAATTACTTAGTTTAAAAGTTATTCCCATGATAATAACTTTGTTTTATAAGCTCTTCTAAAGAAATAGACTACCATTACAAGAGCTACAGCTTCTGAGATAAAGAACCCAAACCATACAGCATTAAGACCTGCAATTTGTCCAAGCATATAAGCAACAGGTAATAACACAATAATTTGTCTAATAAATGAAACAATTAAGCTTATATATGCATCTCCCATTCCTTGAAAAGATACACTTAGCATAATAGAAGCTGCTGCTAAAGGAAATCCTAAACTTATGATTCTAAAAGCTACTACACCAATTTCAGTCATTTCAATAGTACTATTAAATAATGAAAGTAGATTAGCAGGAAATAACTGAAATACTATCATTCCTATTGTCATAAAAGTCACTGCAGAGCTTATTCCAATTTTTACAGTTCTTATTAATCGTTCTTTATTCTTAGCACCAAAGTTATAGCCTATAATAGGCATAGTTCCCTGAGATAATCCAAATATCGGCATAAACACTAGGGATTGAAGCTTAAAATAAACTCCCATTACCGCAACTGCAGTTTCATTAAAGCTTGCTAATATAAAATTAAGTCCTGTAAGCATAACCGAAGATAGTCCCTGCATTACAGCAACAGGTAGTCCAACAATCATTATCTGCTTTATAACTGAACTACTGTATTTAAACTTTTTAAGATCAAGCTTAATATAGTTATTACCTTTAAATAATACAATATTAATATAAATCATGGAAATTATTTGAGCAATAACTGTAGCAATAGCAGCTCCTTCAACTCCCATAGCAGGAAAGCCTAATAATCCAAATATTAGAATTGGATCTAAAATAATATTTGATATGGCCCCAATCAACTGGGCCTTCATAGGTTTTACCATTTCTCCAGTTCCCTGTAGCGTACTCATAGCAGCTTGAGCAAATAACCTTCCAAAGGAAAATAACATAATGATTCTGATATATCCAGTCCCATAGTTAATAATCTTTGTATCTTCTGTAAACAAACTAATAAAACCATTATTAAAAAATAAACTTACAATAACAATAACAATGTATAAGAGCCCACTCAACAAAAATCCATGCTCAGCTGCATTTGTAGCTGAATCTAAATTCTTTTCTCCGATTTTTCTTGAAATAAGGGAATTTACCCCAGTTCCTATTCCCAAAAAAGTTGCGATAATAATCAATTGAATGGGAAATGCCAAGGAAACAGCCGTTAATGCATCTTCTCCAATTCTTGATACAAAGATACTATCTACAATATTATATAGAGCTTGCACCATCATAGATAATATGGCTGGCAAAGACATAGTTAACATCAATTTAGGTATAGACATTATTCCCATTTTGTTATCCCTATTTTCCATCTATAACTCCTCCTTTGCCTTTTTATATTTTATTACTACACGCTTTAACATCTTATCAAGAGCATTATTCAATATCTCCATTTCCTTCTTAGTCATTCCTTCTAAAATTGTATCATCCCATTCATTTAAAATTTTAAATATTTCTGGTATAAATGTCTTTGCTTTATCAGTCAAAAATAATCTATAAGCACGCCTATCCTCCTGATTGATTTTCCTTATAATATAGCCTTTATTTTCAAGGGACTTTGCAACCTTTGCTAAAAAACCCTTATCAAATTGCAATCCCTTATTAATAGATTCTTGGCTCAATCCGTCCTTTTTTATCATTACCAGCAAAACAAGAAACTCTGCACTACTTAGTTCATAATTTTTTAATTTATAATTTAAAAATAATCTAAAATATCTATGAATGGTAAAAAGAGTCTTTCCTATATCATGTTTTTCCATAGTTAATAATACACCTCCAATATAGTTGCAAAAACAACTATTATCAGTATAAATTATTTTAGTTGTTTTTGCAACTATATTTTGAGAAAAATAAACAGTTCTTGATTTAATATAAAGAACTGTCTATTTTTTATTCCAACTATGTTACACTGGTATCTTTAATAATCTCGGAAGGGTCAATGAAATTCCTAGAATAAATGTAACCAATAGTAACACAACTATCATAACCAGTATCCATGGCAGTATAGCTTTAGCAAGGTCATCAAATTTAATATCACTTATCTGACATGCCATAAATAGGTTTGCACCTAAAGGTGGTGTAACAAATCCAATGGCTAGGTTTAGAACCATAATAAGTCCAAACTGTACTGGATTTACTCCTAATGCAGTAACAACAGGCAAAAGTATAGGCACTAGGATAATAATAGCAGCATTTGTTTCCATAAATGTACCTACAACTAATAGTAAAGCATTTATCAATAGTAATCCTGAATTATTCATAGAAAACATCAAAAATGATTGAATCGTAGTATTAACAAGTAGTCCAACAAATTGGACTTTGCACCCATTGGGTGAAATAACAAAAAAATAAAGAAAAGAACCTAATTTTGTGTTAAAGTTAAAGCGTTAAAACAAAAACTATATCACGAAAAGAGGTTCTTTCTATGACAAGTTTACATCAAAATTCACTTAACTTCAACAAAAGTTTTTCATATGATTTCGGTGGAGGTAATCTTTCTTCAGATG
>NZ_FRAG01000122.1 GCF_900142245.1 Paramaledivibacter caminithermalis DSM 15212 | reverse complement strand
ATGTTCTTACTATATTTTTTGAATTTTTCATTCAAATCTCAGTTTTTTTCAATGATTTTTATGTGCGAAAGTTGAGTATTTTATTTATCAATTTAAAGCCGATATTAAAATTATAAAAAACCACTACTTTTTTGAAAATATAGTATAATAGATATAGTTAGATAGTTTATATTAGCTGTCTATCTATATCTTTTTATTTACTTCTAAAAGCAAAGGACAAAGGCGCCCGTAGGGTGCGTTTTGAGTTGCAGGTTCCAAGTTACAAGTTGCAAGTATTAGGGTCTTTCAATAAGTTTTAAAAGAAAACAATTTGCACCAATATTTTACTGGTAATAGTTTTAATTTTTCTTCTAGTTCTTTATTTTACTCTGTTCTAGCTATGTAATTTTTCGCAAAAAAAGTTTGAGTTCCTAGACAATAAAAAAACACTATCTTATTTTTTACATAAATATAGTAAGATACTATAGTTTTGCACTTTTTGATAATTACCAAAAACTGACGTAATAATTAGCATAATAAAAGAGGAATATATGTACAAAAGCAAAAACACCAAAGGAGTGATGTTTGTGTACATTTATATTCCTCAAGAAATACTACAGTTACTATTATTCCCTAGGGAATTGTTATCAATACCTAATTATAAATATTTTGTTAATTTCATTTGGTGTCTTTTAGTAACTGAGGGTAGAAAGACTACCAGAAATATATATATTGTTTCTTTTACAAGAGACATATAACCAGTTGGGAATAATTTTTAAGTAACTTCATGATTCATGGCGCACTTTTAGTAGCTTATGATACTACCCTTAATGCAAAGAATTCTAAAAAAATACTTGGTATCCAGAAGTGGAAGAATCATAGTGGTAATGCTGATAAAGGCGAATATATCACGGGTCACCATTTAGGTGTTTTAGGTATTATTGGTTCCTTTTTATCACAGAAATTTTTATGTTTCCCTTTACTTTTCCGTTTAATATCTGGAAAGTCTAATCCTTGCCAGTTTGTCAGTGATACAGATGGTAAAACAAGACCAATGAGCTTTTGGGATAATGCCCATGCAACACTATTTCAATTTGCAAAGTGGGCTTCAAAACATACTGTTAGAGTAGTTGTAGATGCATATTTTAGCAATAAATCATTTATTCAGCCACTACTTGATAGGAAGAATCCTATCCATATGATTACAAAATTAAAATGCAATACCATTGGCTATTTAGACCCTGAAACACCTAAAATTAAAAAACAAGGTCGACCAAGAAAACGAGGAAAAAAAGGTAAAAATATTTGAGTTATTTAAAACTGAACCTATTCAGATTATATCTGTGTGCCTATATGGTGAAATAAAGAATATTGAAGTTGTTACAATGGATCTATGGACATTAGAGCTTGATCGCAAAGCCTAAGTTGTTGTTACTAAAATAGGCAAAAAACTTACTGCGCTAATTAGTACAGATATAACCCTAACTCCAGCTCAAATCGTTGAAATATATGGTGCACGGTTTTCTATAGAAACATCAATTAGAGATATGAAGCAGCATTTAGGACTTGGTGATTATCAGCATCATTCGCTATTGCCTACACTTAGATTTTTACATCTTGTAGCAGTAGCCTATAGCATTGGAAAGATTACTCTCTTAAAATATTCTAATGCTACTGGCTTAGTGCACAAGATTATAATGGAGATACCCCATGGACATCTAAGCTTAGTTTTAAAAAAATTCGTATTTGTCTGAGAAGATTTTCCTTGGAAAAACTTGTTTTCTTCGAAACCGCATTAAATCAAGAAATATCCCAAAATACTTCTGTACTTCTGTAAAAGATGCTATATTTTCTATTGCTCCTTAATAGACTCAAGTAATTTTCTGTTGGAGTTTGATTTCTGCAAAACTATAGTAAGATAGTATTATAAAATAATTGATAAAAGGGTGTGTTAAAATGATTATTAGAAGAATTCTCGTTATAATTATACTCATTTCACTATTAATACCTATTTTTCTAATGATAAAACATAATATCATCGATAATTTGATTAATTTTTATAGAAGCGAAGGGATGTCAGACTGTGTTAAAATAATTAATTATTCCAGTGTTATCTCAAGATTATTAAATTATAATATTTAAATTTTACCAAATTATAAATTTTTTAAGCCTGACCCTAAAGCCTACTAAAGCCTAGAGATGCTTATAAAGTAATTGGTAAGAGTATAAGAGTGTCTACAAAAGACGGGGAAAATTATATTAAGATCCCAAAATTTTGGGAAGAATTTTGCCAAAAAGGTCTAGACCAGAAATTAATGGAATTATCAGATAGTAAAGATATGCTTGGTATATGTATGGATTATAGTAAGGAGTTTGAAGAAATAACATATGTAATTGCTATTAAAAAAACAAAGGATGTTAAGCTAGAGGGATTTGAGGAATTTGAAATACCAGCATCTACATGGGCTGTATTTCAATCAGTAGGGTCTATACCTGATGCAATTCAGAAGGTGTGGAAGAG
>NZ_FRAG01000148.1 GCF_900142245.1 Paramaledivibacter caminithermalis DSM 15212 | reverse complement strand
TGAATCATTCTGTTAAACTGAGCTCTATATTTTGTGTTGGTTCCAGTTATACCTTCGTCTGCATATATTCCTGCATACTCCCAATCCGGTCTTTTTCTAATATAATCCTCATAATAAGTAACCTGAGCCTCATAACTTAAAAGCTGTTCATCAGTATCTGTACTAACCCTACAGTAAGCACATACTCTCTTCTTTGTTTCTTTTGGTAATCCTTTAATCACTGCTATAGGTTTGGCAGGAATTATCGATACTTTTTTAGCCATTTAAAAACCCTCCTTTATAACAAACCATTTTTCCCTCTTTTCTTAATAAATTTTTCCTCTAGTAAAATTCCATTTTTGAGTTCAAAACAGATATGGTTTGGCGCTTTAACTAATACTCTTTCTACTAAAGCTTTAAAAACATCATCATCAAAGTCTGTAAGTAAGCCATCATAGTTATTAAAGAAATTTTGTATTTCATCCATTCTAAGCTGTAGCTCTTGTTTGTTTTGTTTATAAGCTGAATTATCTAAATGAATTTTCTTTAACTTATCCAGCTGATTCTTAAGATGACTATAATCTTTTTCATAATCTTCTGTGGTAATCTTTCCCTCTATTTGAAAGCGTATAAGCTTTTTAATTTCCTCGGTAATGTTTTTAATTTCTTTTTCTACTTCGAGTTTTTCATCATTTCTATCTCCCAATCCCTTTTCTAGATTTGTCATAAAGCTAGATAAAAACTGCTCTCTATTCGTATAAAATCTATTAAAAGCCCTTACAAAAACTGCTTTTAGAGTCAAATCATCAATAGCCTTCATGCTACAACCATTTTTCCCTTCCTTTATATAAGTACTGCATTGCCACACTATTTGTTTGTTTGGTGATTTGCTGTTCCAAGTTCTTCTTTTAAAAACTCCACCACAATTGCCACATATAATCTTTCCGCTAAAAGCGTATCTTTTATTGTATTTATGCCTTTTTTCAGGAATATTTCCGTATTCAGTAGCCCTTTTAGCCATTATTTCCTGTACCCTATCAAAATCTTGTTTTGATATGATTGGTTCATGATGATTCTTGATTAAATACTTTGGACTTTCACCATCATTTCGTTTTCTTTTATGGGTAAGATAATCAACTGTAACTGTTTTTTGCAGTAACGCATCACCATAGTATTTTTCATTACTAAGAATTACTTTTATACTGCTTTCTTGCCACTTTTCTTTGCCTGTTACGGTTTTAATCCCATCTCTTTCTAGCCCTTTCTTTATCTCACCCATACTTTTTCCATTAAGGTACTCTCTATAAATTCTCTTTACTATTTCAGCTTCTTTTGGATTTATTACAAGTCTTCCTTCATCATTAAG
>NZ_FRAG01000062.1 GCF_900142245.1 Paramaledivibacter caminithermalis DSM 15212 | reverse complement strand
AAAAACATCAATATATTGAGAGAGGACGACTAATGTGCTTTATCTCATAACCAATAGAAAATTAGTAAAGTCTGGTAATTTTTATAATGTGATTCTAGAATCATTAAGGGGAGGAACCGATGCTATTATACTTCGTGAAAAGGATTTATCATATGAAGATCTACTTCCCATAGCATTTAAACTAAGAAATATAACCAATTCCTTTGGTGCTCAGTTAATTATTAATGGAAACTTAAGGATAGCTCAAATTGCAAATGCTAATTTTTTTCATATAGGTATTAAGGACTATTTAAAACAAAAATTAAACTTAAATGGAATATTATTTGGATTGTCGGTTCATAGTGTTGAAGAAGCTGTAAAAGCAGAGCGATATGGAGCTAAATATATTTTAGCTAGTCATATATTTAAAACTGATTGTAAAAAAGGTCTTAAGCCTAAAGGAATTAAGCTAATAAAAGATATTAAATCAAAAGTAAACATTCCCGTAATTGCCCTAGGTGGAATTAATGAAAGTAATATTAGAGGTGCTACTGAAGCTGGAGCTGATGGAATAGCTGTAATGTCATATATAATGGCATCTACTAAACCTTATTTGGCTGCTAAAAAATTGAAAAGTCAATTAAGAAAATACTAGATTAGGATATAGATGTATACTCATATCCTTTTTGGAAGAAAGTTGGACACCGATGTTTCCTTTTAGCTCCCTTTATAAAAATCTATAAATAGTGTAAAAGGTTTCTCAGTGTCTACCTAAGTAAATTAAACTTTATTTCTTTATTTTTTATCCTTTTCAATATTACCAATTCTATCTAGAATTATATTATATCCATCTGCACCGTAAACAAGGCATCTATTTACTCTACTAATGGTAGCTGTACTTGCCCCAGTTATTTTTTCTATTTCATGATAGGTTTTATTAGCCCTCAGCAGTTTTGCAACCTGCAATCTTTGAGAAATCGCTTGCATTTCCTTAATAGTACAAATATCTTCAAAAAATCTATAGCACTCTTCTCTATTTTCAAGCAGCAAAATTGCATCAAAAAGCTCATCTAAAAATTCCGTAGCTAGTTTTGAATTATATGTCATTTTATTCACCCCCCATAGTAATTTTTCAAATCTAAGTTTATTATAGAAATCCCAATAAATCTTTTCTATCTTGATTTATTAATGCCCTCTATTGCGGTATATGAATCATTCACCGCAAAAAAATTTTGCTCTAATAGCATTGAATTTTTATCGTATTTATATATATTATACCAAAATTTTCTCAATTAATAATTTCTGTATTAAAAGAAATAATATATTTATACAGCAATTATTGATATTAAGTTAAAATATTAAAAATTGAGGAGTGAAAATAATGAATAACGATAAGAAAAAAAAAGATGATTCTTCAAATTCTACTGCTATAGAAGCTATGAATCTAATAGACAAAACCTATAACTCAAGGAATTACAATATCATACCAAAACAAGAAAATGCCTATGTCATGCCTTGGTCAATGAAAAATGATGTGGATATGATAGATACATCTAAGTTTTATAAAGATATGGATCTCGAATAAAATTCTTATATAAAAATTAAGGACCTCAAATTTGAGGTCTTTTTTAAAGTAAACTACATAACAATACCATTAAAACCGCCCAGTTCTAAATATTGAAAATATCAACCATAAATACATTAATACAGCAGCTATTAATCCAATTTTTAGAATTGACAGATTAAATATATAAGCTTCTGTTTCAACAGTAGCTGCCATAGCAAAACCTATTATAAATCCTGCTATAATAATACTTAATGACAGTAATGCAATACTAAAGGAAATCTTATTACTTATCCTATCAAAACGCTTTAATATATCGTCAATACTTTTAAGTTTAAAATTTAAAGTATAATCTTCATCTTCCATCTTTCTAAAAAAATTAAGGATAATGTCTGGAAACTCCTTTATAAGATTTCCATAGTCAAATATACCCTCTTTTATATAGTCTTTAATTGTTTCTGGAGAAAATACCTTAAACATGAGCTTTTTAGCTATAGGCTCTGCTATTTCTAATATATTTAGTTCTGGATCCAGTTTCTCAACAACACCTTCCATTGTAGCTAAGGTTTTTACCAACATTGTAAACTCATGGGGTATCCTTATATCATATTTAAATGATAGGTTAAAAATTTTATTAAAAATTTCTCCAAGCTTTATTTGATTTATTGGAAGCTCGATATATTCATCCCTTAAATTATCTATTTCGTATTGAAGTTTTTTTGCATCGGAACGTTTCGTCATTGCACCTAGATCCATTATAGCCTGTACTATAAGTTTACTATTTTTAAAGGCAATTCCCAGAAGCATTTTCAAAAACTGCTTTTTTCGCTCTTCTCTCAGAATACCAACCATACCAAAATCTAAAAAAGCAATTTTGTTATCAGGAAAAACCTTAATATTACCAGGGTGGGGATCTCCATGATAAAAACCATCCTTTAGTATCTGTTCAAATATTGATTTTGATATAGTTCTAGCAATAAGCTTAAAATCAATATTTTGATTTTTTAGTGCTTCATAATCACTAAGGCTAGTGCCTTCTATGTATTCTAAGGTCAATACACATCTAGTCGTGTAATCCCAATAAACCGATGGTACAACAATATTTTTATTTTTTGATAGGTTTCTTTTGAATTTTTCTGTATGTTCACCTTCCGTTCTAAAATCCAGTTCATCCTTTAAAGTCTTTTGAAATTCCTTTACCATAGTGCTAAATTCATATAGTTTTCCGTACTTTGTATGATTATCAATAAACCAAGCTAAATCCTTCAATATGTTAATATCCTCTTCAATCTTTGCTTCTATTCTTGGTCTTTGTATCTTAACCACAACTCTTTGTCCGCCCTTTATCCTAGCTAAATGCACTTGCCCTATTGAAGCTGCTGCCAAAGGTTCTTCATTAAACTCGATGAAAATATCTTCTACCTTTTCACCTAGTTCATATTCTATACGATTTTTAACCTCCTCAAAGGGAAAGGGTAATGCTGAATCATGGAGTTTTTCTAATTCATTTATAATACTTGAAGGCATTAAATCTGACCTTGTACTCATTATTTGTCCAAGTTTTATAAAGGTAGGCCCCAGTTCTTCTAATGCCAACCTAAGCCTTTCTCCATTTGATAGTTGCTTCTTTTTTTCTTCTTTATCAATTATTTTCTTTTTTATATTCACATAATTTAGTATACCTAGCTGATCCAGCAAGGTACCAAAACCATGCTTCATAAATACCCTAATTATTTCCCTATAGCGTTTTATATGCTTATATCTACTAATTTGTATCAATTAATATCACAACCTATTAATAAACTTATTATCTGTATTCTGCTTGACTACATTTTTTATTATATTTTTTATTTTGTCAAGCCTATAGTTTCAATTTCTCATAATAATCTTTTATTTCTAGACTTAATAAGCTTTTGCTTAAACATAACCAACTCTAAAAATTATAATATTATACCCTTTTATTACCTTGTATTAATCGACAAGCAGTATCAAAAAATAATATATAAAGAATTATTATGAGTGAGGTGAAAATATTATGGTTAAGGGTCCTGTAGATCCAAATGCAATAAAAGCATTGAATGAAATGAAGTATGAAATAGCCAATGAGTTGGGAATAACAAAAAATTTTCTAACTAATAAAAGTGGACTTGATTCTGGTCAAAATATATTTTTTGGAGGATATGTAGGTGGACATATGACTAAAAAACTTGTTGAAATGGCAGAAAAGGAATTGATAAAATAAAAATCAGGGACATACTGTCCCTAATCTTTAAAGCAAACCAATAAGTAAAGGAACTATAATTACTGTAATTAATCCAGCTATCCCTATGGCAAGACCACTCATAGCACCCTCTGTTTCTCCTATCTCAATAGCCTTTGATGTTCCTATAGCATGGGATGCAGTACCCAACGCCACACCAGCTGCAACTTTATCTTTAATCCTAAATATTTTCAGTATAAATGGTCCAATAACAGCTCCTGATATACCAGTAACAGCTATTGCTGCTATGGTGATAGCTGGTATACCACCTATCTGGTTCGATACTTCTACACCAATAGGTGTAGTTATTGACTTAGGTATCAATGATCTTGCTATGGTATCAGATAAACCAAATAGCTTCGATAAAAAGGAAACACTAATAATTGCAGTAATAGACCCAATAGTTATCCCTATAATTATGGGTAATGCATTAGCTTTAAAGATATTAAATTGCTTATACAACGGAACCGCTAATATAACCGTAGCTGGTCCTAGAAAAAAGGATATTAACTCCCCTCCTTTATTATAAGCCTCTAAAGATATATTGAACTTAAGAAGGAAAGCTATGATTAGAATCATACTAATCAACAAAGGATTAAATATTGCTATTTTAGTTTTTCTATACATATATAGTCCAATTTCAAAGGTAACTATGGAGATAATAACTCCAAAAATTGGCGTGCTTAATATTTCCATCATATTTTAAAACTCCTTTTTAATAATTGGATGGTTAGTCCAGTAACAATCATAACAATAGCAGTAGAAATCAAACATATTAATAAAATAATTAGTCCCTTACTTTTAAGTAATTCTAAATTAGAAATCAAACTGACTCCACCAGGTATGAAAAAGAAGGGTAAATGCTCTAACATAAAATTGCTTATATCATCTATGGTTTCTACTTTAATAATTTTTAATGAAAGAAGGCATAATAATATGATCATTCCAAGGACATTTCCTGGTAAGGGAAGATTAAATATTTTCCTAATAAATTCTCCTAAAAATACAATAATCAATATAATGCCCAGCTGTCTAAGAAATTTCAAAAACGTCACCTCTATTCATATTTATTCACATAGCATTTATTATTATCCGATTCTTGAACAAGTTAAGTTTAATAAGTATACATTTTTAGATGTCATTTTATCATATTTCTTATATTAATACAATACATTTGATGTTAGGGCAAAGGCATCTGACAACGCATTTTAGTTACAAGTTCCATGTTCCAAGTTTTAAGGTCATTCTTTTAGGTCTAAAAACCTTAATTCTTGATTCTAAAATTTTACTGATAATAGTTTGCATTTCATCTCTGTTACTTGAATTTACTTAAATTCAAACATATAATTTCTTATAAAAAAAGTTTTAGCTTCTTAGCAAAAATAAAAACCATGGTATGTTTTATAAATATAATACCATAGTTTTTATCTTAAGATAGCTTTTCTGCATATTGTCCTTTTTCTTTTCTATTTCTCAATAGATCTACAAAGGCCTCTAGCCTTGTAAGATACCCACCTTCTCCAGTCATTTCATCTATGATAAGGGATAAAATAGGAATATCATTTTCAGCTTGAATACTTGGCATAAGACTCATTGAAACAATCTCTGGCATACAGGTAAAGGGCATTAATTGTATAACTCCATCGTATCCTTTCTTAGAATATAATACTGTATTGCCAACGGTTTCTCTAGCATGGCCTCCAATACAGGTTTTAATATAAGGCTTTGCTGCTTCCCATATCTTTACTTCCTTTGATAAGCCCAAGCTTCTATAAATCAACATTTCTGAAATCCATTCCCCTGTACTAAGGGACTTATGTACCTCAACACCCATTTTATTTAATTTTTTACCGATATCCAGATTTGAAAAATCTTCTATTACTGTATATATTTCTCCAACTAATCCTATTTTTAAGACATCTCTGTTTTTATCTAATGGAACTTCCTCTATTATCTTCAAAGCTTTATTCAAATGCTCTGTCATTTCCTTTGAGCCCCTACTCGCTTCTAAGTTTTTTATAAGTCTATCATATAGATTATCAATCTGATTTTCATTAATCTCATAGGGTCTTTTTTTAAGAACCATTTCTTCAAATCTATTTAACTTTTTTAATACAGTAATTGAATTCTTTAAACTCCTTCCTATTTTTATAATATTTCTTGTATTTGCTATTTTACTAACTCTACGAAGGAATTCACCTCTATCCCCCTCTGGTGCCTCGAGAACAACTATATCTACATCATATCCTAAATCCTTTAGAATTTCCTTTTGTACCTCTGAATAATAACCAAATCTGCAGGGACCGCAACCTCCCGTTATAACTATGGTATCTGCTCCTTTTTCAATACTTTCTAAATAATTACCAAGATTGATTTTAAGGGGCAAGCATATCAATTCAGGAGCATATTTTGTTCCAAGCTCCAACGTCTTTTTACTACATTTTGGTGGTACTATTGTTTCTACTCCTAGATCATCAAACAATGCTTTAATTGGGATATATGAATTTCCTATGTGTGGAAAGGTTATTTTCATTTTTTTCCCTCCATCTAATCATATCTACAAAGGCTTCTATTCTAGTATCTATACCAGCTTCCCCCGTATGTTCATCAATAGTTAATAGGGTAAAGGGCTTATTAGAACTTCTTCTTATTCTTCTTTCTACAATATCTGCTATAACCGAATCTAACCCGCATCCAAAGGATGATAAATATATAATCCCACAAACTTCATTATCTTCCATGGCATAAAGAGCAGTTCCAAGTATTTTTCTCCCAAAGCTCCAGAACATCTTTTTATCCAAAGTCTCTGCATTTTGATTTATAACATTCCTATTTAAAGCATCACAAGTTATAACAGAAAGCTTATATCCTCTAAGTTTTTTTATAATGTTCATACTTGAATATGAATCATATATATTATAGGGATGCCCCAAGAGTACAACCTTTACTTCTTCATTTAATTGTTCTATATAATTATTTTCTAATATATCAATAGGTAATAATCCTTTTTTCATGAGAGAATGATATTCATTATGTTGCTCTAAGGCATTTTTAAATGCCTTTTTTATTTCATTTACATCTCTAGTAATATATCTTCCTATTTCTATAATAGTTTTATTTAGATTTTTTTTGGATTTTCTAAAATCTATATTAGTATCAATAATGTTTTGTACATCCTTTAATGAATATTTTATCATTTCAGGCAAACCACAAAACTTGGGACAAATATATTCGTATTTATTAACACTTGTTAATCTTGGAATGAAGATATAATCTACCTTATCCTTTAAGTTTAAAACATGTCCATGAAATATTTTTACAGGCAGACAAGCTTCATCGACGGTACTTTTAACTCCATTATCTATAATTTCCTTATTAGTTTTTTCCGACACTACAACCTCAGCACCTAGGTTTTCAAAAAAAGATATCCATAACCTAAAATACTCATAAAAAAGAAGCGCTCTTGGAATACCAACTTTTATAGGCATAATCTACCTCCATTATCTTACTCTGTACTCATTCACCTTGAAACTAGAAAACTTTAACCTCAGCAACTTTTATGCTAATTTTTCATTATCTTGTGTTACTTGTATATTACCCCAACTACCACATTTGTCTCCCCATCTAGCTACTAATTTTTTATCTCTATAAAACTCAACAACCTCACACATATTGGGGCATCTTTCACATTCAAAGCTTTTTACATTAAAACTGCTGTCAGCTATGTCTAATCCTAAAAATTTAGTTTTTCCTGTGTTTGCAACTTCATCTTTAGCTAAAAGACATGCTCCAATCGCTCCCATAACATTTGCATACTTTGGAACAATAATATTACATCCCAATATTTTTTCGAATGCTCTTTTTATCCCTATATTAGCTGCAACCCCTCCTTGAAAAATAACAGGAGGCTTAATTTCTTTTCCTTTACCTAGATTATTAAGATAATTTCTTGCCATAGCTTCACATAATCCGTTGATAATATCTTCTTGATTATGTCCAAGTTGCTGCTTATGTATCATATCAGATTCTGCAAATACTGCACATCTGCCTGCTATTCTCACAGGTGACTTTGATTTTAATGCAAGAGTTCCAAATTCCTCAATTGGAATCCCCAGCCTTTCAGCCTGTCTATCTAAAAAAGAACCTGTTCCAGCTGCACAAACTGTATTCATAGCAAAATCATATACAATTCCATCTCTTAGTAAAATAATTTTGGAATCTTGTCCACCTATTTCAATTATAGTTTTTACATCGGGTACAATATTTAATGCCGCTACACCGTGGGCTGTTATTTCATTTTTAACTATATCAGCTCCCAGCATAATAGCAGCTAAATGTCTCCCACTACCTGTAGTTCCTACACCTAGTACCTCTATATCTCTTTGCAACCTATCCTTTATTTGCATAAATGCCATTTTTAATGCTTCTATTGGTTTACCCTTCGTTCTTATATATAAGGTATCTACTATATTTTTATTAGAGTCCATAGCAACAATATTTGTGCTAACAGAACCCACATCTACTCCAAGATATATCTCTTTCATTTCTTTCTCCCTTCTAATGTGCTAATAAATCTATATTTTGATTTTTTTGAATAAACAACTTCTCTAATATATATTGGAAAAATCAAAATATAAATGATTTATTGAGCTTTTATATTTTAAGTATTTCATCAGTTTTATATTATTAACAAAAATTAAAAAAATATATACTAAAACTAATATTATCTGTAAAAAACATTTTATATGTGTTAATTTAATGATTTTTTTGATAGGACATAATATTTTAAAAATCATTATTTGTTTGCATTATTTATATTTAAAGGTACTACATGTATTCCTTCATCTTGCTTCCATTCAGCATAAAAAACTTCTTTTACATTATTAAAGCCCTGTAACTGTAATTGTTTTTGCAACCAATTTTCTTCAAATCCAGAGTTCTTAAGGTTATCCCATAGCACTTCACCATCGTTAATTAAGGTAACTGGTAAATAAACAGGCTTTTTCTGCAAGTTTAAGTCTTCAACATTTGGTTGTGTATATTTGGATTTTTTCAAAATGCTTAATTTCCCATTGGCCTCTAAAATTCCATATTCGACTTCACGAATAGAAAATACATCTTTTTGTCTAAGTAGATTTAATAATTCATTAATATCAATTTTATTCTTTTTTAATTCTTTACGATCAATTAAGCCATTTCTAATCACTATAGAAGGATTACCTTCCAAAAAACCCCTTAATTTGCTATATTTTTGTGTAAGCATTTCAACTATAAGCATCAATACTGCCCATATCAGTAATGTACTTAATATATAGAATATACCAACTTCTTTATCATATATGGCATTACCTAATAATTCTCCTAGCACTATGGCAGAAATAAAATCAAAGGGTGCAATTTGGCTTAGCTGTCTTCTACCAATAATCTTAGTAATAATAAAAAGGGCCATAAAACCTATGATTAACTCTATAACTGTATATACAAATCTTATTTTCATATCACAACTCCTTTTTTATAACTCATAAACTCTTATTGTTTTTAATTAAAAATTATATATATAGGTCTTGCATAGTAAAATCTAACTTCCTATGTCAAAAATACATGATATATATTTCTACAATTTTTAAAAATCTCTTAAGAATTTTTTTTCCTAAAAGGGACAACATGTAACCCTTCATCAAACTTCCATTCAGCAAAAAAGACCTCATTTATATCATTTATCCCATTAGCCTCAAGCTCTTTTTTAAGCCATTCTTCATCAAGTCCACAAGCCTTAAGATTTTCAAAAATAATCTCCCTATCTAAAATAAAAGCTACAGGTAAATATACTTCTCTATTGATTAAATTTAAATCTTCCCTTGTGGGAGTATCATATTTAGCTTTTTTTAATATACTTAATGATCCATTTGGCTCTAAAATAGCATATTTTACTTCTCTAATCGAAAAAATATCCCTTCCCCTAAGCAAGCTCATAAGTTCATTTATATCTAGCTTTTCTTTTTTTAATTGTTCAAAATCTATGTACCCATTCCTAATTAAAATTGAAGGATCACCTTCAAAAAATATTCTAGTTCTTCTAAATTTCTGTGTTATTCGTTCAATCATATATATTAAAAATGTCCATAAAAAAACTGCATATAGAAATATAAATATATTTGTATCTTTATCATAAATTGCATTCCCTAATAATTCACCTAATACTAAAGCAGAAATAAAATCAAAGGGTGTTACCTGACTTATTTGGGTTTTCCCTAAGATTTTAGTAATTAATAGAAGAGCAAAAAAACCTAAAATTAATTGAAGGGTTAACTCTCCTAAAAACTTTATCTCCATCATTTCATCCTTTCATTGATTATAAAACGAAATAAATATTAGTTATATATATTTATATTATTTCTAGATTTACAATTTATATAGCAAAAATATTAAATATAATTGAAATAATAGGTGAAAGATAATATACTATATACGTTAAAAGCAATAAGTCTAAATTATTTCTTTTTATATCAAGTTAGGACTAATTTAATATGGAGGAATGTTATATGAAAATTAATACAAAAAAATTAGTATTAATAGCAATGTTTATCTCCCTTAGTTTTATAGGAGCGTATATTCCTATTCCTAGTCCCGTAGGAACCTTAGGCTTAGATTCCATGTCTGGATATTTAGCAGGGCTACTTTTAGGAAGTTTAGAAGGTGGGCTAATCGCCTTTATAGGTCATCTAATAATTGCTGTAAATAAAGGCTTTTATCTTACAGCTCCAGTTCACCTAATAGTGGCATTTATGATGCTTGTTTCAGTTTACTTATACGGATTTACATATAGGAGAACCAATATATTTACTGCTGCATTTGTTGGAATATTATTAAATGGGGTTGTATCACCTCTAGTTTTACTATTATTTCCCCAATTTGGATGGTCGTTTTTCTTAGGAACACTTCCATTTTTATTAACAGCAAGTGCTTTAAATGTCATTCTTTCTATTTTAATATACATACCACTAAAAAATAATATATTCAATGATTAAAGGATTTGATAAAAATGCTTTATACCCATAGAGATGTTAGCTTTATACACCTAAATGATAGTCAATTCCTAGCTATAGCCTGTGATTCCTGTGGAGCAATAGGTTTAAAGGAAAAAGATATTGTAATGGTGCCTCCTAATATTACTGGAAAATATACTACAAGAGTATGTCTTATGGAAATTCTGTCTATTGGAGCTACACCCATAGGTATTACGGTAAATATATGTAATGAACCTAATCCAACGGGAAATAACATTTTAAAGGGAGTTATGGATGAATTATCTGAAGCAGGTTTCGATATACCAATTACAATAAGTACTGAAAAAAATATGGAAACTTACATGACAGCCCTAGGTATAACCATCATTGGAATTATAAATAAAAATGATATTTTAATTAAGGAGCTATCCAGTGGCGATTATATATATGCTATCGGTAATCCAAGCATTGGAAATGAAGTTTTAGAAAATCAAGCTTTGATATCGGACCTTAAAATATTAAGAAAAGTTTTAGAATTAGAAAAGGAAAATATAAAAGAAGTTATCCCCGTTGGTTCATCTGGAATTAAGGGAGAATTAGATAATCTAAATAAATATCGATCTATAAAAATTCGTTTTATTAATAATCTAAAAATAGATATTAATAAATCTGCAGGTCCATGTACTGTAATTATAGCTATAAGCAAATCTAAATTTAAGAATGACCTCGGTATCCCTATTAGTCTAATAGGAAAAATAATCTAAAATGTTTTTCAAGAGGGTTTTTACCCCCTTTATCTATTAAATTCTTACATTTCTATTACTATTTATGTAAAAAGGTATTAATATTCATTAATAAAATATATTATTAGTATTTAAAGTCTTCACTTAAATTACTATATAGGATTTACATAGTAAAACTTAATTTATACATGTGCAAATATGCAATGCTTCTGGGCATTTTGGACATGTATAAATTAAAGTCTTTACTTAAATTCCTATAGCTGTTACTAATTTTTATCTTAATCCTACATCTTTTATATAACAGGCAGTATATCAAGTATTTCAAAGGCTATCTGGACCCTCAGTCTTTGATTGTAATCATTTAAGTCTATATTTAGTAGATCCATTATTCTCTTTAGTCTATAGCTAAGGGTATTACCATGTATATGAAGATAGTCCTTTGTATAAGTCCAGTTTCCATTACTCTTAATGTAAATTTTAAGAGTTTCCAAGTACTCGTTTCTTGTATTCTTTTTATAATTTAAAAGAGGTCCTAGGGTTTTTGAAATAAAATATTCAAGATCCTTTTTGTCATTATTTAAAAGCATTTTTTTTATTTCTAGATCATCATAAAAATAATATAGATTTTCACCCTCGATATTTTTAGTCATCCTTACTGCTTGTATAGCATTAGAATAGGAGGTCTTAAAGTTTTCCAAACTATTAATTTCATCACTTACTCCTGCTCTAACCTTCTTATTGCCATATCTAGTAAAAAAACTTATATTATTTTCCGTCACAATATTTTCTAAAAAAAGCTTTATCTTATCCTTGTTATTATCATTATCTAATTGAAGTATAATGATAATCTTATTGCCCTTGATTAAGGCTATAGAATTATTGAAAATCCTATTTATCTTTTCATTTATAACACTATAATAATATCTTATATATTTATTAAATTTCTTTTGATGTTCTTCTTCACTAATGGCTACCTTATCCCTTTCAACTTCAATAACAATTATTTGATGTTTCATATCAAAACGAAATCCGTAGTTTTTGGCACACTTTACAATATAATCTTTATTTTGATTCACGATAAGACTATCTAGAAAATCCCCCTTAAGAGTCTGTTCCATATTACTTAATTCATTTAGTTTCAATAACTCAAGGGCAAGTATTGTCACACTTCTTTCCACAGTAATATTATCAAGCTCTGAGTATTCATCATTATCAGCTACGATACAAAGCCAACCCAATGTATCTCTGTTCACCATTATAGGAGAAAAATAAAAATGAAGGTTTTTATCATCATTGAAATACTTTGATGTTTTGTTCTCTCTTAAATATTTTATTAGATTATAATTTATTGATTTAACAGTATCTATATCAGTGTAATAACTAAAAACATAGTTACTAATATTGTAAAATAAATCAATAATAAAAATATCTCTTTTGAGTAGTGATGATGTTTCTAAAATAATATCCTCCACACTACAGCCATTTAGTATCATTTCGGTAAATCTACTATGCAGACCCGTTGAATATTTATACTTATTTCTTTCAGATTTTAACATCTTATTATATTTCTCTAAATCCGCATTATTTTTTAATTGCCTCTCATAATTTTGTGCATTTATTATAGCTATAGTCGCTTGAACAGATATTGCTTCTAAAAGAGATACGTCCTCTTCATTTAGTGCAACATGGTTTTCAAAATTATCTATAACTATTACCCCGATACATTCTTCTCTGTATATCAAAGGGCAGCATATGGATCCTAAAAGCTCATTCTGTTTTTTATTTAAGGATTGCTGAAGTATTTTCATATTTTTTTCTCTCATGGTTCCCATAGCAATTTTTATATCATGAGGATTATTAAAAAACATGGTTTCCTGTTTTTGGAAAGCAATACCTGTCATGGACTCCCCTGGATAAAGATTGACCTCTGTAATATTGCTATCAAAGCCCACAAAAGCTCTTATCTCCAGCATCTCTGTATCCTTATTATAAATAAAAATTACTCCCGTATCTCCACCTTTAATTAATTCAAGAGATTTCTTTAACAAAAATTCTAGTATATAATCGGTATCTTGTGTAGAATTAAGCAGTTTGCTGGCTTCTAAAAGTTCCTTAAGTTTATTTATTTTAAGTAATGAACTATCCATTATATACACCTTCATATAATATATTTATTTAATACTCATCAAAGTTTAAATTTATTTATGTCTATTATTGTATAAGAATACACTAAATTTGTCTATAAAATTTTGTTGTTAGCACCATAGAAAAAAATATTAAAACTGGTAGAATCTTTAGAATATAAGAATATATTAAATATATTTAACAAAGGAGGTTTTAGTACATGAGTTTATTGATGGCATTTTCTATCGTATTGGTGGTTTTAGCCATAGGAGACATTGTTTCTACTAAATCTAAGGCTTTTATTCCATCGGTATTTGTTGCTGCACTATTATTTTTGTTTGGATTTTGGACTTTCTTCCCACAGGATATCGTTGACCTTGCAGGCTTTCAAAAGCCAATTATTTATTTATCCATGTACTTATTAATAACTCATATGGGTACACTGCTAACTATAAAGGAATTAATTAGCCAATGGAAAACTATCACTGTAGCTTTAGTAGGAATTGTAGGCATTTGTGCACTTACCCTTACATTAGGTAGAGTTATTTTTGGCTGGGAGACAGTTGTAATTGCTACTCCTCCACTAACAGGTGGTATCGTAGCTGCAATCATAATGTCTGAGGCTGCTGCTAATATGGGTATGGATGATTTAGCGGTGCTTGCTATTGTGACTTATGTAATGCAGGGTTTTGTTGGTTATCCCCTTACAGCTCTTATGTTGAAAAAAGAGGGAACAAGACTTCTTAATGGTTTTAGAAGCGGTGAATTAAAACCCTCTAAAAAGACTGAAACTAATGAAGAAGCTAAACCCCACAAAAAACTTATACCCCCCGTACCAAAGAATTACCTAACAACCTATGTAATACTTGCAAAGCTTGGTATAACTGCATGGGCTGCTGTGGGATTTGCAAACCTTATAAAGCCAGTGGTTGATATCTCTCCATTTGTTATGTGTTTATTCTTTGGTGTAATTGCTCAAGAATTAGGTTTCGTAGAGCAAAGACCTCTAAATCTTTCAAGTTCTTTTGGCTTCTTGATCACAGGACTAATGGCATTCATATTTGCAGGTCTTGCTAAAGCTACACCATCAATGCTTGCTAAAATAGCTATTCCCCTTGCAGGAATTATAGTTATAGGTGTATTTGGAATGGCTGTACTTTCAATGTTAATTGGTAAAAAATTGGGGTACACTAAAGAAATGTCCTTTGCCATAGCTCTTACTGCTCTTTATGGATTCCCACCAAACTATATTCTTACTGAAGAAGCATCAAAGGCCCTAACTGAAACCGATGAGGAAAAAGAATTCCTTATGGATGAGATGCTTCCAAAAATGCTGGTGGGAGGATTTACAACAGTTACGATTGTATCTGTAATAGTTGCAGGTATATTTATCAATCTATTATAGCCCATCATAACATCTCGTTTTTATAAAAGAAGTATTATGAAAATAAGTTTAAACAGGATTAGAAAGGATATTGAAAAGCTTTCAAAATTCATTCCTAATCCATACCAAGGTCTTACAAGATTCTATTTTACTATATTAAATTAGGGGAGGTATTTTAAATGAATATTAAAGAACTGGCAAAAAAATATAAACAATACGCCATTGACTTAAGAAGAGAGTTCCATATGAATCCTGAGCCAAGTATGAAAGAAGAAAGAACCTCTGATAGAGTTGTAGAAGAGTTAACGAAAATGGGAATTGAATGTAGTAAGGTTGCTGGAACTGGAGTAGTTGGAATTATTAGAGGCTCCTCTGAAGGTAAAACTATAGCCCTAAGGGCCGATATGGATGCCCTTGAAGTAAATGAAGAAAATGATAAGGACTATAAATCAAAGACTCCTGGCATTATGCATGCTTGTGGCCATGATGGTCATACTGCAGGATTACTAACGGCAGCTAAAATATTAAATGATATTAAGGCTGAACTTAGCGGTACTGTAAAATTATTTTTCCAACCAGGTGAAGAAGTGGCGCAGGGTGCTAAAAAAATGATAGAAGAAGGGGTAATGGAAGGTGTCAATGGAGTTTTCGGAATTCATCTATGGAATGATATAGATGCTGGTAAAGTTTCCATAGAGGCTGGTCCAAGAATGGCATCCGCTGGAATATTCAAAATAGATGTGATAGGAAAAGGCGGACATGGCTCCATGCCTAATCAAGGTATTGATGCAGTAGTTGTTGGATCTTCCATAGTTATGAATCTTCAATCCCTTGTTAGTAGAGAAATCAATCCTTTAGATCCTGCTGTTATAAGTATCGGTATGTTTAATGCTGGAACAAGGTTCAATGTTATTGCAGGGAAAGCCCATCTAGAAGGAACTACAAGATGCTTCAGCATGGAAATAAATAATTCCTTTGAGGAAATGATTACTAGGGTAGCTGAAAATACTGCCAAGAGCTATAGAGCTGAGGTTGAAGTTGATTATAAGCAGCTTGTCATCCCTACAATAAATAATCCCCAAATGTCTGCAATAGGGGAAAAAGCTGTAGAAAAAATAAGGGGTAAGGATGCCCTTATAACTTTTGAAAAAACCACAGGCGGTGAAGATTTTTCATTCTTTACTGAAAAAACACCAGGAGTCTTTGCCTTTGTAGGTTCAAGAAACGACAAAAAGTTAGAATATTTCCCACATCATCATCCAAAATTTGATATTGATGAAGATGCTTTAGAAGTAGCTTCAGCATTGTATGCTCAATTTGCAGTTGATTTTCTTGAAAAATTTTAAAAAAAGAAAAATAATATAGATATTCCAGTAAAACAGTTA
>NZ_FRAG01000011.1 GCF_900142245.1 Paramaledivibacter caminithermalis DSM 15212 | reverse complement strand
TATAATCATAAAATTTTGCCAATAATATAAATAACTCAATAAATTACATATCTAATCTCTTATACATTCATCTTGTCAGCTAGGAGAATATTTTCCTTTAGACACACATTATATGACAGACTCGCTTCATATCTCTAATTGATGTTCCTATAGAAAATCGTGTGCCATATATTTTCTCTTTTATTATGCAAATTATTAGGTCAGTTTTTGGCAATTGAGAAACTTGCATAATTAACATTAATAATTTTGAAATACAATATGCAGATTACTTTCCTGCTTTTCTATACTACAATTTTTATTGAAAAATTCTTTAAATATATTATGTATTATGCAATTTTTTCAATTATTTAAAAAGTATAAAACCATAGTTATTTAATAAAACAATATACAAATTTGACTATATATGTGGTATAATAAGACTTGCGATTATGCTATATAAGACTAATGACTTATATAATATAGGACTATAGAACTAGCATACTAAAATTACTACTGATAATGGCAAACCTGTCGAAAGGCAGGGACGCAAAGCTATAGGGCCTTCTGTAAAAATTATAGATGGCAGCCAGTTACCAAAGGGGAGTTTTTTTATGCATAAAAATATCAAGAATTTAAGTAGTTTTATGTGTAAGATTATCATAGGAGGCTATATTTAACTGGGTTTACCTAAACTATTTAAAGAATAAAGGTTTGCTTAAATGCACTTAAGCTTTAAAAACTCCCCCCTGGTCAAGTAGTAAAGAAAGTTGTATTAATTAAAAACAGGGAGGAAGGAATAGTAGATGAAATTTAAGCGCTTACAAACAAAATTATTACTTGCAATAGGATTTGTAGTTGTTATATCTTTTATAGCTACAATCGGTTTTATTTTAAGAAAAACTTATTTGGATGACAAAGCAGAAGCCTTTGATAAGGTTGCAATTTTATCCAGAGAGTATGCCAATTACGTTGAAGGTGAAATAAATATTGCAATGAATACTTCAAGATTACTGGCGCAGACATTTGAAGGTATGAAAAAGTCAGGAAATACAGATAGGTATGTAATGAACAATATTCTTAAGAATGTTCTTGAAGAAAATCCAAAGATTTCTGGAGTATGGACATGTTGGGAATCAAATGCTCTAGATGGTAGAGATAAAGAGTTTGCAAATACGATAGGACATGATGAAACTGGTCGATTTATACCTACTTGGGATAGAAGCGACAACGGTATTGTGCTAAATCCCGTAGAAGGTTATGAAGAAACTATTTTACAAGCAAAAAAAAATAGAAGGGAGATAGTTCTTGAACCTTATTTTCACGAGATAGAAGGTAAAGAAGTATTAATGACTAGTTTGGTTACTCCAATAGCTGTAAATGGAGAAATTTTGGGTGTAACAGGAGTAGATATTCCACTGTATACTTTACAAGAAATGACTTCTCAAATCAGGCCCTATGAGACGGGGTATGCTTCATTAATTGCAAATAATGGTACGTTTGCAGCCCATGGTGATGTTGAAAAATTAGGACAAGATATTGGGGATACTGAAATGGCCTTAGGAGTTAAGAAGGCGGTAAAAGAAGGTGAATATCATGATCTGCTTTACAGATCAAAGGTAACGAATGAAGACTCATATACATACCTTTCACCTATAAATATCGGCAATTCTACAACACCTTGGTCCTTTGGTATAACTGTATCTATGTCTAAAATATTAGAAAATGCCGAAAAATTGAAGAAGCTTTCTACATTGATAGCATTAATTTTTATAGGATTGATATTGATGATTATAAATTTTATGACGAGAAGTATTGTTAAACCTATTGTAAAAACAACAGATATGATTATAGATATATCAGAAGGTGAAGGAGATTTAACTAAAAGACTTGAGGTTTATACCTATGATGAAGTAGGTCAGCTTGCAAAGGGTTTTAATTTATTTGTAGATAAAATTCAAGAATTGATACTACAGATAAAAAGTAACGCAGATATAGTGGCCCAATCATCAGCAGAAATTAGGGTAACCATGGATGAGAATAATAAAGGAATTGAGGAAATAGCAAATGCTATAGCTGATGTAACCGATATTTCTCAAAGCAATACAGCTGTAATTGAAGAAACGACTGCAAGCATAGAACAATTAGGAAGTAGTATAGAAGCTATTTCGGGAGAAACAAAAGATGTATTAAATACCAGTGAAAAAGCATTAGATGCTACAAATGAAGGAAAGTTATTAATGAATAAAGTAGTGCAAGCTAATAATAAAGTGAATGAAGCATCGAAAAATGTTGGAAAAATCATAGGAGAGCTTAGGATTGCATCGGATAAGGTAGGAGAAATAGTATCAATAATATCTAATATTTCAGAGCAAACAAATCTACTCTCATTAAATGCAGCAATAGAATCAGCTAGAGCAGGTGAATATGGAAGGGGTTTTTCAATAGTAGCACAAGAGGTTGGGAAACTAGCAGAAGAAAGCAAAGAATCAACAATTAATATAAAAAAAATAATTAATGAGATTCAAACTAAAACAGATAATGCTGATATTGCTATTAAAGAAACTCAAAAAATAGTAGAGGTAAGTATAGAAAAATTTAATATTATAAATAAGCATTTTGATATTATATTAGAATCAATAGAAGATACGACATCTAAAATTGAAAGTATATCCAATTCATCAAATCAACAGGCACAAGCAGCTGAAGAAATGAGCAAAGCAATAAATGAACTATCTATGTCTATAGTTAGGAATACAAATTCAGCACAACAGATAAATGGGGTTATAGAAGAACAAGTGAGTTCATTTGAAGAAATAGGAGCAAATGTTGAAGAATTAAATAATATTGCGGAAAAATTAAAGGAAAAAACAGATAAATTCAAGGCATAGGAGAGTATTTGAGTTTAGTGAAAAAAGAGTGTTGTTCATGAGCTATTCATGTCATGGGCGATGCTCTTATTTTGTTTAGAGCTTAATTAAAAGTGACATTTTCTAAAATTAATCTTAAGGTGACATTATCATAAATCAATAGCATTTAGAAAAATAGAATTATTGCTTACCCGTTAGTAATCTGATAGAATAAATCTAAGGATGCTATATATTCAAATTATTATTACTACAAGTAAATATTTATTATTAATTATGACAATATTAGTTATATGATTAAGTTTTAATATAAATTTCAAGTAAAATCAATGGGTTAAGTTGAAGATTATGTTTAAGTCTTTGCCAATACCCATAACAAAATAGGAGGGGTTTTATGAAAAAAACAGTAAATATTGATTGGGCTAAATTATCCTTTAGTTACATCAAAACAGATTATCGTTATGTATCAAGATGGAAGGATGGAAAATGGGACGATGGCAAGCTAACAGAAGATAATAAGCTTACTATTAGTGAAGCGTCAACTGCCCTTCATTATGGACAACAGTGTTTTGAAGGACTGAAGGCATATCGTAGGAAAGATGGGAAGATTCAGCTTTTCAGACCAGATCAAAATGCTAAACGCTTAAATAACAGCTGTAAGCGTATATTAATGCCTGAAATACCAGAAGAAAAATTTATAGATGCTTGTATGCAAGTTGTTAAGGCTAATGAAGCTTATGTTCCTCCATACGGAACAGGAGCAACTCTTTACCTTAGACCCTTTGTTATAGGTGTTGGAGATAATGTTGGGGTAAAACCAGCTCCTGAGTATATATTCTGCGTGTTTTGTGTACCTGTAGGACCTTACTTTAAAAGTGGAATGACTCCTGTAAACTTTACAGTTTCAGAATATGATAGAGCTGCACCCTTTGGAACTGGAGGAGCAAAGGTTGGAGGAAACTATGCAGCCAGTCTTTATCCCCATGAGTTAGCTGTTAAAAGGGGCTTTGCTGATTGCATCTATCTTGATCCAGTGACTCACACTAAAATAGAAGAGGTTGGAGCTGCAAATTTCTTTGGAATTACAAAGGATGATAAATTTATAACTCCAAAGTCACCGTCAATTCTTCCTAGTATAACAAAATATTCACTAATGTATATTGCTGAAAACTATTTAGATATGGAAGTAGAAGAAAGTGATGTATTGATAGATGAACTTGATAAATTTAAAGAAGCTGGTGCATGTGGAACTGCTGCTGTAATAACACCTATTGGTGGTATAGAATACAAAGGGAAACTTCATGTATTCCATAGCGAAACAGAAGTAGGTCCTGTTACTAAAAAACTTTATGATACTCTCTATGGAATTCAATTTGGTGATATACAAGCTCCAGATGGATGGATTTTTGAAGTAAAATAAGATTGTATATAAATATAATTGAAACCAACTTTTTTGACAATATCATGTCTTTAAAAGTTGGTTTTTAAGTTGTTTAAACTTTTTGGATTAAAAATTAAAGAGATTATAAAATAACTCATGAAGGTCTAATAAATTTCAAAGAAAAAATGTAGAAGCGTTCATTATTTTCTTTGAAATTTATTTTAAATGTTAATGTTGTTTATCTATATATAAAAATAGTGAAATAACTCCTAAAATTTTAAATGTTTTGATATAATGAAAAATGATGCAGATATTATAAAAATATTTTATTTTTTATAAAGAAAAGAATAACCAATTACGATATTAAAATAGAGAAAAACTGATATTTTGTAAGGGTATTAGAATAAGTTTTTTAATATTACTATTTGAACAACTAAAATTAAATGAAGGTGAATATATGGACGAGATTAAACTATACAAGCAAATTGTTGAACTGCTTCCAGATGCTGTTTTTGCGATAAACAAGGAAGGAAGGGTTTTTTTATGGAATAAAGCAATGGAGGATAAAACAGGAATTAAAAAACATGAGATATTAGGAAAAGAAGATTATATATATTCTATATATTTTTATGGAGAAAAAAGACCAACACTTATAGATTTAGTACTAAAGCCTAATCGAGAGATAGAAAGGAAATATAGAAACTTTAAGAGAAATGAAGATGGAAGTGTTGAAGGAGAAGCATACTGCATTGGATTGAATAATTATGATTGGGGAAAAGCTGTGCCTTTACATAATAAAAATAAAGAAATAATAGGAGCAGTTGCTGTTGTTAGGGATATTGATGAAAAGACAAAAAATCAGAAAAAAATATTTAAGGGTTATCAAACTCTTTTTAAAAACAGTCCCGATGCTATTGTATATTTTGATAAAAATCATAATATATTAGATGTTAACGACAATTTTGTAAAAATTTTTGGTTATACAAAAAAAGAGTGTTTTGGAAGAGATTTAGATGAAATTATAGTTCCGAAAGAAAGAAAATGGCAAGCTCAGAAAAAAACAAAGGAGCTTTTTGAAAGAGGAAAGGTAGATATAGAAACTATTCGATATACAAAATATGGAAAAAGAATTTGTGTGAATGTTAGAGCCATTTTAGTAAATATAGATAATGAAATAATAGGTGGATATGGTATTTATACAGATATAACGGAAAAGGAAACATATAAAAAGGACTTAGAATCTACAAATGAAGAGTTAGAAGCTACTATAGAACAACTAATAGCAAGAGAAAGGGAATTAATATCCAAATATGATGAAGTACAAGAGTATGCAGAAAGATTAGAAGAATTAAAACAAAAATATGAAATTGCTATAGAAGGAACAGACAGTGTTCTTTGGGAAATCAATACTGAAGATAAAACCCTTTATCTTTCAGAGAATTTTAGAAAGATTATAGATATTGATTTAAAAGAAAAAGATATGTATAAAGTTATAGATAAGTTAGTATATCCTAAAGATAAAAATACACTCTTAGAATATATTGACAAATATAACAGGAAGCAAAAGAAAAGAATTTACTCTCAAATACGTATTATAGATAAAGATAAACAAATTCGATGGTATTTAGTAAGTGGGAAGGGAATATTAAACAGGCAAGGAAAAGTAAAAATCTTAAGCGGAGTTTTAGTGGACATTACTCACCTTAAAAATCAGGAGAAATATATTAAATTTCTTGCTGATCATGACCCTTTAACACATCTTCCAAATAGAAGAAAGTTTATGGAAAAACTTTCAGATGAGATTAAAAAAGGCAAAAAAGGGGTAGTGTTTTTACTGGATATTGATAATTTTAAAAATATTAATGATACCTTAGGGCATATATATGGGGATATATTATTGAAAGAAATAGCTCAAATATTGAAATATATATTACGTAATGGAATGAATGCTTTTCGATTTGGAGGGGATGAATTCTTAATCCTGATCAGGGGTATCAGAAGTTTTCAAGACATAAAAACATGCGTAGAAAGGATTTTAAAGAATTTAAAAGAGAAAATTGTTTTAGACGGAATAGAAAATCCTATAACAGCCAGTATCGGGATTGTTCGGTACCCCCGTGACGGTTATCAGATGGAGGAACTTTTGATTAAAGCTGATATAGCTATGTATAATGCAAAAAAGACAGGAAAGAATAAATATCTTTTCTTTGATCAAAGGATGACTCTGGCTTTTGAAGAAAAAATAAAAATTGAAAATATTTTAAGAAAAGCTATAAAAGAGAAAAACTTTAAGTTACTTTATCAACCAATTATAGAAATTTCAACTGGTGAGATAGCTTGTTTTGAAGCGTTGTTGAGGCTAAAGAATATAAATTTATCCCCAAGTTTATTTATACCTGTAGCAGAAGAAACGGACTTGATTTTATCTATAGGAAGATGGGTTATAAAACAAGCCATAAAACAACTTAAAAAATGGGAAGATAAAGGTTATAAGAACAAACATATAGCTATAAATCTGTCACCAAAACAGCTTTATGATACTAAACTTTTTAGTTTCTTACAAGATACCTTTAAAGAAAATGATATTGATCCATCTATGTTAGAGATAGAGATTACAGAAAATGTTCTTATTGAGAATAGAGAAGAAGCTATAAAAATTCTTCAAAAACTAAAAGGGTTAGGAATAACAATTGCCCTTGATGATTTTGGAACAGGATATTCCTCTTTGAACTACCTGACCTTTATTCCAGTTGATAAAATTAAGCTTGATAAGTCATTAAGTGACAAATTTTTAGAATTGAGAAATACTCAGGTAATAGATAGCTTGATTTCCCTTGCACATAGTTTAAACCTAAAGGTTGTAGCAGAGGGAATTGAAGATATGAAGCAATATGAAAAGTTAAAAAGAGGAGGATGTGATTATATACAAGGATATCTTTTTAGTAAACCCTTAAATGGAGAATTAGAAAAAATATACAATAAAAATTTTTTTGATTTTATAGCTAATAATATAAGTTGATTTCATTATATAAAAATTTAAATATTTAGAAAAATATAGGATTGTTTATTTAGAAGCAGGTGTTAAAAATATGTGTACTGAAATAATTAAATATTTAAGTTCAATGTTATGTGAAAATGATAGAAAGTATAATAAAGAATTTGAAATAGTAAATACTTCCTTTAGACTTTATGATATAAATTTCGATAAACTAAATGGTATTTTACTCTTATTAGATGACCACAATACTGTAATTAACATAAAGGAAGTTAATAAACATGTCTCAAATTTTATTGGCAGAACATTAAAACTGCCATTGGATAAAAAAATAAACAACGGTAAGATTATTAAATATACAGAAAAAAATTTTTCGGTTTATTATCTTAAGGTGAAAAGTAACAAGAATAAAGAAATAAGTTATGGACTTTGCTATATTATAGATAGCAAAAGTGATAGTTTTGAAGTTTTAGTAGAAGATATTGCTTTTAAGATTAATAAATCTATTGAAATTTTACATGAATATAATAAAAAAAATAATTTTTTAATGGAATACTTAGACTCTATTGATGAGGGGATTTCTACCTGTGATAGGAATGGTCGTATTACTTATGTAAATAAAGCTTGCTGTGAAATCTTAGGTTTTAATAAGGAAGATATAGTAAATGGGAAAAAGGAAATATCACCTGAATATAAACCTATTTTATCAAAACTACTATTGGAGAAAAAAAGTATTATAGATGTAGATTATTTTCCAAGAAAAAATAATAAAACGATACATTTGATTAATTCTTCTTATCCTGTATTTAATAATAAAAAAGAAGTTATAGGAGCAATAGATATTTTTAGGGGTATTAAAAGAACGACTAAGCTGGCTAATACACTTGTAGGACAGAATATTACCTATAAATTTGAAAATATTATAGGTGAAAGCAGTATTTTAAAAGAGAAGATAGGGCTAGCTAAGAGCTTTGCCTTGAGCGATGCAAATATATATATTCAAGGTGAAAGTGGAACAGGAAAGGAATTATTTGCTCAATCTATTCACAATTACAGTAGAAGGAAGAATGAACCATTTATAGCTTTAAATTGTGCAAATTTCCCCTTGGACCTTGTGGATAGTGAGCTGTTTGGTTACGAAGAAGGTGCATTTACAGGTGCAAAAAAAGGTGGTAAAATTGGTAAATTTGAACTTGCTAATGGGGGAACACTTTTCCTTGACGAAATCGGAGAGATGCAACTTCATACACAAGCTAAACTCCTAAGGGTATTGGAAACCAGAACTTTATTTAGAATTGGAGGAAATAAGCCTATAAAAATAAATGTAAAAATAATAGCTGCTACCAATAAAAATTTATATAATATGGTTAAAAAGGGTGAATTTCGAGAGGACTTATATTATAGGTTAAAGGTTTTATTCCTAGAGATTCCTCCCCTGAGAGAAAGGGAAAATGATGTATTGATTTTAGCGGATTATTTTACAAAAAAGATTGGTATGGATATGGGTAAAAATATAAAAGAAATAGATAAAGAAGGGAAGAAGCTACTTTGTGATTATCATTGGCCTGGTAATATACGGGAGCTTGAAAATATTATTGCCAGAGCATTATTCATATGTGATAAGGATATAATTACTAAAGATGATTTAATAAAGGCAGGTATAAGCTTAGAAAGTGCAAGTAATTCCATTAAGAATGATTTGCAGGAAATAAATAAAGAAATATTGATACGAACGTTAAAGCAAACAAAGGGGAATAAAAAAAGAACTGCTGAAATATTAGGAGTCTCTAGACCAACTATATATAGGATGATAAAGAAATATAATGTAAAACTATGAAACATGTAACGAAACATTACATCAATGAAATGCATTGCAATTTAAGGAATTTATAGAGATGTTTTTAAAATAGTGTAAAAATATTTTACATTATTTTTTTTATTTAGCTAAAAAGCAATCATTAATCCTTTGAAAATAAAGGAATTAAAGAAGAAATGATCTTTGGCATAATTATTGCTTTAATAATACATTATAATATTAAACTTAGAAATGATATAGGAATTTAGGTAAAGACATTAATTTATACATGTCCAAAACGTCTAGAAGCATTGCGTATTTGTGCATGTATGAATTAAGTTTTACTATGTAAATTCCATATCTAAAAAATTAGGAGGTCAAAATGATGAAGATAAGAAAAGCAGAACCTTTTAAAATTAAAATGGTAGAACCTATTAGGTTAATTCCTAGGGAAGAACGAGAAAAAAGCCTAAGAGAAGCAGGATACAACCCATTTGCATTAAAATCAGAGGATGTTTATATTGACCTATTGACCGATAGTGGAACAGGTGCTATGAGTGATAGACAGTGGGCAGCTCTTATGATGGGAGATGAGTCCTATGCAGGAAGTAGAAGTTTTTATAGATTAGAAGAAGTTGTAAAGAACATAACAGGATATAAATACGTAATACCTACCCATCAAGGTAGAGGTGCAGAACAAGTAGTATTTCCAAATGTAATCAAGAAGCCTGGCGATTATGTACTTAGCAATATGCATTTTGATACTACAAAGGCCCATGTAGAGCTTTCTGGTGGTAGAGCTATAAACTTAATAGACGAAAAGGCTTTTAACACTACAGAATATGATGATTTTAAAGGAGATTTTGACTTAGAAAAGCTGGAAAGTTTTATAGCGAACCATAATATAGAGGATATATCATGTATAGTAATTACAGTAACATGTAATTCAGCTGGTGGACAGCCTGTTTCAATGAAAAATATAAAGGGAGTAAAGGAAATAGCAGAAAAATATGGATTGAAGGTATTTATGGATGCAGCAAGGTATGCTGAAAATGCGTATTTTATTAAGATAAGAGAAGATGGATATAAGGATAAATCTATAAGAGAAATAGCAAGGGAAATGTTCAGCTATGCAGATGGAATGATGATGAGCTCTAAAAAAGATGGCTTGGTTAATATGGGGGGGCTTATTGCAATAAAGGATGATGAAAATTTATATACAGCATGTAGATCTACAGTAGTACCCCTTGAAGGATTTCCAACCTATGGTGGATTATCAGGTAGAGATATGGAAGCATTAGCAGTGGGTTTAGAAGAAGCATTGGAATTTGAATATCTAGATTATAGAATGGAACAGGTAAAATATCTTGGAGATAGATTGATGGAGGCTGGGGTACCAATCCAATATCCAACAGGAGGTCATGCAGTTTTTGTAGATTGTAAGAAGATTTGCCCACATATTCCGTATTATCAATTTCCAGCTCAAGCAGTATGTAATGCTGTATATCTAGAAGCGGGAGTAAGACCAGTTGAAATAGGATCCTTCTTATTAGGTAGGGATCCAGATACAGGAGAAAATTTAGAATCACCTCTTGAACTTATGAGGCTTACTATTCCAAGAAGAGTATATACAAATAGACATATGGATGTTGTTGCAGATGCAGTAATAGAAGTATTTAAAAATGCTGATAAATTAGTTGGACTAGAGTTTGAATATGAACCAAAGGTTCTAAGACATTTTACAGCTAGACTAAGACCAGTTAAATAATTGAATTATTATCTGAGCAAATTGCATAATTACCTTCAGCAAAAACTATCTACTATATATAGTTTTAGAATCTACAGAGACATACTACATGTATTATGCAATTTCCTCATCTAACAGAAAGTGGCAAGATATTTTGCTGCTTTCTTTTTTATTTATATGACAGAAAAATCTTGAAGTTGTTTATCTTCAGTATAAAATTAATAAAAACATAAGTAATAAATTCAATCAATTCCTCATAATTAATACTAAATAGAACTAGGAGGAATGTGTGTTGAGACAGGTTAAAATATTTAGTAGCAGATCACTGAGATTGGAGGATAATATTAATGAGTGGCTTATGAAAAATGAGAGTTTTAACATTGTTGATATAAAAATGTTTAGAACAGAAGATTTCTTTTATGCTTTAGTAATTTATGAAGTAAAAAAGTCAAAATAGTACTCTCCTTATAATCATATAAGGCATATAATGCCATGAGAAAGCCATGGGAAGAAGATGAGGACATGGTAATTGTAGAGGGTCTGCAAAAAAAGGGTCTAATAGAAGGAGCGGTAGTTGCCGAGGAAATAGAAAAAAATAATAGGCTTGAAAATATGTATTTATTCAAACCTACTTTATATATAAAGCTTAGAAAGAACCATAATATCAATTATTAGGTCTTTTCTTATTGTAGAGTAATTTGAGGAAAATCAAAGGGCTATTAATCGCTAAGTTTTATTATTATCTATCTAATAACTGTTTTTCTCCCATTTCAACTAATTTTTTAGTGATACGACCAGTATGATATGAAGCTAAATATCCATTATTCAAAGGATTGTAATTACTTATGCCTAATTCTTTAGCCATTTCCATTTTAAACTGATTTAAAGCAGCCCTAGCTTCAGGAACTATTAATTTGTTTTTGGACATTAAAACAACTCCCAAATAGTAATAAATTTGCAAAACTACCTTAACATTAATATAACCAAAATCTCGAAAAAAATTCAAATAGAATTATTATTTGAACAAATTAAATAATTACCTTTTGTAAAAACTATTTAATATAGGAATTTAAGTAAAGATTTTAATTTATACATATCAAAATATCCAGAGTTTTTAAGGGTTTTTGATATGTATAAATTAACTGTTTTACTGGAATATCTATATAATTTAAAATAAATATTAAAGATAAATGACTTATTATGTATATTGGAGGTAACTATGACATGAAGGTGAAAATTATTAATAATCCATCTTCTGGTAGGATTACTTTGCAAAAATACCTTGAAATAATAGTTGGAAAACTAGTTTTAGAGGGAGTTTTTAAATGTGTAGATAAATTTGATACAAAGGGAAAAAATGATGCTTTTAATGAGGTAATGAAAATAAAGGAGAGCCAATACGATTTGATAATTTCTGTTGGAGGAGATGGAACCCTAAGTGAAGTAGTAAATGGAGTTGTGAAGGCAGGTATAAATACACCTATAACAGTTTTGCCTGCAGGAACTGTTAATGATTTTGCTAATTATTTAAATATACCCTATGAAATTGATGGAATTTGTAACATGTTCAGGCATGGAAAACTGATTGATATAGATGTTTGTAAAAATAATGATAATTATTTTATTAATGTTGCAGCAGCTGGAATAATGACAGATGTTCCGTTAAAGGCAACGGTGGCCTCGAAAACCATTTTAGGCAAATTTGCCTATTATGCCGAGGGGATTAAAGATATACCAAAAAAGCTTATTAAGTCAATTAAATATAGATTTGAGTATGATAATGAATTTTTTGAAGAGGATGTATTGTTATTTGCTGTATTAAATTCTTCATCTGCTGGTGGATTTAAAAGAATTGCACCCCATGCTGGATTAGATGACGGTAAATTCGATGTATGTATATTTAAGAAATCAGATATATTCGATACAGCAGCTAGTTTTTTAAAAATATTGAGAGGAGAACATATAAATAATGAAAGTGTAAGATATTTTCAAACTGATAATCTTACTGTTACATGTTTAGAGGAATGTGATATACACTTAGATATTGATGGAGAAGATGGGGGACCATTACCAGCGAAATTCGAAATATTACCTTCTGCGTTAAAATTCTTTATTCCTAACAGTAATATGTAGAAAATATCCGTGTAGAATTAATCTTCACGGGTATTCCTAATTTTATTCTATCTTAATTTTTTATCATATAAGAATTATACCTTTCTTTTTTTATATCTTTTTTATTACATTTATGAACTGAGCAAACTTATTAAATAAAGAAAATTTCTTTAGAGTGACATAATAGCCAACTATAGAAAAAGAGGTTAATTTAACTTATTGTACTAGTTTTTATCCTAGAGTTTTAATATTAACTTTTCGTTTAAGTAATAAACCTGGTTTTTATATGATATTGAAGTTGGAAACAAGTTTAATGAGCAACTGGAAAATTTTACTTAATATTAATAATATCTTAACGAAGAGTTTACATTAGTGAGTTAAATTATCAATAGATGTTATTAAATTAAATCTTAGGAATTTCTATACCTTTGATTTTATGCTGGATTTTTCTAAGAGAAATTATTTTAATAACTTCTAAATTTAAAAGAAAATTCTAGGAGGTTACAGGATGTTCAAGAAAAATTTATTCACACGATTTTTAGTTGCAGTGCTACTAATTGGACTTATTGTGGCAAATGGATTAACAAGCTTCGATGGTAATAAACTATTTAAATCTATTGAAGCTGAAGCTGCTGAAAATGCACCTAAGTATGTATTTTATTTTATTGGTGATGGTTTGGGAGCAGCCCAAAGACAAATAGCAGAGTATTATAAACAAGAAGTAACTGGCGACAAAAATGCAAAGCTATTAATGAATACCTTGCCTGTGGCAGGAATCAATACTACATATTCAGCAGATACTTTAGTAACTGACTCAGCAGCAGCGGGTACTGCATTGGCAACAGGACATAAAACAAATAATGGTATGATTTCTCAAAAGCCTGATGGTACATCAGTAAAGAGCTTGATAGAGCTAGCCGAAGAGAAGGGAATGGCTACTGGAATTGTTACTACCACAAGACTTACCCATGCTACTCCTGCAGTATTTGCTGCACACAATGCAAGCAGAAATAATGAAAATGATATAGCTGTTGAATTTTTAGAAAGTGGTGTTGATTATTTTGCAGGTGGTGGAAACAGACATTTTGTTCCACAGAATTGGAAGTGGGGAAAATCAAAGAGAACTGATGATAGGAACCTATTAACTGAATTTAATAACAAGGGGTATACGGTTTTTGCAAGCAAGGATGATTCTGCAGCATTTAGGAAGTATGAACCTAAGATGGGTGATAAGGTAATAGCTACATTAGCATACTCACATTTACCATATGAGATAGATAGAAAACAAACTGATGAAAGTCCAAGCTTAGGAGAGATTACTCAAAAGGGGATCGAATTATTATCTAAAGCAGATAAAGGATTTTTCTTAATGGTAGAAGGTGGAAGAATTGACCATGCATGCCATGCAAATGATGCAGTTGGATCAATACATGATACATTAGCTTTTGATGATGCAATCGCAAAGGCATATGAGTTTTATCAAAAACATCCAGAAGAAACCTTAATAGTTGTAGTTGGAGACCATGAAACTGGCGGAATGGGATTAGGCTTTGGTAAAAACTATTTTGTAAAAGTAGATGGATTAAAGGATGTTAAAGCATCTGTAGAGGATGTGTTAATAGATAAATATGATGGAGATAAAGAAGCTTATTTCAAATATATAGCAGAAAACTTTGGTTTAAATGATTTAACAGAAGAAGAAAAGGCAAAAATTATCAAGGCTATGGATATAAAGGATAGTAAAAAAGAAGATTATGACCTTGTAACCTATGGACCAAATTATTACTGTCCTGTGGCAGTAACTACTACCCATATTATTTCTGAAAGAACAAATATACAATGGACTACTTATGCCCATTCAGCGACTTCTATTCCGATGTCTGCTATTGGAAAGGGTGCTGAAAACTTTGGAGGATATAAAGATAATACTGAAATCGCTAAGGCTATGGCTAACTTAATGGGATTTGAGTTAACTAAGTAATTTATATATGTGAGGAAATTGCATAATAAATTTAAATAATTTTAGGGGACAAAATGTAGTAGAGAAAGTCAAGAAATCTATCTACATATTCTATTTTAAAATTATTAGTGTTAATTATGCAAGTTTCTCATGTAAATATTTATAAATATAATTAAAAAATAGCTGAGATTAAAAGTATCTCGGCTATTTTTAGATAGTTTCAAAATAATATATTTTGAGGTGAATCATGTGAAAAAGGCTTTAGCTATTTTGTGGATAATGGGATTCGTAGTTTTAGTGATAGGAATATTAATTAATGATAATTGGAAACAAGAGGATCTACATACTCAATTTGAAGCAAAGGCAATGGTACTGGCAACCGATGAATCAGATGTTGTTAAGTCAGGAATTTCAAAGATAGGTTATCAAAACTTAGAAGTTGAAATTATAAATGGAAAATATAAGGGAAAAAAAGTAAAAGCAGTTAACCAATTAGTTGGCAAGCTAGATTTTGATAATTTTTATAGAATAGGAGATAAAATTATAATAGGTATATTAGAAGAAAATAATGAAATAAAGGATGTAAAAGCAATAGATATATATAGACAAGGATGGCAGCTAATACTTTTTGGATTTTTTGTAGTATGCTTAATTGCTTATGCTAGATTTACTGGACTAAGGGCTTTGTTTTCCTTTGTAGCAAGCCTATATGCTATATGGAAATTTTTAATACCAGGATTATTAGAAGGAAAAGAGCCTTTGATGCTTACGGCTATTGTATTAACACTGCTATCAGCAATTATTATATTCTCTGTTGCTGGTCTTACCAAAAAAGGCTTTTCGGCGTTTGTGGGAACTATGAGCGGACTATTAGTTACTATAGCAATAACCATATTCTTCGGAAACAAATTAGAACTTTATGGAATGACTGCTCCCTTTGCAGAGACACTGCTTTTTAGTGGACATTTAGATTTAAATATGAGACATATTTTTTATGCTGCAATAATTATTGGAGCCTCAGGTGCAGCAATGGATATAGCTATGGATGTTTCTGCTTCTATGGAGGAAATAAAACTAAAGAAACCTGACATAGATTGTAGAGAGTTAATTGGATCGGGATTCAACGTTGGCAAGGCAGTAATTGGAACAATGACTACAACATTGCTATTAGCTTATTCAGGTGGATACTTAACATTACTAATGCTATTTATGACAAAGGAGTCCAGCTTTTCTAGAATAATTAACCTCAAGATAGTTAGCGCAGAGATCATGAGGACTGTAGTTGGAAGTATAGGACTTGTATTAGTTGCTCCATTGACTGCAGTATTTGCTGGCTGGATATATTCTACGGAATTCAAAAGCATTTTTAGAGCTTTAAAAACCTATGAATGGAAGAATAAAGAAACAGTAATTAACACTGCTGAAGAAAAATTAAAAGTAAGATAAAAAATGGGTGTCTCAAGATATGTTTGTGAGACAACCCATTATTAATTAATTTTATAAAGTAAAATATTTTATTTTTGAGATATCTTAGGGGATTTTAATATTTTATTTGAGTGATTTTTATAAACCTGGTTTTTGTTCAAATTTATATAAAAAAACAGGTTTATTACATGAATGAAAAGAAAATATTAAAACCCCTGCGATAAAAATTATCACAACATGTATATTTATTTTTCTTCATAAATTAATTTATAAGCATCATTAATTATTTCATATATTTGTTCTATTTCTTCGTTTATTAAATCATTTATATTACCGTCAAAATTAAACCTTGCACATACTCCACAATTGGAGCTTAATTTTCTAGGAACAGGCATTAATTCGCAATCAATATTATTTTTTTTAGAAAATCTTTGAAATTTAATTGCTCCCGAATGTGTAAAAAATAATGCTATATATTCTTTCATATCTGAGTCACATCCTATTTTTTAGCACGGATTAAGTACTCTTCGTCCATATCTTCAATAGTTAATTGATAACCTGAATTTTTTAAAAATCTTGAAACATTGTTTTTAGCTGTATTATCATCTACAAGGACTTCTATACTCTGTGGATTTGATTTTATAGCATTTTTTGTCATAAGAATTGGTTGAGGACAAGACATTCCTCTAACATCGATTTTAGCCAATGGAAACATCTCCTTTCTTTTTATGTGTAGCCATTTCTGAGTTTAAATAAGCTATTAATCCTAGGATTACAAAGCAAATTATTACAGCAATTTGGCCCTGTGGAGTAGGTCCTTTTGGTGATGAAGCTAGCTTGAAGTTGTGTGCAATAGCAGCACCAACAAGCATGCCTATAACTGCAATAGCAGAATCAGTATTTCCTTCACCAGCAAGAATAAGCTGTCTCAATGGGCAGCCTCCTAATAAAACAGAGCCCCAGCCACATAGCACCATTCCCAAAAAATTCCAAAGAGCATCTCCATGGGCTACAGGTTGTGAAGCAAAGCCCAGCTTAAAATAACCAAGTGCAATATTTCCTATCAAAGCAAATAATATTATAGTAATAAATCCAGAGATTAGATATGTATCTTTAAATAAAATTAAGTCCCTGATTCCTCCAACCATACATAATCTTGTCCTCTGAGCAAGAGATCCAACTATTAAACCAGCTGCTAGAGATAATAATATTGGTGCAGACATTGAACCTGGTCCTTTTTCACTGAAAAAAAGCAAAGTAGGAGCTGTAAGCAATAATATAATTAGTAGAACATTTACTATTGGAAATGCAAAACCTTCAGCCATTGATAATCTATAGCTTCTTTTAAGATTAAAGCCTTTATTTAAAAATACGATACCTAATCCTATACCTAAAACAAATCCAACTAAGCCTACAATAGCATTTAAGTCTCCACCAGCAATTCTTAAAACCATCCTAAGTGGACAACCTAAGAATATCAAAGCACCAATCATTACAATGATGCCAAGGATAAATCGGGTGAAGGGCGAAGATCCACCTTTGGAGTTGAATTCTTTATTTCCATATGCCATTAAAAAAGCCCCTAGAACTAATCCCATTACTTCAGGTCTAAGATATTGAACGACGGCTGCTCTATGGAAGCCTAAAGCACCAGAAATATCCCTAATAAAGCATGCAATACAAAATCCCATATTTTGAGGATTGCCAAACTTTACTAGTAAAACCGCTATTATGCCGACAACGGCACCTGTAAGAATAATACCTTTTTTTTCTTTCATAAAAAAGCCCCCTTTTCATAAATTTGGAAAAAACTATCACATAATAATTTTATCAATATAAGATTATTAAGTTAAATTGATAATTTTTATAGTTTATGGCATATGTATAGAAATAACTTATAAGAAATAGTAATAGGTATAAAAATTTTATATAATTCAAGTGTGTAGAAAATTTTAAATTTAAGGAGAAGTGAGATTATGAATGGAGTATATTTGGATAATGGAGCAACATCATTTCCTAAAGCACCAGGGGTAGTTGAAAGTATATCTAATTATTTAAACAAAATAGGTTGTAATGTGAATAGAGGAGCCTATGCGTCATCCTTTGTAGCGGAGAATATTGTATATGAGACAAGGGAGTTATTATGCCAGTTATTTAATTATGATAAGCCAGAAAATGTAGTATTTACTAAAAATATTACTGAAAGCTTGAATGTTTTAATAAAGGGCCTATGTAAATATGGGGACCATATTATTGTTTCCTCAATGGAACACAATGCAGTTATGAGACCGATTAATTCATTGAACAATAAGGGTGTAGAATATACTAAGGTAAGATGCAATGAAGAGGGAGAACTAAATCCATTGGATATATTAAAGCATATAAAGAAAAATACTACAGCAGTAATTATGACCCATGCATCCAATGTCTGCGGTACAATTTTAAATCTTGAAGAGGTTGGTAAAATATGCAGTGAGAAGGGATTAGTCTTTATCATCGATACAGCTCAGACAGCAGGATTTTTAAATGTGGACTATAGGAATTTAAAGGCTGATGCTATTGCTTTTACAGGGCATAAAGGGCTTTTAGGGCCGCAGGGGATTGGAGGCTTTATTATAAATGATAGTTTAGTTAAGGAAATGGATACATTTATTGAAGGGGGGACAGGCAGTTTATCTGAACAGGAGATTCAACCCCAGTATATGCCTGATAAATTCGAAGCAGGAACTATGAATATACCTGGTATATTTGGATTAAATGCTTCACTAAAATACATACTTAAAGAAGGTATTGAAGCTATTAAGGAAAAAGAATTACATTTATTGGAAAAATTCCTAAATGAAGTTTCTGATATCCAAGGGGTAAGGTTAATAGGTAAGAGAACATTAAACAACCGAACAGCTCTAGTATCCTTGGATTTTCCAAAGCATGATAACGCTGAAATTTCCTATAAGCTGTATAAAGTTTTTGGAATTATGACACGATGTGGCTTGCATTGTGCTCCAAGTGCCCATAGGACATTAAAAACCTTTCCAAAGGGGACAGTGAGATTTAGCTTTAGTCATTTTAATACAGTTGAGGAAGTAAATTATACAATAAATGCTATAAAAGAAATATCAAGAACAATCTAAATCCCCGTTTGGTTGTGATCTAATTTTATCAAATCGAATTATTAATACAGAAAGTAAAACCATAAATACACCCAATAATTTCCATCCTATAATAGTTTCATTAAAAAAAAGAAAAGACATCGTTACGGCCATTACAACCTCAATTGTGGCTATAATTCCAGCCTTTGAGGATTCTACTCCATAGGATAACCCTGTGCTATATAGGGTATATGGCATTATAGTTGTTAGTATTGCGATACAAAAGAATATAGAAGAAACCTTTAGATTATAATCTATAAAAAAAATGTCAGAAGGCTTGGATATAAACAGTATAAATAAGGAACCAAAACCCAGCATATATATTGTCATAGTCCATTGATTATATTTTTCTAATGTACCTTTACTAAAGATTGTATATAGGCTATATGTAAAACCTGCCCCTATACCGCAAAGAATACCAGTAATATTAAATTCCAGAGCTTTAAAATTTCCACCTGTTACAGTTAAAAAGCATCCTATAACGCAGGTAATAAGAGATAAGGCCTTATACTTTGTAAAGGATTCCTTATATAATATTTTAGAAATAATAATAATAAAGATAGGAGATGTATATAATAGAATAACTGCAGTTGATATTGTGGTTTTTTCTATTGCTGTAAAATAAAGGGTATTAAATACACTTTGACAAATAAGCCCCATTAGAGCTGCATACAATATACCTTTTTTATCTATTTTTAATAAATCCTTATTAGTTATATATATATAGGAGTATAAAATTATAAATGCCAAGAAAACTCTCCAAAATACAATTGCTTGTGAAGATATATTATAAGAATTAAGTATTTTAACTATAGAACCAACTGTCCCCCACAGACAACCAGCTAATAAAATCATTATAACTCCCTTTGCAGACTTTGATAAACCCATAATATACCTCCTAAGGTTACTAATACTAGATATTTAATATAGCGTATTTTAAAACTTTCAAATTAAATTATGCAATTTCTTCAATTATAATTATTCTATCATCAATAATAATAATTTCAATAATAAATATTTAAAACCATAATTTACATATGGTGAAATGAAGGAATTATAGAGTATTAAAAATTATAAATAAATTTTGAATTTTAATATATATATATAGGATTTACTATATAAATGAGGAAATTGCATAATACATTTAAAGAATTTTGGAGTACAAAATGTAGTAGAGAGAGCCAAGAAAGATATCTACATATTGTATTTCAAAATTATTAGTGTTAATTATGCAAGTTTCTCAACTAATAAAAAAATAAGAAAATATAAATATATACTTGCATAATTATTAAAATATATGTATAATATTACGAAGATGATGATTATTTTAAAAATAAGGAGGAAGAATAAATATGTTTAAAACTAAAGTTAAAGGAATTATAGCTATTTTGCTTATATTTTCCCTAGTATTAGGATTTGCAGGATGTAGCAAAGAATCAAAAACATCTCAAGAATCAAAGTTATCTCAAATTAAATCCAATGGAAAAATTGTATTGGGTACAGCTGCAGATTATCCACCATATGAATTTCACAAAGAAATCGATGGTAAGGATACAATTGTAGGATTTGACATTGAAATTGCTAAAGCAATTGCTGAAGATCTTGGTGTTGAATTAGAAATAAAAGATATGAAATTCGATGGATTATTAGCCGCCTTGGTAGCAGATAAAATAGACTTTATCGTTGCAGGAATGGTACCAACTGAAGAAAGAGAACAAAGCGTTGATTTTACTAAGCAATACTATCAAGCAGAGCAAAGTATCTTAATAAAAGCTGAAGATGCAGATAAATTTAAAACAAAGGAAGATTTTAAAGGCGCTGTAGTTGGAGCTCAAAAATCAACAATACAAGAAGAAATAGCAAAAGGAATCGAAGGGGCACAAGTAAAATCCCTTAGTAAAATTACTGATTTAGTATTGGAACTATCAAACGATAAAATTGATGCTATAGTATTAGTTAAGCCAGTGGCTACTGCATATGCTAAAAGCAATCCAGACCTTTTTGTTCCTGAGATATCTTTCGGAACAGAAGAAGGGGTAGCCGGAGCGGTAAATAAAGGAAACAAGGAATTACTTGAAGCGATTAATCAAACATTAGAAAGATTGATAAATGAAGGTAAAATAGATCAATTCGTTTCTGAAGCAACTGAATTAGCTGATTCAGAATAAAGATGAGAAATTAAATATATAGTAAAAAAGACTCTAACAAAGTGAGTCTTTTTTACTATGCAATGATTATTTTACATAGGTGATACGATGAGGAGGAAATAGTTTGAAAACAATAAGTATGAAATATGGAAAAACTAAAATAGATGTTTCTATACCACAGGAAAATTTACTTGGAATTATTGCGAGTAATAAAGAAATTAGAAATAAAACAGAAGAGGAAGTAGTGCTTGAGGCTCTTGACAAACCAATAGAAAGTAATAAATTAAGGGAAATTGTCAATAAGGGAGACAAAGTTTGCATTGTTATTTCTGATATCACAAGAGCTTGGCAGAAAATGAATTTTTATCTTCCATATATTGTTGAGGAATTGGAAAAAGCAGATATTAGAGAAGAAGATATAATTTTTCTCTGTGCTACAGGAACCCATAGAAAGCAGACAAAGAAAGAGCATGGGATTTTATTAGGTGAAAAATTAGCAAAAAGATTTCAAGTAATTGACCATGATTGTATGGATAAAGATAACTTGGTTTATCTAGGAACAACAAGCTTTGGTACACCAGTAAGTATAAACAAAATTGCATTGGAATGTGATCATATCATAATAACTGGAGCTATTGTTTATCATGATATGGCAGGTTGGGGCGGAGGAAGAAAGTCGATTCTTCCAGGGATATCTTCATATGAATCAATTATGGCTAATCATGCTTTAGCCTTAAATAAAAAATTAGGAGAAGGATCAAACTTAAAGGTTAGATGTGGTAATGCTGCTACAAATCCTATTCATCAAGATATGCTTGAAGCTGCAAAGCTAGTTAAACCATCATATCTATTTAATGTAATAATGGATGAAAAAGGTAATATAATTAAAGCGGTTGCAGGTGATTATATTAAAGCCCATGAAATTGGACGAAGGATAGTAGATGAAATTGATGGTGTAGTAATTAATGAAAAAGCCGATTTAGTTATAGCATCATCAGGAGGATATCCAAAGGATATAGATTTATATCAAGCTACGAAAACACTTAGTAATGCCAAGGAAGCAGCAAAAGAGAATGGTACTATTATTATTTTAAGTGAGTGCGTAGAAGGTGTTGGAAGCGATGATTTGCAAAAAATAATTCAGGACTATGAAAATAATGTTGAAAGAGAGAAAGCAGTAAGAGAGAATTTTACGGTTGCAAAATATATTGGTTATAGCATGGCTGAAGCAGCAAAATCCTTTAATATTATTTTTGTCTCAGGTATAGATAAAAGCATACTGAAAAATATAAATATACCAGTAGTTTCAACTATCGATGAAGCTCTAGAAATTACTTACAAAGAAAAAGGAAGGAATTTAAAAACCTATTTAATGCCTTGTGGAGCAAATACTCTTCCTAAATTAACCTGCCAAGTTAGTAAATAAAATTTTATTGTTTTATAAAACCACCTTAGGTAGAAACTAGCTTGGTCAGTTAAATTGAAGCATAGTTTTATATAGAAATATCTCAATATAAAGCACCACAAAAAAGTAGTTGAATAAATATAAAATATGATGTATAATTTTACAATGGGTAACAAATTTGACTTTGATAAAGTTTATAAATTTCAAGAATTATTACAAATGAGGAAAGAATAATAAAATTTTATTAGGAGGTGGCAGCAGTGGACATGGTCTTTTTATCAAAGTATTATAAATTCTTTATTAATGGAACAGGGATCACCCTATTTCTTTCGCTTTTTGGCGTTATATTTGGTGTTATTATTGGAGTGTTCTTAGCCTTAATGAAGATGTCTAAAAAATCTTTTTTTAGTATGATTGCATCGGCTTATATTGAAATTATAAGAGGAACCCCTCTATTAGTACAATTATTCATTATATATATAGGCTTACCTAAGGTGACGGGGATACCATTCACAGATTTATCCATAGGTATAATAGCAGTATCATTAAATAGTGCTGCCTATGTTGCTGAAATCATAAGAGCAGGTATTCAATCGATTGATAAAGGTCAGATGGAAGCGGCTAGGTCTTTAGGTATGACCCACAGTATGGGGATGAGATTAATTATTATTCCCCAGGCTTTTAAAAACATATTGCCTGCCCTAGGAAATGAATTCATTGTTTTAGTAAAGGAATCTGCAATCGTATCGGTTATAGGAATACATGACTTGATGTATAATGCAGATACAGTAAGAGGTATATCCTTTAAACCCTTTACACCACTATTTATAGCTGCAATTATTTATTTTATAATTACATTTTCTCTTTCAAAACTAGTAGGTATACTTGAAAGGAGGTTGCGTGCTGGTGATTCAAATATCTGATTTGCATAAGAAGTTTGGAGAATTACATGTTTTAAAAGGAATTAATGAACATATTACTCAAGGTGAAGTTGTTGTAATAATTGGTCCAAGCGGCTCAGGGAAAAGTACGTTGCTAAGATGTCTAAATCTTTTGGAACATCCTACAAGTGGTGAAATTGTTTTTGAAGGAATAACAATAACAGACCAAAGAAATGATATAAATAAGCTTAGAGAGAAGATGGGAATGGTGTTTCAGCAATTTAATCTATTTCCACATAAAACTGTTTTAGAGAATATCACATTAGCTCCAATAAATGTAAAAAATATAAAAAAGGATGAAGCAGAAAAGATTGCATTCAAACTGCTTGATAGAATAGGCTTGAGGGACAAAGCAAACAGTTATCCAAATCAGCTTTCAGGAGGACAAAAACAAAGAATTGCTATTGCTAGGGCTTTGGCTATGTCTCCCGATGTAATGCTTTTTGATGAACCGACATCAGCCCTTGACCCAGAGATGGTTGGGGAAGTCCTAGATGTAATGAAGGAACTGGCAGGAGACGGTATGACCATGGTAGTTGTTACCCATGAGATGGGATTCGCAAAAGAAGTAGGAACAAGAGTGCTTTTTATGGATGAAGGAAAGGTTGTTGAAAAAGGTTCGCCAGAAGAAATATTTTGTAATCCAAAGAATCCAAGGACTAAGGATTTTTTGGCTAAGGTATTATAAAAGCATGTATTAGAAGAAAGCAAACTTAAAAGCCAGGTAAAACCTGGCTTTTAAGTTTGCTTTTATAAAGTATTGCTGGATCCTAATACATGCTTGATTTTATGTTTGACCATCTCTTTTATTGCATCTCTGCCCTCACCTAGATATTTTCTAGGATCAAATACTTCAGGATTTTCAACTAAGAACTTCCTGATTGCTGCTGTCATTGCTAATCTAAGATCTGTGTCAATATTAATTTTACATATTCCAAGCTTAGAGGATCTTCTTAACATATCTTCAGGAACACCCTTTGCCCCAGGTATATTTCCACCGTATTTATTGCATGCTTCAACAAATTCAGGAATAACTGTTGATGCTCCATGAAGCACTAAAGGGAAACCTGGAAGCAGATTACTAATTTTTTCAAGTCTTTCAAAATCAAGATTAGGTTCTCCTTTGAATTTATAGGCACCATGACTTGTACCAATAGCTATTGCCAATGAGTCTACACCTGTTCTTTCTACAAACTCAACTGCTTGATCAGGATCAGTAAAGGATGCGTCTTTTTCGCTGACATTAACATCATCTTCAATGCCAGCAAGTTTACCAAGTTCAGCTTCTACAACTACGCCTTTCTCATGTGCATATTCTACAACTCTTTTAGTTAATTTAATGTTTTCCTCAAAAGGATGCTTTGAACCATCAATCATTACTGATGTAAATCCATCATCAATACACTGCTTACAGATTTCAAAGTCTTCACCATGGTCTAAATGAAGAACTACATCTAAACCAGTATCATCTATTGCTGCTTCTACTAGTTTTTTTAAATATGCAGGTCTTGCATATTTTCTAGCACCAGCGGAAACCTGTAAGATTAGAGGGGATTTTTCCTCTTTAGCAGCTTCAACTATACCTTGAATGATCTCCATGTTATTAACGTTGAAAGCTCCAATTGCGTACTTACCTTCATAGGCTCTTTTAAAGATTTCTGTAGAAGTAATTAAAGACATATTATAACCTCCTATTATAAAATATTATCCCAGATTATTCATAGTATGTAAGAAAATAAAAAAATGTTGAAAGTTTTTATGAATAATTTGAGTTTATGTTGAGTTAGAATCTTATTCACGAGTATTATATAATAATAAAGATAAAAATACTAGCCTATATATGGCATTTGTAATAAAATTTAAATAATTATTATATTTTATGTATATTCTATACAAAAATATATTAAACTAATCTGTCAAGCTAGTTTTTATACCGCAGGAGTTTTTATATTTCTTTTTCGTTTATATAGCTTGGCAGGTTAATGTAAAATAGTTATAAAGTAATTATTTATATGAGGAGTGAAGGCTTTGAAAATGATGAGATTAGATAGAATACTTGGAAATATGGGATATGGTAGCAGAAAGGATTTGAAAAAGCTAATCAGGCATGGAGCTGTTAAAGTAGATGGAGAAGTGGTAAAGAAAAGCTCCATTAATATCAATCCTTATGAAAGTGTTATAGAGATTAATGGTGAAAAGGTTGAATATAGAGAATATATATATATAATGATGAATAAACCTCAAAATGTAATATCTGCTACATACGATAATAAGCATAAAACTGTAATTGATTTACTGGAAGAAAAATATTTAGTTTTTAATCCCTTTCCTATGGGAAGACTTGATATTGATACTGAAGGACTGCTTATTATAACTAATGATGGAAAATTATCACACGAAATTCTTTCACCTAAAAAACATATTCCTAAGACATATTATGCCCACGTAAAAGGAATTGTTGATAAAGAAGATATTGAAGCTTTTAAAGATGGTATAATTTTAGATGATGGCTATAAAACTTTACCATCGCAGCTAATTATCAAGGAAAGTGGGAATATATCAATAGTGGAGCTTACCATATATGAAGGAAAATTTCATCAAGTAAAAAGAATGTTTAAACAGCGTCAAAAAGAAGTAAAATATCTGAAGAGAATAGCAATGGGAGAACTGAAAATTGATGAAAAATTGAACTTAGGGGACTATAGAGAATTGACAGATGAGGAGTTAAATGTCTTAAAAAGCAGTATTTCAAAGTAGATTAATAAATAGACCTATTATGCTGGTTTTTATAGCGAGAGTTTTAATATTTCTTTTCCGCTTAAGTAATAAACCTGCTTTTTTATATTATATTGAAGGTGAAAACAGTTTTAGAACAAAGGCGTGTGACGACGCATTTTAGTTGCAAGTTCCATGTTCCAAGTTGCAAGTACTAGGGTCTTTCTGGTAAGTTTAGAAAAAACAATTTGCACCAATATTTTACTGGCAATAGTTTCAATTTTCCTTCTAGTACTTTATTTTAGCTATGCAATTTCTTTCAAAAAAAGTTTGAGCTCCTTAGCAATTATAAAAATCACTCACATGAAATATTAAAACTCTTTAAGATATTATAAAAACAATTAACTATGTAGAGTTAATTAAGGGATTTATATAAAAACAAAGAAGACTGTGAAAAGAATTCAATTTTAAGTGTCTTGAATATATTCTTTTCACAGCCTACAAGTTAATTATTTATATTAACTCCAGTAATAATAGTTATCATTTCATCAATAGAACTATTGGATTTTATGCTGAATTCACCGTATCGAAGCTTTGGAGCAAGCTCTAATTCTTCTACTCTATTGAGGAATTTACTTGTGTCGTCAATTAAGCCTTTTTCCTTTAAAATATTAGCAATACCAATACCGGAAGTACCTTTTGGAATTTGGATATCTATGTTTTCTGCTTTTATATGAACTGCTTTATTTTCAGTATTAGAATTAGTGGAAGAGTTAGTAGTATCTTGATTGCTATTTTCTTGTGAAACATTACTATTAGTTTCGGTATTATTACCATGGCTTTTATCATTAGTTTTGCCATCAGAGATATTTATTTCAATATTTTTTGGATTTTCTTCAAGAATTTTTATCGATGGATTATTTATAGTGTTAAATATAGGGATGCTCATTGCTCCAGAAAGCTTCCAAGTTATAACAAAACCCATAACTAATATAATAAATAAACTTAGCAAAGTATCGCTAAAGTCATAAAAGAAATCCTTGATTTTTTCAAACATTGAAAATCCTCCTTAGGTTTTATGGTTTATAATAGATAACATAGTTTAGGTTTAAATTTATATCATATACATTAAAGATTTATAAGGCATTTTGTTTATTGCCTAGGGACTCAAAAACCTTTATACTAATTAAGAATACCATAAAAACAAGTAAATTTTCAATAAATCAAATTATTTAATATTATTGTAAGATTTGTAGGAGGTATAATCAAAAATTAATAGAATATTAAATAATGGAATATTTAAGCTGAGTTGCCGTTAGAAAGTTTAAGAATTGGATATAACATTTGACATCTAAAAGAATTAACTTACACCACTAAGCTAATTTTTATCGCAGAGATTTAATATTTCTATCAAAGGCCTTTAAACTGTATAGGTTATGTAATATTAGGAGGATATGACATGGAGGATTTTAAGCTGCTAAGAAATAAAGATATGGATTTAGTAATGTGTTACTTAGAAAAAAGGCATTTTGAGAGTACATTTATAATAGATAGTATTGAAAAATATGGATTAGAAAATAACATGCTTTATAAAAAAAATGGAGATTATTATGGATATTTTAGGGATGGAAAACTAATGGGAATATTCTCATTTAACAATATGGGAAGTTTTACTTGTTATTATGACGACGATAAGGTTTTAAATAAAGTTGTTTTGCTTAAAGCAGTTAAAAAATATAAACCTAAATATATTTTCGGAATAGAGAGAATTATAAAACCTTTATGGACAAGACTTGAGAAAACCTTCAAATTTTACAAATATGATGAATGTTCTTATATGATATTAAATAAAAATAATTTTAAAAGCTTTAGTACAGATAAAAAAATTATTAATGCTAAAAATTATGATTTTTCAAAATCCATTGATTTTCTTATTGAAGTTGAAAAGGCATTTGAAAGAAATCCTAAAACAATAAATGAATTAAAAAATTCTGTATATGAAAGAATAGGTGATGAAGAATATTTATATCTTCTAGACAAAGGAGAGATAGTGGCTCAAGCTGTAATTAAAACAACAACTTCAAGAATCAACCAAATTGAAGGTGTATATACGTTGCCAAAGCATAGAGGTAATGGATATGCAAAAGCAATTGTTTCAAAATTATGCCAAAACATTATTGATAAAAAAAAGATTCCTGCATTAATAGTATCTAAAAAAAACGATGCTGCAATCCAGACCTATAGAAAGATTGGATTTGAAAACTATGATGATTATATAGTGTCGGAAGTACAGAGTAATTAATATATAAATACATTGAAGAAAGAAAGTGGTGAACTATTTGAGAGAAATAATTATAGGTGAAAACGAAGCTAATCAGAGACTGGATAGATTTCTCTTGAAATATTTAAATAATTCTACAAGATCAAATATTTATAAATTGTTAAGGAAGAAAGTTATCAAAATAAATGGTAAGAGAGAAAAAGAAAACTATTTTTTGCAAGAAAAAGATAAAGTACAGATTTTCTTGTCAGACGAAGCATTAGATAATTTGATAAAAGAAGAAAAAGTTGAATTAGTTAAAAATGTAAATATTGATATTGTTTATGAAGATGATGAGATACTTATTGTTAACAAACCTAAGGGGTTATTGACCCATCCTGATAAAAAAGAATATAAAAAAACGCTGTCAACAAGGGTACAATCATATCTTAGACACCTTCAAACCCATACATTTAAACCAGCATCTGTAAATAGATTGGATCAGAATACTAGTGGGTTGGTTATTTTTTGTAAGACCTATGAAGCCTTAAAAAAATATAATGAGATGATGAGAAATAGGGAGATAAAGAAATATTATCTTTGTATAGTCCATGGAAAAGTTAGCGATGAAGGAGAAATAAAGGGATATCTTACAAAAAACTCCAAAAAAAATATTGTGGAAATAACAAAAAACAATTATAATAATAATGGTCAATTTATTTTTACAAAATATAAACCCTTAGAATATTATAATAATTTTACTTTGCTTGAGGTTGAAATACTTACTGGAAGACCCCATCAGATTAGGGCATCTTTAAATCTAATAAATCATCCTATTATTGGTGATACAAAATATGGAGGAAAAAAGATTGGAAATATTACTACACAAGTACTCCATGCATATAAATTAATTATAGGTAATAGAGTATTTGTTAAAGAAAGCAAAGATATTGAAAGGATTATTAAAAAAATTTCTGAGTAAATGCCATAATTTTAAATAAAATGTATGCTTGAGGGAATTGCATGATCTTGACTGGACGGAAAGGAAGATGGAACTGTGGTTAAAGAAATATTTGAATGGATTAAAACTATTATAATTTCAATTGTTATAGCTCTTGTTATTACGACGTTTATAAGACCTACATTGGTTAAAGGACAATCAATGTATCCTACATTAGAACCAAATAATTATTTGATTATAAATAAGATTCCTTATATTATTCATGAACCTGAAAGAGGGGATATAATAGTTTTTAAGTCATCACTAAAAACCTTAGATGGAAAAGAAAAAGACTTAATAAAGCGTGTTATAGCTATTGAAGGCGATCGAATAGCAGTAAAGGATGGTAAATTATATATAAATGGAGAAGAAATTAAAGAAGATTATATTAATGGAGACTTTACAACAGGAGATATTGAGCTGCAAGTTCCAGAAGACCAAGTATTTGTCATGGGAGATAATAGAGGCAACAGCTTGGATAGCAGGGATCCGAGGGTTGGAACAGTAGATATTCATACCATAAGAGGTAAAGTTTTAGTTAGATTGTTTCCATTCAATAAGATTGGAAAAGTTGATTAAAGATATTTATAGATATTCTAGTAAAACAATTAATTTATACATATCAAAAATCCCCAAAAGCTCTGGATATTTTGATATGCATAAATTAAGTTTTACTATTGGAAATCTATATATAAAAAAATAAAAAAAGATGTTTTTTATACCAGAGATTTTTCTCTGGTTTTTTGTTTAATTAACTTAATAAATGCATATCCTATAATTGATAATTTAATTAGCATATTAATTTGTTTATAATGAGGAGGAGAAAAATGAAGGTTAAAGACTTGATGACAAGTAATGTTACAACTGCTGATTTGAATTCTTCATTAACAGAGGTAGCTCAGAGCATGAAAAGCTTAAATGTTGGGTCAATTCCCGTATGTGATAATAATGATAATGTAGTTGGAATAGTTACGGATAGAGATATAGTTTTAAGATCTGTGGCTGAGGGAGGTAATGTTAGTAATACTAAGGCTCAGGATGTAATGTCTACCCATATCGTATCAGTTTCTCCAGATACAGATGTGCATGAAGCAGCAAATGTAATGGCAAAGTATCAAATAAGGAGATTGCCTGTTGTTGAAAAGGGTAGATTAGTAGGAATAGTGGCTATTGGAGATTTAGCAACTCAAAATATACATGTAAATGAAGCTGGAGATGCACTCAGCAATATATCACAACCTAGTTCACCTATGAAGTGATAATACTTTGTTTAGTTTTACAAAGTGAAACATTGATAATAATGTAATGAAATGATTAAAAAGTTCCTGTAAAACAGGGACTTTTAGTTTTTATTCTTAAAAAAGTGGTATATACTTATTATATAGTTATTAAGGTTGAGATTGATACTAATAAGTATAGGGGGCTGAAAAATATGAGTAATAAAGATATGATAAAAATTTCTTTGAAGGGTGGAACAACTATAGAAGTTAGAAAAGGAACTACTTTAGAAGAAATAAAGGATAAAGTTAAGGAAGAATATGATGCGTTAATAGTAGCTGCTAAGGTTAATAACAACCTAAAGGAATTAAATTTTACTTTGAAGGATAATTCGCAAATAGAATTTATTGATTTATCAACTTCTATAGGACATAGAATATACCAAAGAAGTTTATCCTTTGTATTTATTAGAGCTGCAATGGAACTACTAACAGGATGTAAAGTGAGTGTAGAACATTCCTTAAGTAAAGGGTTATACTGTGAAATAGATTATAAAGAGCCTATAAATGAAGAACATGTAAAAGCCATTGAAAAAAGAATGACAGAAATTATTGATGAAGATATTCCTTTAGTAAAAAATTGTATATCCAAAGAAGAAGCTAAGAATATTTTTAAAGAATTTGGTATGGATGCAAAGGAAAAATTGCTTAAGTACAGAGAGAAGGATTGTATAAATATTTACAGCTGTGGATGGCTTAGAAATTATTTTTATGGCTATATGGTACCTAGTACTGGATACCTAAAAAAGTTTAGATTAAGATATTATATGCCTGGTGTGATTATTCAATTTCCAACGAAGGAACAACCTAATGATATACCTGAATTTGTAGAACAACCTAAGCTTGCTTATATTTTTCGTGAAGCAGAAAAATGGGGCAATATTTTAAATGTTGGGTATGTAGCCAACCTCAATGAAATTATAGAGAAAAATAAAATTCCTGAGCTTATAAGGGTCGCCGAAGCTTTACATGAAAAGAAAATTGCTCAAATTGCCGATGAGATTACAAATAAGAAAAAAAGAGTAGTATTGATTGCAGGACCATCTTCATCAGGTAAGACTACCTTTGCCCAAAGATTATTAATACAGCTTAAGGTAAATGGACTCAATCCAATTACACTATCAACAGATGATTACTTTGTTGATAGAGAATTAACTCCAAGGGATGATGAAGGTAATTATGATTTTGAGGCATTGGAAGCAGTAGATGTAGAACTATTTAATCAACATTTAACTAAATTGATACAGGGAAGGGAAGTTAATATTCCTTCTTTTGATTTTTTAACAGGAAAAAGAAAATGCAATGGCAATAAGATAAAAATACATAAGGAACAACCTATAATTATAGAAGGTATCCATGGATTAAATGAAAAATTAACTAAAGATATACCCCATGATAAGAAATTTAAAATATATATAAGTGCATTGACTCAATTAAATATTGATAACCACAATAGAATACCAACAACTGATACAAGGCTTATAAGAAGAATTGTAAGGGATAGTAAATATAGAGGTCATTCTGCACTGACTACCCTTAGACTTTGGAAATCCGTTAGAAGAGGAGAAGAAAGGAATATCTTCCCCTTCCAGGAAGAAGCGGATATTATGTTTAATTCTGCACTGGTATATGAATTGGCAGTATTAAAGAAGTATGCTACACCATTGTTAAAGGAAATTGATGATAAAGAACCTGAATATGTTGAAGCCAAAAGATTGTTGAAATTTTTAAGCTACTTTAAATCAATCGATGATGATAAATATATTTTACAAACGTCAATAATAAAAGAATTTATTGGAGGAAGTTGTTTTGTGGAGTAAGGTAAATTTATTTGCAAATAATTAAGAAATTTTAATTTGACTGATAAGTAAAAATAACCTAAAGTAAAAGCTGCAAGTATATTTAATCCCCTACTATGGAGAATAACTTTGTGGATTAAACTAAAGAGTTAAATTTCACATGAATAATTTGGGTTAAATTTTCTATAAATTATTTAGTTTAAATAGGAGATGAGAAAATGCAGCTTTTATTAAATAAATTAATTGATAAAAATAAATTTTGGGCTAATCATGGAAAAGTAGCAGATTATATACCAGAGCTAGGCAAGATGGATTCCCGAAAACTGGGAATTGCAGTTGTAGATACAGGAGGAAAGATTTATAGGGCTGGTGATTATAAGACGAAATTTACTGTTCAAAGCATATCAAAGCCTATAGTTTTACTTTTGGCACTAATGGATAATGGTGAAGAAGTATTCAATAAAGTAGGAAAAGAGCCTACTGGAGATGCCTTTAATTCAATAATAAAGCTTGAGACTTTGAATCCTTCCAAGCCTTTAAATCCAATGATTAATGCAGGGGCTATAGCTGTAACATCGCTGATTAAGGGTAAAACAAAGGAAGAAAGGTTTCAAAGGATTCTAAATTTGTTTAGAAAAATATCAAAGAATCCACACATGGACATTAACTTCGAAGTTTATTTAAGTGAGAAGAAAACTGGAGACAGGAATCGATCAATAGCTTATTTCCTAAGGGACTTAGGTATAATTCACGGAGATGTTGAAGATGTCCTTGATTTATACTTTAGACAGTGTTCAATAGAGGTTACATGTGAAGATATTGCTAATATGGGTATGTTTCTTGCTAATCAAGGAATAGACAGGGAAAGTGGGGATGCAATAGTACCTAAGCATCTAACTCAAATTGTTAAAACTTTTATGGTTACTTGTGGCATGTATGATGCCTCAGGGGAGTTTGCTATTAATGTTGGGATTCCTGCAAAAAGTGGAGTGAGTGGGGGAATTATGTGTTCGGTTCCCAATAAAATGGGTATAGGAGTTATAGGACCTGCTTTAGACCATAAAGGAAATAGTATAGCTGGTGTTAAGCTTTTAGAGGATTTGGCAAAGGAACTGAAGTTAAGTATTTTTTAGTTATTACAGTCATAGTCCTATGGTTTATCAATTGTTAGATTTACTTTGCAAACTTGTGATTAAGTACGAGACCCATGGCAAAACTGAAAAATCAAACTAGCATTTTGCTAGTTTATTTTTTGCATTTATTCTTAATAAAACAAAAAGCAGGATTATTATATGGTATTATAGAATATATAAACATAGCTACTTTTAAAACATTACTATAATTGGAGTGCTGTTATGATTTTAGAAAAGCCAAACAAGCTACATGAGATTAAGAATGATTATATGTATATTATCTTAACTATAATAATAACTTTTCTGATTTTTTTTATTGTTATTACCTATGAATATGAGTTATATACTGTTTTTAGTGTGGTAAACTTTTTAACTTGGCATACTATATTAGAGTTTATTAGTATAGTGTTTGCATTTATTATTTTTAACAATTGCTATTATTCATATAAACATACAAATAGATTGAGACTGTTAGTTCTTTCATCGACTTTTCTTTTAGTAGGATGTATAGACTTTTTGCATACACTATCCTATGAAGGTATGCCCGTTACTTTTGCTCCAAGCTCTGCTAAAATGGCAACTACATATCGGATTATAGCAAGGCTAATAATGGCTGTAGGAATTTTTATAACTTCTATTATGCCATTTTTTAAAAAGGCAAAAATAGATGAAAGGTTGACTATATTTTTAAATATATTTTTAGCATTTATATTTTTTTATATGGTTAATTATAGATTAGATGTATTACCATCGTTAATTATTGAAGGAAAGGGATTGACAAGCTTAAAAATAAATCTTGAGTATCTAATAATGTTTTTACAGATAATATCAATAATTAATTTTATTAAAAACTATAGAATGACCTTTAATAGATATCTTATAAAATTATCTTCAGGTCTTGTATTAATGACCTTTAGTGAAGCTCTCTTTACTCTTTATAAAAGCCCATATGATACATTTAATTTTCTCGGACATTTATATAAGGCTGTAGGATTTTATTTAATATACCACTCAATTTATAAATATAATATTGAATTGCCATATAAAAAGCTTAAAGAAGCAAGAGAAAAAATCAGCTTATATGCAGATAATTTAGAAAAATTAGTTGACATAAGAACAAAAGAGTTTAAAGAGGCCAATTATAGACTAAATAAAGAATTAGATTATGCCAAGGTTATTCAGCAGTCGTTGTTGCCACCTAGTAATATTGATTTTGGAAATGTTAATTTTATTTCCCAATACATACCCTGTGAAAAGTTAAGTGGAGATTTTTATGATATTTATGAGATAGATAAAGATAATATTGGAATGTATATACTTGATGTTACAGGACATGGTGTTCCTGCAGCGTTATTAACGATGTTCAGTATAAATAATATAAAATCCAATGAAAGGTTAATAAAAAGATATAGGGGACTAAAACCTCATAAAAATCTTCAAAATTTCTATGAAGAATTTAATAAACTTAATTTTCCAGAAGAAATGCATATTGTAACATTTTTTGCAACATATAATAGAACAGAAAAAATTCTTACATATTGTTCAGCTGGTATGAATTGCTATCCTATCCTCATAAAAAAAACAGGTGAATATGAGCTGTTAGATAGAAGCCAAGGGTTTCCCATTTGCCAGTTTAGTGATTTTTTTACACCTGAATTTAAAAGTGCAAAGATTAAACTTCACCAAGGGGATAAGGTGATATTTTATACAGATGGTTTAACAGATATGCAGAAAAATTCTGCCATAGATTATAAGGACTTAATAAATATTTTGCTAAAAAATCATAAAAATAATATAAGAGAGTTGAATTATGATTTATTAAAAAGGTTAGAAAATTCTAAAAAAGATTTTGATGATGATATAACATATTTTATAATGGAGGTATTATAACTTAATTACAAATATTGACTAATAATTATGAGAATAATATAATGTATATATAATTTTATAGTCATTGACTATTTGTTTGAAGGTTTACGAATAAGTTAGTCATTGAAAAAGGAGTTTGAATATGAAGGATATTTTAGTATTAAGAGAATTGGAACAGATAAAGGCGATTGCTCATCCATATAGGCTGGAAATTATTGAATCCTTTGAGGAATCTTCTGCCACTGCTAAGCAGATTGCTGATAAAATGCAAGAGCCCCATGCAAAGGTAAATTACCATATAAAAACTTTAGTAAAGGTAGGTATACTAGAACTAGTTGAAGAAAAAGTTAAGCTAGGTATAGTAGAGAAGTATTATATGCCTTCTGCAAGAAATTTTGTGATAGATAGAAATATATTAAATACAAGTGAAAAAAGTGTGTTAGAGTCACTGGCACAGGCCTCTATATCTTTATTTGAAAATATTTCTAAGGATTTTTATAGAGCTGTTGAACATACCAATGAAAAGGAATATCCTAAAAAATTTTTATACTATAATGACTATTACTTAACCCTTGAAGAAATAAACCAATTACAAAGCAAGTTAGAGTCAGTGCTTATAGAGTTTTTAGAAGGAAAAAAGGATAAGAATAGACCAAATACAAAAAGATATACTATATCGTCACTTATGATACCTAGAGTCAAAGATAAAAAATAATATTCAAGCTGCAAGTTTTAATTTTTAACTTGCTACTATTTTAGAAATATTGATCTAAATAAAAGGGAATTTTATATTAGAATAATTAACTATTTAGATAAAAATGCTAATGATATAGAATCATCAGCATTTTTTATTGTTAAAGAAATTAAATATTAACCCATATATATTATTTGATAAAATCCGAAATTACATGTTTGATTGCAGAGATAATTGGGTAATTTATAATTGTGAAAAAATAAAAGGAGATGAAATGATGTATATTGGTCCCCATTTATCTATAGTTCGAGGATTTGAAGCAACTGTCAGACAAGCCATTAGCATTGGCGCAAATACCTTTCAATTTTTTACAAGGAATCCCAGGGGAGGGAAGGCTAAAAAATTAGACTTAGAAGATATAAAGACAGCTGATGATTTATGCATAGAAAATAGATTTAATTTTATTTTGGCCCATGCACCCTATACCTATAATTTTGCTTCAAACAAAGATAAGACATGGGAATTTGGGAAAGAGCTTCTTAAGAATGATTTAAAGAGGCTGTCTAATTTAAAAAGCTGTTGCTATATAGTTATGCATCCTGGAAACCATTTAGGAAAAGGAATGGAATACGGTATACAAAGAATCTCACAAGGAATAAATGAAGTTCTACAAGGAAATGAAAATACAATGATTTTATTGGAAACGATGTCTGGTAAGGGTACAGAAGTTGGTTATAGATTTGAACAATTAAAGGAGATAATAGATAGAGTTAATTATAGTAATAAAATAGGGATATGCTTTGATACTTGTCATGTTTATTCAGCGGGCTATGATATTGTAAACAATCTAGACAATGTCCTTGAGGAATTTGATGAGATAATAGGGCTAGATAAGCTAAAAGCAATACATTTGAATGATAGTAAACATGAACTAGGAAGTAAGAAAGACAGACATGCATGTATAGGTGAAGGTAAATTAGGTTTGAATGGTATACTGGATTTTATAAATCATCCCAAACTAAGAGAAATTCCACTATTTTTGGAAACTCCAAATGATATAGATGGATATGAAAGAGAAATAAAACTGTTAAAATATGGTTACAATAATGTTACAAACCGGTAGATGAAATGTTATCGGTTTTTTTATTGTTTAAATATTAATAAATATATCTCTTATTCCTAATAATATAGATATTCCAGTAAAACAGTTAATTTATACATATCAAAAATCCCCAAAAGCTCTGGATATTTTGATATGTACAAATTAAGTTTTACTATGGGAAATCTATATAAAAAAGATTTTTCTTTGAGGAGTGGGATATTTGAAGGCGTTGATTGCTGCTTTAATTGCAGGTCTAGCCACAGGAATAGGTGCTTTACCTTTATTATTTGTTAGCAAAATATCGAAGGCTATGGAGGATTTACTTTTAGGCTTTGCTGCTGGAATTATGATTTTTGCTAGTTCTTTTAGCCTTATTAGACCAGTTTTAATGAGAAAAAATATTCTTCAGGTTATATTGGGATTACTTATAGGAGCCATTATCATGGCTATAGTTGAGATTACAGTTCCCCATATTCATTTAGATAAACTAAAGGTTATTGATTTTCAAGATGAAACCATGAAAAAGACTATTCTTCTTCTTATGGCTATAATTATCCATAGTATTCCTGAAGGACTTGCAATTGGAGTAGGGTATTCATTAGGAGATTCGTCTGTTGGATTAGTTATGACAATTTCTATTGCTGTACAAAATCTGCCCGAGGGTTTAGTTGTTTCTGCTCCACTCATAGATAAAGGATATTCTAGACTAAAGGCCATTGCCTTTGGGTTTTTAGCTGGAATGGGGCAACCATTAGGGGCTGCTTTAGGAGTAATGATGGGTAGGATGATTATTATTTATAAGCCGTTTATTTTCAGCCTTGCAGCTGGAGCAATGTATTATGTGGTATCCCATGAACTTATTCCTGAAAGTCATTGCAATGGTAATCAAATGAAGGCGAGTTTTGGAGTTATATTTGGGTTTATTATTATGTTATTTATAGATTATATGGTAAAATAAATTAAATATTTGAGCTAGCAAATAAAATGTCTTGTTTTTAATATATAGATTTCCCATAGTAAAACTTAATTTAACTCATTGTGCTAGTTTCTACCTAAGGAAGTTTTAATATTTCATTTAAGTGAGGATTAAAATGATTACAAAAGGGAAAATAATTAAATATTCTAAAGAAATAGGTATAGATTTAATTGGTTTTGTAAAGGCAGAGGTTTTTAAAGAATTAAGGGATATGCTAAAAAAAAGAGAAGAGAAAAATTATCTATCGGGATTTGAGGAAAAAAGTATTGAAAAAAGGATTAATCCATATCTTACTTTAGAGAATGTAGAAACTATAATTGTTATTGGAATTCCATATTTTATAGATGAAGCTGATATAGAACAATCGAAATCCTGTGGAAATGTTGGAAATATATCTAGAAGCTCCTGGGGAAAGGATTATCACATAGTATTAAAGGAAAAAATGAAAAGTCTTACAGAATATATAGCTGCTGAAGATCCCGACTTTAAATATAAGTATTTTACTGATACAGGACCTTTGGTAGATAGATATTTAGCTTATAGAGCTGGTATAGGATGGTATGGAAGAAATAATTGTATTATTTCCTATGACTACGGGTCATGGATTTTTATAGGTTATATACTTTGTAATTTAAAAATAAAGCCAGACGATTCTTTGAAAACAAGATGTATAAATTGTAATAAATGTATCAATTCATGTCCAACTGGTGCATTGATGAAAAATAACATTTATAATTCAAAGCTATGTATATCTTATCTTACTCAAACTAAGGAAGATATTAAGTATGAACTTAGGGAAAAAATGGGTAACAGTTTGTATGGTTGTGATATTTGCCAATTAGTTTGTCCCCACAATCGTAAAAGGTTAGCGGGCAATAAAGATTTTATACCTAAAAAAAATAGCTCTAAACCTGATTTATTGGATTTACTTAAATTGTCAAATGAACAGTTCAAGAAAGAATTTGGAGATACTGCCTTAGCTTGGAGAGGAAATAGGATTATGAAAAGAAATGCTTTAATTGCATTGGGGAATTGTGGTAGCCAAGAGGTAATAGACCATTTAGTAGAATATCTAAATAATCCTTCCATAATGATAAAAAAATACTGTGCTTGGGCAATTATTAGATTAAATAAAGACAAGGGGAAGAAAATTTTAAATGAACACTTAAAAAAAGAAAAAGAACGTGAAGTTATTGATGAAATATTAAAATTATATAAATACTATTTATAGAACTGTTGGTTTATGAATAAAGCCAGCAGTTTTTTGTTGTCTAGAAACTCAAACTTTTTTTGTAAGAAATTGCATAGCTAAAACAGAGTAAAATAAAGGACTAGAAGAAAAATTAAAACTATTGTCAGTAAAATATTAGTACAAATTGTCTTCTTTTAAAACTTATTAAAAAGACCCTAGTACTTGCAACTTGGAACATGGAACTTGCAACTAAAATGTGCCCTATGGCCGCATTTGTTTTTGAGAAGCTCAAACATTTTTATAAAATCATTAAAATTTTATGAAGCAAAGTTTAATTAGCTGAATATTATAGAATATAGCTTCCAAAAAGGAGGGATCTTGTGGGAGAAAGAAATAGATTAAGTTATTATGAATTAAAAAAAATATACCATTCTAGTCATTTTAAATTTACAACTACTGATAGTTTAAAGGCTTTTGATGGTATTGTTGGACAAGAAAGGGCAGTGAAGGCATTAGAATTTGGTTTGGATGTAAAAAATTCAAAATATAATATATATATATCTGGAATAAAAGGAACAGGGAAAACGACTTATTGCATTTCTAAAGTAAAAGAAAAGGCTAAAAAAGAAGAAAAAAAATATGATTGGTGTTATGTAAATAATTTTAAAGAATCAGATAGACCAAAGAGGATCAAGCTTCCAGCTGGAATGGGAAAGATGTTTAGGGAAGATATGGAGTATTTTGTAAGAGATTTAATAGCAGAAGTTACAAAGACCTTTATCAGTGAAGATTATCAAAAGAGAAAAAATGATATATTGAAAAAATATCAAGTTGAAAAAAAACAATTATTAGATTTTTTAATTCAATATAGCAAAGAATTAGGATTTGAAATAAGTAATGTATCGACGGGATTAATATTTGAACCCATCAAGGATGGTAAAAAAATCAGTGATGAGGAATTTGATAATCTAAATTCAGAAGAAAAAAAGGATTATGAAAAAAAAGCTGAAGATATACAATTAAAAGCACTAGAAATCATGCGAAAGGTAAAGCTGTTGGAAAAAGAAGCTAAAAAGAAGCTTTATGATTTTCAAAAAATGACTGCTCATTTCATCCTTAAGCCAAGTATTGAAGCTTTTATTGATAAATATAAGGATTTTGATAGCGTTGTTCAGTATATAAAGGAAGTAGAAGAAGATGTAATAGAAAATGTTTCAGATTTTCAACTTATTGCAGAAGCAGATATTGAAAATAATAATGATATAAAAGACTTTGCTCCCAGGTACTATGTTAATATTATAGTAGATAACAGTGAGACTCAAGGGGCTCCAGTCGTTATTGAGACAAATCCAACATTTAGTAATCTTGTTGGAGTGATAGAATATGAAAGTGAAAACAGCTCTTTGAAAACAGATTTTACATTGATTAAAGCAGGTGATATCCATAAGGCAAATGGTGGATATTTGATAATTGATGCACTAGAGCTTCTTAGGAATCCACATTCATGGTTAGCTTTAAAGCGGGCATTATACACTAGGGAGATTAAAATTGAGAGTTTGCGGCATCAGCTAGGTATTACGGATATAACTACTCTTAAGCCAGAACCAATACCAATAAATATCAAGGTAATATTGATTGGAAATCCTCATGTTTATAATTTACTCTACCAATATGATGAAGATTTTCATAAATTGTTTAAGATCAAGGTAGATTTTGACTGCACAATGGAAAATAGAATTGAGAATCAATATAAAATGGCTTGTTTTATTAAGTCCTTTTCTGAAAAAGAAAATTTAAGACATTTAACGAAAGAAGCTGTATTTAAAGTTTTAGAGTATAGTAATAAAATAGCTGGTAGTCAAAATAAATTGTCTACAAGATTTAGTAAAATAACAGAGATTCTTATAGAAGCTGATACATGGGCAGGATACGATAAAAATAAATATATTACCGACAGGCATGTGAAAAGAGCTATAAAAGAAAAAAGAAAAAGAAGAAACAAGGTAGAGGATAGAATTGATGATCTATATAGGGATGGTAAAATTATAATAGATGTAAAAGGAACAAAGATTGGAAAGATAAATGGGCTTTCAGTACTAAACACAGGTGATTATATTTTTGGTAGACCAATGGTTATAACCGTATCATCCTATGCAGGTACAAAAGGAATCATCAATATAGAAAGGGAAGTTGAACTTAGCGGTAATATTCATGATAAAGGAGTTATGATTTTAGAGGGATATATAAACGAAAAGTTTTGTAAAAATAAACCATTAAGTATTACATCAAAGATTTGCTTTGAACAATCCTATAATGGTGTGGATGGCGATAGTGCGTCAAGCACGGAACTCTATGGCATCTTATCAAGTATAGGTGATATTCCTATAAGGCAAGATATTGCTGTAACTGGTTCAGTTAATCAAAAAGGAGAAATTCAGCCTGTGGGAGGAATAACAGAAAAGGTAGAAGGGTTTTACAATATATGCAAATGCCTTGGAATGACAGGTAGTCAGGGAGTAATAATACCTTATCAAAATAAGGAAGATTTAGTTCTTGAAGATGAAATCATTGAGGCTGTAAGAAACAGGCAGTTTCATATTTATGCTATATCAACTATAGAAGAGGGAATGGAGATATTAACGGGAAAAAATTTTGAAACCATATCCAATATGATTGAGAAAAAATTAGAGTCCTATAGCCAAATATCGAGTAAAGATGAAAATTCAAACTAAAGACAAGAACAAAGGCGTCTTTGATGCGTTCTAAGTTGCAAGTATTAGGGTTTTTCTAGTAAGTTTTAAAAGAAAAAAATTTGAGTTCTTAAGAAATAAAAAATGACAGGTCAATTATTGATCTGTCATTTTTGCATTAAAATTGTAATGAGTTTTTTTATTTTACCCTTGATTATTTATAAATTTGTAGTATACTAAAATTAATTAATGTACGCACTTCAAACACATAACAAAAATAATTTTGGAGAAATGTACGCCGTGAAAACACATTTGAATTTACATTGCGATCAAAACTTTCAAGTATAACATTGAGCTGCTATATATAGAACTGAAATGGGAGTTGCAATAAATATCTAAAAGATATTCGAATTAGAGAAATTTCGAAATATTCTAATTGACTATTATATAATAATTATGATTGTAAATAAATGCTTAAAACTTAGCTAGGAAAAGGTTTTAAGCTATGTATATAGTTATTTTATTATAATATAAGATGAGGTGATTAAAATGAAGAGAATTTTGATTACAGGTGCCTTAGGACAAATTGGTTCAGAGTTGGTTTTAAAGCTTAGGGAAATTTATGGAGAAAATAATGTAGTAGCTAGTAGTAAGAGTATGGAAAAAGAAGGTAGTGAAGAAATAATAAAATCTGGCCCCTTTGAAATAGTTGATGTTTTAAATCCACAGCAAATGGCAGATGCAGTTGAAAAACATGATATAGATACCATTATACACTTAGCGTCTATTCTTTCAGCAGTAGGAGAAGCAAAGCCCCATTTACTTTGGAACGTGAACATGAATGGATTGTATAACGCTTTAGAAGTTGCGAGAGAGAAAAACTGCGGAATATTTGTTCCAAGTTCAATAGCAGCCTTTGGACCCAATACTCCAAAGGATTTAACCCCTCAAGATACAATCCAAAGACCTACAACTATATATGGTGTTTCTAAGGTGGCTGGAGAATTACTATGTGATTACTACTTTGAGAGATTTGGTGTAGACGCAAGGGGAGTTAGATTCCCAGGACTTATTTCCTATAAGGCTTTACCAGGTGGAGGAACAACAGATTACGCTGTGCATATTTACTATGATGCTTTAAAGACAAAGGAATTCATATGTAATATAAAAGAAGGAACTAAAATGGATATGATGTATATGCCTGATGCATTGGATTCTATAGTACAACTTATGGAAGCAGACCCATCTAAGCTTAAGCATAGAAATGCATTTAACATAACTGCTATGAGCTTTGGACCCGAAGAAATTTATGCAGAAATCAAAAAGCACATACCAGAATTTACTATGAGATATGAAGTTGACCCTGTTAAGCAAAAAATTGCTGAGTCATGGCCTAATTCACTAGATCATAGTGCTGCCCAAAGTGAATGGGGATGGAAACCAAAGTATAATCTTGAGACAATGACAATAGATATGTTAGAAAAACTAAGAAAGAAGCTTAATATAGACACAATTTAACAACTCACCAAGATAGATTCTACCTAAGGGAGTTTTAATATTTCTTTTTGTTAATTACGGTTTATATAATTATTGTTTGGATATCATATAAATATTTCTGTGATATACACTTGTGCAACGATTTAAACTAAATTATTATTCATTTAAAAAAGAGGAGGTTTTTAAATGGCAAATGTGCATGAATTAAATTATTTAAAAGAAAAAATTCAAGATTTAAAGGACCAAGGAGTTTATAGAAAGCTTCCAATTCTAGAAGGTGCAAATGAAGCAGAGGTAATTTTGAACGGGAAAAAAGTTATAAACTTGTCTTCAAACAATTACCTTGGCTTTGCAAATCATCCAAGGCTAAAGAAAGCTGCAGTGGATGCTGTAGAAAAGTACGGTGTAGGAGCAGGTGCGGTTAGAACTATAGTTGGGAATATGGATCTTCATGAAGAATTAGAAGAAGTTTTAGCTGAATTTAAAAGAGAAGAAGCGGTTATGACCTTTCAGTCTGGATTTAATTGTAATGCAGGAACTATTCAAGCCATCACAGAAAAAGGAGATTTAATTATATCCGATGAATTGAATCATGCAAGCATCATAGACGGAGCTAGACTTTCAAAGGCTAATAAGACTATTTATAAACATAATGATATGGATAGCTTAGAAAAAGTACTAAAGGATAATAGGGATAACTATAGAAATATTCTTATTATCACCGATGGAGTTTTCAGTATGGATGGAGATATAGCAAATTTACCTGAAATTGTTAATCTGGCAGAAAAGTATGAAGCCATGACATATGTTGATGATGCCCATGGGTCAGGTGTTTTAGGTGAGAATGGCCGTGGAACAGTAGATCACTTTGGATTACATGGAAGAGTAGACTTTAGTATAGGTACTTTATCTAAGGCAATAGGTGTTATCGGGGGATATGTTGCGGGAAGTAAAACTATGCAAGAATGGTTAAGTCATAGAGGCAGACCTTTATTATTCAGTACTTCCTTGCCACCAGCTGCGGTAGGTGCTATTATTGAAGCTGTAAAGATGCTTATGGAATCCAGTGAATATACAGATAAGCTTTGGGCAAATGCTAAATATTTTAAAGAAAAATTAGGTAAGCTAGGTTTTAATACTGGAAATAGTCAAACGCCAATAACACCAGTTATAATTGGTGATGAAGCTAAAACTATGGAATTTTCTAGAAAACTCTTTGAAAATGGAGTGTTTGTATCTGGAATAGTATTCCCAACAGTACCTAAGGGAACAGGTAGAGTAAGGTGTATGGTAACTGCAGGACATACACAGGAACAGCTTGATAGAGCAGTAAAAGCCTTTGAAAAAGTTGGGAAAGAAATGAATATACTTAAATAAGGTTAAAATATAATATTATAAAAATCCATGGGGCCACTTTAGTGAATTCCATGGATTTTTTTATTGTTTTAAGATAAAATTTCTAAAATAAATAAATTTCTTGTTACGTTGAAGGAGAATTTTTTTTGTTATATAATTGTAATTATACGAAATTAACTTAATCCACCAAGCTAGAAAATAAAATTTTCTTTTTTGAGATATCTTAGTGGGTTTTAATATTTCATTTGAGTGATTTTTATAAACCTGTTTTTTCCTTCAAAATAACATAAAAAAAACGGGTTTATTGCATGAACGAAAAGGAAATATTAAAACCCCCGCGACAGGAATTAATACAACGGGTTAGCTTAATATTTGTTCATGTACTATAAAAATTGATGAAAGAGGATTAAAATGGTTATTGGAAGCTGTGAGATTGAACTGATTATATTTGAAGTTAATTCATTAAAGGAAAAAAGACATGTAATCAAGAGTCTAATAAAAAGAATACAATCTAGATTTAATGTATCAATAGCAGAGGTAGATTTAAATGATATATGGAGAAGAGGAGTAATTGGTTTTGCTTGTGTAACTACTTCCACAAAACACGCAAATCAAATAATTAATAATGTAGTAAAATTTATTGAAAATGACGGTAGAGTCGAGATTATTAATTGTGAATTTGATATATTATAAAATTAGCTACTTTAAAATTATAGCTATATGAGGTGATAGGTTGAATAAAAAAGAAAAGCTAAGAGCTATTGATATACTGAATACAACATATCCTAATGCTGATTGTGAATTAAGATATAAGACGCCGTTTCAGCTGCTAATAGCAACGATTTTATCAGCTCAAACAACAGATATAAAAGTTAATCAGGTTACTGAAACCTTGTTTGTAGAATATCCAGACTTAGAAGCTTTTCTAACATTAACAGTAGAAGAATTGCAAGGGAAAATTAAGACCATAGGCTTACATAAAAGTAAGGCTAATAATATAATAAGAACTTGCAGATTGTTAGCTGAAAAATATAAAGGAAAAGTGCCAAAAAATCTTGAAGATTTAACTAGTTTATATGGAGTAGGAAGAAAGACAGCTAATGTTGTTTTGGCAAATGCCTTTAATGAGCCAGCTATTGCTGTAGATACACATGTATTTAGGGTATCTAATAGAATTGGTATTGTAAAGTCTAAAAACCCTTTAGAAACTGAAAAACAGCTTATGAAGGCTATACCTAAAGAAATGTGGAGTAAGGCTCATCACCTGTTGATATGGCATGGAAGAAGGATATGCAAGGCTCGTAAGCCAGAATGTTATAGATGTCCTTTACTAGAAATATGTAAATATAAGGATAAGAATATAGTCTCTAGTTAAGAAATATTGTCAATTTATTAGAAATGTATTGAAATTAATGGAAGATGTGTTAAACCGAGGTTAAATTTTATATATACTAAACCAATTATTTGTCGTATAATGGTGTATGGGACAGATTTAATCCTGTGCTTGTTTAGTGAATATTATACAAAAGATTAAGAATAATGTCGAAGGAGGGAACATAATGGAAGACGTTATTTTTTCTCTCGATATAGGAACAAGGAATGTTGTAGGTATACTTGCTAAAATGGAAGATGATGTTTATAAGGTAATTGACTATGAAATATTGGAACATCCTGATAGATCAATGTATGATGGGCAAATACATGATGTAGAAAAAGTAACTGAAGTTGCAAAAGAAGTAAAGGAAAAGCTGGAGGAAAGAAATGGAGAAAAGCTTAAGTATGTGGCTATTGCAGCTGCAGGTAGAGCTTTAAAAACACAGAAGACTTTTGTAGAAAATGAAGTGGATTCTACTGTGATGATAGACAAATCTATTATAAATAGTCTAGAACTACATGGAATACAAATGGCTCAAGAACAATTAGAAAGCGAATGTAATGATAGAGAATCAAGATACTATTGTGTTGGTTATACTGTTGTGAATTATTATTTGGATGGTAGTATTATTGGCAACCTTAAAGGTCATAGAGGTAAAAAAATTGGAGCAGAAGTATTGGCTACTTTTTTACCCCATGTTGTAGTAGATAGTTTATATACGGTTGTCCATAATATTGGACTTGAGGTTATAAACTTAACCCTTGAACCGATAGCTGCAATAAATATTGCAATTCCTCAAAAGTTTAGATTACTAAATTTGGCTCTTGTAGATATTGGAGCAGGAACATCGGATATTGCTATTACTAAAAATGGAACCATTTCCTCCTATGCAATGGTTTCATTTGCAGGTGATGAAATAACAGAAGCACTTGCACAAGCCTTTTTATTAGATTTTATTACTGCTGAAAAACTTAAAATAGAACTGGGTAATGAAAATAATCATACATTCAATGATGTTGTTGGTATAGAATATAATTTATCAACAGATGAAATTATTTCAAAGATTGATAAGGTAATAAAGGAACTTAGTGAAGAAATAGCTGAAAAAATAGTAGAATATAATGGAAAACCTCCCAGTGCGGTATTTTGTATCGGTGGAGGTAGTCAAATTCCTAAATTAAGAGATTATCTATCGGAAAGGCTTGAGCTTCCAAAGGAACGTGTAGTCATAAAGGGCATTGAGACCTTAGAGAAACTCGAATTTGTGTGTCAAAAATTGAATGGGCCAGAATATATAACACCACTAGGTATAGGGTATACAACTTTTAAAGACAAGGATTTGGATTTTTTAAATGTCACAGTAAACGAAAAACCTGTTAGATTATTTAATTCAAAGGAATTATCCGTTTCTGACGCATTGTTATTAGTAGGATTTAGTGCAAGGAAGCTAATAGCGAAAAAGGGTAAATCAATTTCTATCATGATAAATGGAGATAAAAAAGTATTTCATGGTAGTTATGGAGAATCAGCCAAGATTTACGTTAATGGTAAAATAGCCAGCTTAGATAAAAAGTTAAAGAATGATGACCATATCTTTATTGAAGAGGCAACACCTGGCAAAGAACCCGTAATTAAAATAAAGGATCTTGTTAATTTTGGTGAAAAAGTTTTATTGGATGATAAGGAAATAGAGCTAATAAGAGATGTAAAAGTAAATGGGCAGAATAGTCATGAAAGTTATATATTAAAAAACAATGACAATGTAAGGATTGAAAGAATCAGAAGTATTAAAGAAATACTAGAAATTAATAATATTAAAAAAGATAAAAATAAGTTTTTTGTAAATGATATTTTAGTGGATGAAAATTACATACTAAAAGATGGCGATGTTATTAGAACTGAGGGCTTGGAGGAAAAAAATAATACTGTCATTGAAGAAATTTGTGAAGAACAGAAGAAAAATAAATCGGAATATATTAAGGTTAATGTAAACGGAAAGGATATTGAATTAGAAAATAAAGATAAAAATACTATTTTTGTTGAAATATTTAATCATATAGATTTCGATTTGAAAAATCCAAAGGGAATATTAGAATTAAGATTAAATGGCAATCGGGCTAATTATACCGATATTCTTAAAGACGGTGATAATATAGAAATATTTTGGAAATAGAATATATTATTTATAGAAGATTTATGGTTGGTATAATAAGTAGGTAAAGTTAATATTATATGTTAAGGTTGATGATAATTATTAAATTGCTTTAAAAAAATTAGAATTAGACATCAAAACCTTCAATTTAAAAGTGTCTAAGACGCTGTTATTATCAAAACATACTTTAATATTGTGGAGGTCTTTATGACAATTAATAAAAATGAATCGAAGAACAAAAAGAAAAAAAAAATTCAGACCATAGTAATTGCTGTTATTGCATTTATTTTATTTACAAGTATATCTGGACTAGTCTCTCTTATGCTCATCTACAAGGATTCTATTTATAATGGAATCTATGTAGAAAATATTGATATTAGTGGACTGAATGTAGTTGATGCTAACAAAAAAATTAAAAAAAACCTAAATAGTATCCTAGATAATAATAAATTGATATTAAAATATAAAGAAGAATCTTGGGAGTTCAATTCTAAAGATTTAGGCTTAAAGTACGATTTTTTACAGGCAGTAAATGATGCCTATCTAATAGGAAGACGTGGAAGTTTTATAAATAGAGTACATACAATGCTTAATCTTCAGAATGAATCACATAATATTCAAATAAAGGCATCCTTGGATATAAATAAAATAAATGATTTGTTAAATATTATTGAAAAAGATATAAATCAACCATCTGTAGATGCATCCATAAAAAGGGTTGATGGGGAATTCGTGATTACTGAAGAAACTTTAGGTTTAAAACTAAATAAAGAAAAAACAGCCGAAATAATATCTGAAGCACTTTTAAATAGCAATATATATGATGTGAATGAAGTCAAACTCGTTGTGGAAACCATAACTCCTAAATATACTGTAGAGATTCTTAGTAAAATACAGAACCTTTTAGGTTCTTATACGACAAAATTTAATAAGAGTAAGGTAGGTAGAAGTTATAATGTAGATTTGGCTTCTAAATCAGTTAATGGAACGGTACTCTTACCTGGGGAAATTTTTTCTTTCAATGATGTTGTTGGACCTAGGACCATAAAAAATGGATATAAAGTTGCACCAGTGATTTTTAAAGGGAAGCTTGTTGATGGTGTAGGAGGAGGGATTTGCCAAGTTTCAAGTACCTTATATAATAGTGTTTTATATAGTCAGCTTGAGGTTGTAGAAAGAACTAATCATACTATTCCTTCTAGCTATGTTCCAATAGGATTAGATGCCACAGTATCATACGGAGTGTTAGATTTCAAGTTTAAAAACACTTCAACAGCTCCAATATATATAGAATCATTTATAAAGGACAATAAAATAACCGTTAATATTTATGGTGAGAAAAAATTAGATAGAGAAATAAAATTGACAAGTAGAATAGATAGGGTTATAAAAAGAGATACCGAGATAATTTTTGATGAAAATATGTTTGAAGGAGAAGAAGTAATAGAGGAAAAAGGAAGGGACGGATATAAGGTTTCTTCATACATGCTTATATATGAAAACGGAAAATTTGTAGAGAAAAAGTTAATATCTAAAGATTATTATAGACCAAGTAAGGAAATTATAAAAAAAGGGTTAAAAAAGCCTATTGAACAAGATAATGATATAGATAATAATAGTTTTAATAATGATGATAGTAAAAATGATTTAGATATAAATAATTAACTGTAGAGGTGTTTGCAATGAATGAAGCTTTAGAAATTCTATATGAAAAAAGTGTTCAATGCCCTGTATGTAATAATTCATTTAAAACTAAAAAAGTGAGGACATCGGCTATAAGGATGGCAAGAAGAGATTCGGATTTTTGCCCATATTATGAAGGTGAAAATCCTTTGTTTTATGGAGTTTTTATATGTCACCGCTGTGGGTATGCAGCTTTAGAAGGAGAATTTACAAAACTAAACTCTGAAGACAAGGAAAAAATTGTAAAATTAATAACTGCAAAATGGTATCCTAGAAGCTATGGAGGAAGAAGAAACCTTGATGAAGCTATCGAAGCTTATAAATTAGCATTGGTATGCTGTAATATACTAGGTGTAAAAGATAGTGTGTTGGGGAAAATAAGTTTGAGACTATCATGGTTTTATAGATACAAAAAAAATGCTGAGCTAGAGAGAAAGTTTACTGAATTTACAGTTAATTTCTTTGAGAAAGCCTATACTGGGGAAAGAGTAAATAATGATGAATATGATGAAATAGCAACACTTTATCTATTGGGAGAGCTAAATAGGCGGATAGGAAAATACAGTGAAGCTATAATGTGGTTTGATAAAACCCTAAGTAATCCACAGATAAAGAAAAAAAGACATATAGAATTAAAGGCTAGGGAGCAATGGAGTATAGCAAGGGAACAATATAAAAAACAAAAAAAGGCTGTAGGTGATTAATAATATTTATTAAGAAAGGAGAAAGTTGCTAAGATGATTCTAGTAAATACTAATGAGATACCTGGTAAAGAAATCGTTGAAGCATGTGGCTTGGTTAAAGGAAGTACAATTCAATCAAAGCATATAGGAAATGACATATTAGCAGGCTTAAAAACCATAGTTGGTGGAGAAATTAGAGAATATACAAAGATGTTGGAGGAAGCTAGGCAAATTGCTATTGATCGAATGATTGAAGATGCTAGAGATAAAGGAGCTAATGCCATTATTAATATAAGATTTGCTACATCGGCTATAATGCAGGGGGCAGCTGAGCTGTTAGTATATGGCACAGCTGTTAAAGTAAAATGATCATTGATTTTATAACATTTCATTTATATAATAGAGATGTCCTAATGTTAGGACATTATTTTTTTATTTCTAAAGGAATCAAACTTTTTGCAGGAAACTGCATAGTAAAAATAGAGTATTAGAAGAAAAATTAAAACTATTGCTAGTAAAATATTGGTATAAATTGTTTTCTTTTAAAACTTATTAGAAAGACCCTAGTACTTGCAACTTGGAACTTGGAACTTGCAACTCGAAATGCGTCGCAAGACGCCTTTATTCTGAAAAACATATGGAGGAAAAAATTATGAAGAATAAAAAAATATGTAAAATAGCCAATGAAAATTCTAAAATTATCCTAATAACTGGGGGAGCAAGAAGTGGGAAAAGCTCCTTTGCGGAAAAACTAGCGGCTGATTTAAGTAATAAGATAGCATACATAGCAACAGCTATACCCTTTGATGAAGGAATGAAGGACAGGATAAAAAAACATAGGGAATCTAGACCAAGGAGCTGGACTACCTTTGAAATTTATAAAGATATATATAAGCATATTGAGAAAATATCCCAGGAACATGATACTATATTACTAGATTGTGTTACTATTTTAGTAACAAATTTAATGTTTGATAATCATGAAATTGATTGGGATGTTATTACTAGAAAAAAGATTGACGAAATAGAAAAAGAAATTAAAGAGCAAGTAGAGCTTCTAATAAAAATTGTAAGGGATATAAAATTAAATTGTATTTTAGTTACAAATGAACTAGGTATGGGAATAGTACCTGAAAATAGGTTGTCTAGAATTTTTAGAGATATAGCTGGCAGAATTAATCAATTTATAGCAAGTAAAGCCGATGAGGTGTATTTTACAGTATCTGGGATACCAGTAAAGATAAAATAGAGGAGAAAATTTGTATGAAAAGATTTATTGTTTTACTTCAATTTCTAACGAGGATACCGATAAATGTTAATTTGAAAGTTGATGAAGACGATTTTTTCAAAGGAATTATATATTTTCCTCTTGTGGGATTAGTTATAGGTATGTTTATAGTTGCTGCTTATTATATAGGAGTAAAGCTATCTGGTAAACTGCTAGGAGCTATATTTGCTGTTATTATAGAAATATTTATTACAGGAGGCTTACACCTAGATGGATTAGCAGATACCTTTGATGGTATATATAGTAATAGACCCAAGGATAAAATTCTAGAGATTATGAAGGACAGTAGGCTAGGAACAAATGGAGCCTTAGCTTTATTTTCACTTTTGATTTTTAAGATTGCATTAATAAGTAGCCTTAAAGTAATAGATTCCTATGGAATTTTACTTTTGATGCCAATATTTTCAAGGTTAGACATGGTGCTTGCTGCTAGATTAGCTAAACCTGCAAGGAAACAAGGAATGGGTAATCTTTTTATTGGAAAAGCAAACACAACACAATTTATAACAGCCTTAATTATTGCAATAATACCTGCCTTGATACTTCCTAAAATAATTCCTGTTATTGGATTACTGCTTGGATTTACTGTATGGTATGTTAAACATATAACCAATAAAATAGATGGTATGACAGGAGATACTTTAGGAGCATTATGTGAATTATCTGAAGTAGTCTATCTCTTGTTTATTAATATTTTGTTTAGATGGTGAAAAATGCATATAGCATTATAACTTATATAACATAGTCAGGAGATCGATTTATGCTAGAGATAATTTTTGTAAGACATGGAGAGTCAGAGATGAATAGGAACAATATGTATTGTGGATGGACAAATTCTTCTCTGACGGAAAAGGGATTAAGACAGGCTGAAAGAGTGAGTGAAAAATTAGCAGATGAAGCCATAGATCTTATAATAAGCAGTGATTTAGACAGATGTTTTAAGACTGCTGCTATTATTAATAGACTTCATCGAAAAACAATTATAAAGGAAACTGCACTAAGGGAATTAAATTTTGGGGCTTGGGAAGGTCTTACATACCATGAGATTTGCAGAGATTTTCCACAAGAGATAAAAAAATGGCAAGAAGATTTTATCAACTTTAAAATACCTGAAGGAGAAAGTTTGCTTAAGATGCATAAAAGAGTAAATAAGGCTTTTGGTAGGATTATTAATGAACATAAAGAAGGTAAAATACTTATAGTATCCCACTCGGGTGTTATTAGGAGTATTTTAACACAGCAGCTTCTAGGAAGTATAGATGGATATTGGAAGTTCAAAATAAAAAATTGTGGCATAACAAGGATGGAAATTATGGATAATTTTCTGGTGCTTGTAGGAATGAACCAGTAAAAAGCATAGTCGTTTGTAGAAATTTGTTGAATGATATGTTGTTAATTAATAGTTATTTTGATAAAATGAATATATAATTAAATAATAGCTAGTAGGTGTTTTTAAAACTTAAAAGGGAAGACGGTGAAAATCCGCCACAGCCCCCGCTACTGTAAGTGATGATGAAATCAGTAAAAACCACTCAAGATAATTGCTTGGGGAAGGTGCTGAAAGTAAAGTGACTCACAAGTCAGGAGACCTGCCTATTAGTATACGTACTTTGCAATGGGCTTCTATTTGATAGCCTTGTGAAAACTACCTTCGGAGGGAAGGGAAGTATATATGATAATATATATTTTAACTTGACCTCTTTTGTGTCAAGTTTTTTTATTGCTAAGGAAGTCAAACTTTTTTTGCAAGAAATTGCATAGCTAAAACAAAGTAAAATAGAAGGCTAGAAGGAAAATTGAAACTATTACCAGTAAAATATTAGTACAAATTATTTTCTTTTAAAACTTATTAGAAAGCCTCTGATACTTGCAACTTGGAACATGGAACTTGGAACTCAAAATGCACCCTACGGGCACCTTTGTCCATGATTATATATATTTATTAAATGATATAAAGAAATAGGTGATATTAATGAATTATCCGAGAGTTGTTATAGCAGGAACCCAAAGCGGTGTAGGTAAAACTACAATATCAACAGGTATAATGAGGGCGATAGCTTTAAGAGGACTTGATATTCAGCCCTATAAGGTTGGGCCTGATTATATCGATCCAGCCTTTCACAGCTTTGTAACAGGTAATAAATCCAGAAATCTTGATAGCTGGATGCTGGAGGAAGAAGTTTTAGTAGAGTTGTTTGCAAAGAATTCATATAACAAGACAATATCCATAATTGAAGGGGTAATGGGTCTGTATGATGGCTTCGGAGTTGAAAAGGACATGGGAAGTACAGCCCATTTATCTAAAATATTAAAGGCTCCAGTTATATTAGTTATAGACGGAAGTGGGATGTCTTCCAGTGCAGCTGCCATGGCTTTAGGGTACAAGCTCTATGATACAGATGTAAATATTATGGGGGTTATAGTTAATAATGTATCTGGTGAAAAGCATTATGAACTACTGAAGAAAGCTATTGAAAAAGATACTGGAATCAAATGCTTTGGATATCTAAAGAAAAATCTTAATATAAAGCTTGAAAGCAGACATTTAGGTTTAGTTCCCAGTGTGGAAGTTAAAGATTTGGAGAAAAAGCTAGACGAACTTGCAAAAATGGTAGAAGAAACCTTAGATATAGATGGGATAATACGGTTGGCAAACGAAGCATGTCATTTAGGAGAAAAAAATCAAAAAGAACCTACTAGAGAAAGAATTGTAAATATAGGAGTAGCCTTAGATAAGGCATTTAACTTTTACTATCAAGATAATTTAGAGCTTCTTGAGGAATTAGGAGCAAATCTAGTGTATTTTAGTCCTTTGAAAGACAAACACCTACCACAAAACCTGCATGGGCTATATATAGGAGGGGGCTTTCCTGAGATCTTTGCCAAGGAACTTGAAGAAAATGTTGAGATAAGGAATGAGATTAAGAAAGCGTCTCTTATAGGAATGCCTATATATGCAGAATGTGGAGGACTAATGTTTTTAGCAAATTCCATTACAACTCTGGAAGATAAAAAATTTAAAATGGTTGGGATATTTAATAAAGATGCCATAATGACTAAGAGATTGCAAAGATTTGGCTACGTATATGTAAATATAGATAGAGCCTGTCCAATTTCCGATGGCTTTGATATAGTTAAGGCCCATGAATTTCACAGATCGTCTTTAAATGGGAATAAAGAGGAAATCTATGCTTATAAAGTCCATAAGATAAGGGGAAATGAGCTTCAAAATACATGGCAATGTGGACTAGTTAAGAATAATACATTAGGAGCATATGCTCATATTCATTTCTATGCCAACAAAAGATTAGCAAAGAATTTTGTGAATAATTGCAAGATATTTAAGGAAAAAGGAAGTGTTAAATTTGAAAAATAAGTCACTAATGCTACAGGGAACGGGTTCTTCCGTTGGTAAAAGTATATTAACTGCTGCACTATGCAGGATATTTAAAGAAGACGGATATAAGGTTGCACCTTTTAAATCTCAAAATATGGCATTGAATTCCTATATAACAGATGAAGGGCTAGAGATGGGAAGAGCACAAGTGGTTCAAGCAGAAGCCAGTGGACAAAAGCCTTCGGTTTTGATGAATCCTATACTGCTAAAACCAACTACAGACAAAAAGTGCCAGGTTATTTTGAATGGAAAGGTTTATGATAATCTTTCTGCAATAGATTATCATAACTTCAAGCCTAGGTTAAAGGAACTGATTAAAGATGCTTATGAAAAACTATCATCAGATAACGACATAGTAGTTTTAGAAGGGGCAGGAAGTCCAGCAGAAATTAATCTTAGGGAAAATGATTTAGTAAATATGGGCATGGCAGAAATATCTGATTCTCCAGTAGTATTGATTGGAGACATAGATAGAGGTGGAGTATTTGCTTCTCTTTATGGTACTATTATGCTTTTAACAGAAGAAGAACGAAAAAGGGTCAAAGGGGTAATAATAAATAAATTTAGAGGAGATGTAGAAATATTAAAGCCCGGAATAAAAATGTTAGAGGACTTAATAGATATACCAGTTTTAGGTGTTATCCCTTATATGGATGTTCAAATAGAAGATGAAGATAGTCTTGCAGAGAGATTTCAAAGAAAAGAAAAGAAAAATGGTGAAATAAATGTAGAGGTTTTATACCTTCCTCATGTGTCTAATTTTACAGATTTTAATGTATTTGAAACCCAGACCGATGTTAATTTGAGATATGTTATGAGGGGAGAAAGTATAGGAGAACCTGATATTTTAATAATTCCAGGCTCTAAGAATACCATCGAAGATTTAATATATTTGCGGAATTCTGGACTTGAGGAACAGATACTAAGACTGAATAGGGCAGGAAAGGTGATAGTAGGTATTTGCGGGGGCTACCAAATATTAGGCAGAAAGATAAAGGATCCCTATGGAACTGAAAGTGGTATAGATGAAATAAATGGACTGGGACTTTTAAATACAGAGACAGTTTTTGAAAAAAATAAGACCACAACTCAAATTGAAGGTGAAATTCTAAATATAAATAATGGTATTCTAGAAAAGATAAAATCCCATAGTATAAAGGGATATGAGATTCACATGGGACAAACAAAGCTCTTAGATGATGCTTCACCTTTTTTGAAAATTACAAAACGCCTAGAGGATTATGTAGAGGTTTTAGATGGTGCAGTCAATAAGAAGGGTAATGTATTCGGAACTTATATACATGGAGTTTTTGATAACATTGGTTTTACAAGGGAAATCTTAAACAAAGTAAGAGAATTAAAGGGACTTGGAAAATTGGAAAGCAGTATTGAGAGCTTTGAGGATTTTAAGGAAAGAGAATATAAGAAGCTTGCCAAGATAGTTAGAGATAATATTAACATGGAAAAAATATATGAAATTGTCAATGGTGATTAGATATGGAACTTATTATTATAGGTTATGTTTTGGATTTAATCTTCGGTGATCCCTATTGGATACCCCATCCTATTATATTTATAGGTAAGGGTATTAGCAAATTTGAAGGACTCTTAAGAAAAATATTTAAAGAGGATGAAAGCCTCAGATTAGGCGGGATAGTATTAGCTGTAGGGATTGTAATTAGCACATATTTCATAACTTTTTCATTATTAGCTTTTATAAAGACATTAAATTTTGGTCTTTCAAAGGCTGTTGAAGCTTTTATGATTTTTCAGATATTAGCTACTAAAAGTCTTGCTAAAGAAAGCATCAAGGTTTATTATCCCTTAAAGGAAAGAAATCTTTCCGATGCAAGAAAATTATTATCATATATCGTTGGAAGAGATACAACTAATTTAGAGCAGAATGAAATCACGAGGGCCACCGTTGAAACAATTGCCGAAAACATATCCGATGGAATTATAGCCCCTTTACTATATACCTTTATAGGGGGAGCACCCTTGGGTATGGCATACAAAGCTATAAACACCTTAGATTCCATGGTTGGATATAAAAATGACAAATATAGGTATTTTGGTTGGGCATCTGCAAAAATTGACGATGTAGCAAACTTCATACCTGCTAGATTAACAGGAGTTTTAATTATAGCGGCATCATTATTCTTAGGATACGATACAAAGAATTCTCTAAAAATATTCTTAAGGGATAGGAAAAATCACAGTAGTCCAAATGCTGGCTATCCTGAGGCAGCTGTTGCAGGTGCTCTTAATATTCAGCTTGGAGGAACAAATATATATTTCGGAAAACCTGTATTTAAGCCTACTATTGGAGATAAGCTCCGTAATATAGAAATTGAAGACATAAAGAAAACAATAAGCATAATGTATATGACATCGTTTTTAGGAGTTTGTTTATTAGGAATTATAAAATTCGTTATTTAGAAACAAATGAAATATTAAAACCCCTAGGGTTAAAGTTAATGCTCAACATTAATCATAAAACTTAGTTATTTCAATGAATTCTGCTATAATTAAACCAATACATTAACTTTAAAGAGTGATTTAATCTTAAAAGATTTAACCCATGAATTTTTTTATTTGCAACTTGGAACATGGAACTTGTAACTTAAGAGCGACTTTAGTCGCTTTTATAAAGGAGCGATAAGATTGACAATAAAGCACGGGGGAAATATATATGAAGTGGCAAAAAAGTATGGAATAAGTGAAGGGGAAATTATTGACTTTAGTGCAAATATTAATCCCCTTGGAATTCCAAATAAACTTAAGGCTACTATAATATCTAATATTGAAGCTTTAAAAAATTATCCTGATCCCGATTATAAAGACTTAGTAACTGCCATAGCCAAATATAATAATATCGATGAAGATTTTGTAATACCAGGAAATGGGGCTACAGAGATAATTTTTAAGATAGTGGAGGCTATAAAGCCTAAAAAATCCCTTTTATTGGCACCAACCTTTCTAGAATATGAGCGAGCATTAAAAAATGTCCAAAGTGATGTTATATATTACTTATTAAATGAAAGCAATGGATTTAATATAGATAAGAATGATTTATTAGAAAAATTAGAGGACGATATTGATTTAGTAGTATTATGTAATCCCAATAATCCTACGGGACAAATAATTGAAAAAGATACATTGGTAGAAATATTGATTGAATGTAAAAATAAAGGTATAAGCTTAATGATTGACGAAGCATTTATTGAATTTGTAGATAAGGAAGAAGAGCATAGCTTAATAAGATGCTTAGCGGATTTTGACAATTTATTTATCATAAGAGCACTGACTAAATTTTTTGCTATACCTGGTTTGAGAATTGGATATGGACTTTTGTCCAATAAAAATATAAAAAAAAGAATTATAAATAAAAAAGAACCTTGGACTATAAACGGCTTTGCTGCAATTTGTGGAGATGTTTTATTTGAAGATTATGAATATATTAAGAAAAGCAAAGAGTTCTTTAGGGTTGAAAGAGAGAATATGTATAGTGAATTAAAAAAACTTAGAGGGTTAAAGGTATTTAAGCCCCATGCCAATTATATTTTCTTTAAGGTTCTTGAGGAAAATATAGATTTAAAAGATAGGTTGATTTGTAGAAAGATTTTAATTAGAAAATGTGATAATTACGTAAATCTAAGTAATTCTTTTTACAGGGTGGCTATAAAGGACAAGGAGTCCAATGCAGAGTTGATTAAGGCAATAAGAGAGGTATTATATGAAGATTAAAGTAACATGTCCTGCTTCTTGTGGAGAATTAATTCAAGGGCTAATAGGAGATGGAGAAAAGCTCATATCTCTTCCAATTGATATATATTCTGAGGTTACAGTATCCCAAGACAAAAGGTCAGAAATAAAAACAAATAAGAGAAAAGCCATATTGGCCCTTAGAAGAACCTTTGAATATTTTCAAATACCAGAAGAATATACAAAAAATATTTCCCTGGAAATTAAATCCAATATACCCATAGCTAAAGGTATGGCCAGTAGCACTGCAGATATAGCAGCAACAATAATGGCAGTAACTAAGCTACTGGGCAAAAAATTAACTCCTAAGGAATTAGGAAAGCTATGTTGTGAAATTGAACCCACAGATAGTGTTATATTTCAAAAATTGACATTATTTGATCATATTAATGGGAGGATTGTTCGGGACTATGATTGGAATCTTAGTATGAAGGTTTTGATTTTAGAGCCTAATTGGATTATAAATACTGAGGAATTTAGAAAAAATGACTATTCAAATATAAGACAAAAAAACCAAAAAGAATTGGAGAAGGCTTATAAAATTTTTACATTGGCTTGTGAAAATAAGGATAAAAGGCTTCTAGGTAAAGCTTCTACCATTAGTTCAATGGCTAATGAAAGAATATTACAAAAGCCAAAGCTGTACGAGATAATAGATATAGCTACAAAGCTAAATGCCTATGGGGTTAATATAGCCCATAGCGGTACAGTAACGGGGATATTATATGATGAGAAAATTACAGATATCGAAAAACTTGAATTCATTTTAAAGAAAAGAAAAATTAATAATCATTATACAAGGATATATACCGCAAACATGATAATGGGTGGAGTTAGAGTTGAATAATGGAAAAAGGAGAGATTTTATGGAAAGCTATATTAAGAATCCCTATGAGATTGAAAAAAAAAGCTTTGAAATAATAACTAAGGAATTAGGAGATAGAACCTTTCCCCATGAAATTGGCAAGGTAGTTAAACGAATCATACATACTACTGCTGATTTTACTTTCGCAGATATTACAGTCATAAGTGATGAAGCTATAAAAAAGGCTAAAGAAGCGATTAAAGCAGGGAAGAATATCTATACCGATACTAAAATGGCAATGGCTGGTATAAATAAGAGAAGATTAGCCGAGTTTGGAGGAGAAGTTTTAAACTATGTTTCTGATCCCGATGTGGCTTTAAAGGCAAAGGAAGAAGGAATCACAAGATCTATAGTGGCAATGAGGAAAGCTATAAAGGAAAATCCCCAAGGTATATTTGTTATAGGAAATGCTCCAACGGCTCTTTTTGAGTTAATGAAGCAAATTAAGGAAGGCAATGTGAATCCTTCTTTGGTTATAGGGGTTCCCGTAGGCTTTGTTGGAGCTGCTGAATCCAAGGAAGAACTTTTAAAGCTTGATGTCCCCTATATTGTTACACGGGGAAGAAAAGGCGGAAGCAATGTGGCTGCGGCAATAGTTAATGCAGTAATGTATATGATATAGCTTTTGTTGTGGTAATAGTTGAGGTTAAGATTAAGAGTGAGACTAAGATTGAGATTAAGAATTGGGGTCAAAGCTTTAGGCAGGTGAGGATTAAGCTTAAAGGAAAGGCAGGAAAAGTATGATTGTAATTCTTAATTTTAACCTGTACTTAAAAGACCTACCCTAAAGAGAATCTTAATCTGACGAAGCGACTTCGGACGTCTTCGTTGCTAACGAAATGAGGTAATATCATGCTTGATAAATATGTTGTAAAAGACGGTAAAAAAATGAAATATGGATATACGACGGGGTCGTGTGCTGCTGCAGCTTCTAAAGCAGCTGCTTATATGGCAATCAATAATAAGATTATAGATTATATAAAAATAGAGACTCCTAAGGGCTGGTATTTAACGTTAGATGTGATAGAGCCTGTTATTGAAAAAAAGAGGCAAACAGCATTTTGCTATATTAAGAAGGATGCTGGTGACGATCCTGATATTACCCATGGTATATTAATAGGTGCTAGGGTAGAGATAATCGATACTCCTAAAATAATAATTAATGGAGGTAAAGGCGTAGGTAAGGTTACAAAACCAGGTCTATATGTTCCCGTTGGAGAACCAGCTATTAATCCAGTTCCACGAAAAATGATTCAATCTGAGATTTTAAAGGTTCTACCTAAAGATAAGGGTGCTATGGTTACTATAACGGTACCAGAGGGTGAGGCTATTGCTAAAAAAACCTTCAATCCTAAGCTAGGTATACTTGGAGGTATATCTATTTTAGGTACCAGTGGAATAGTTGAGCCAATGTCAGATGAGGCATTTAAAGAATCCCTTGCCATGGAGCTTAGAATGGCTGTGCAAAATGGATTAGATAAAGCTGTATTGGTGCCAGGTAACTATGGAGAAGAAAATGCAGTTAAGCTTTTTAATATAGATAAGTCTAACATATTAAAAACAAGTAATTTTATTGGATTTATGCTCGATAAATGTATTGAAGAAAAAATTCAAAAAGTATTACTAATAGGACATATCGGTAAACTGGTTAAACTTGCAGGAGGTATATTTAATACCCATAGCAGAGTAGCAGATGGAAGATTAGAGATTATAGCAGCAAATTTAGCCCTAGAGGGTGCATCTAAAGAATTGATAGAAAAGGTTTTTGAATGTGTCACTACTGAGGCGGCAGTTGAAATAATTCATGAATATAATTATGGTAAAATCTATAGTGTTTTATGTCAAAAAGCAGAAGAAAGGTGCATAGCTTATACCCATGGCGAGGTTGAAATTGGAGTTATAATGTTTTCTATGGCGAAAGGACTTTTATCTATAGGAGATAAAGCCAAGGATATTTTGGAGGAATTCAAATGAGTAAGATTTATGTATTAGGTATGGGTCCTGGGCACAGGGATTATATTCTACCAATCACTTTAAGAATCATTGATGAAAGCGATGTGCTGATTGGCGGTAAAAGGATTTTAAAGGATTTCGAAGATGAAAATAAGGAACTTATATATATAGATAGCAAACTGAAGAAAATTATACAGTATATTAAGGAAAATAAGGACGAAAAAAAAATATCATTGCTTCTGTCGGGTGACACAGGATTCTACAGTATGTTGGATTATTTAAAAAAATATTTTAAAACCAAAGAGATGGAGGTTATTCCTGGAATCAGTTCCTATCAGTATCTTATGGGAAAGCTCAAAAAAACATGGCAGAAAGCATTTGTAGGCAGTGTTCATGGTAGAGAGCTTGATATTATAAATTTGGTAAAAAAGTATAACAGTGTTATCTTACTTACTGACAATAAAAACTCACCCTCTAAAATTGCTGATATTTTGATTACTTCAGGAATAAAAAACAAAGTTATGATTGTTGGAGAGAATTTATCCTATGACAATGAGAGGATTATCATTGATTCTCCTGAAAATATTGTTAAAATGAAGGGCTTTAGTATGTGCGTGGTGGTGATTGAGAATCATGAAAATATGGAATTATAGTACGCCTGGCATACCAGATAGTATGTTTATAAGAGGAAAAGTTCCTATGACAAAGGAAGAAATCAGGGCTATTGCAATATCAAAAATGAGATTAAAAAAGGATTTTCATGTGGTGGATATAGGAGCAGGGACAGGTTCGGTATCTATTGAGGCTGCTTTGATTTGCAGTGATGGTAAAGTAACTGCCATAGAAAGAAATATAGACGGAATACATCTTATTAAGCAAAATATAGATAAATTTGATGTAGGCAACATCGAAGTGATTTATGGTAAGGCTGTAGAAATTTTAAATAGTATAAATTCATTTGACAGAGCCTTTATAGGGGGTAGTGGAGGACAGCTTAGAGAAATACTAAAGCTTTGCAAAAAAAAGCTAACAGATAACGGAATTATAGTTATAAACTCAATAACTATTGAAACATTATATGAATCTTTGAATATATTACAGGAATTAGAGTATATGGACATAGATATTACATCAATAACTGCTGCTAAGGGTAAAAAAGCAGGAAGATATACATTAATGGAAGGATTAAATCCCATTTATATAATTAGTGCAAGAAACATGATAAGTTAGGGTACAGGTAAAGGTGAAGGGAGAGAGGGAAAAATGAAGGTTTATTTTATTGGAGCAGGACCAGGAGATCCTGAGTTGATTACGTTAAAAGGAGCAAAAAAAATAGCTGAGGCAGACATAATAATCTATGCTGGTTCATTAGTCAATAAAGAAGTAATTGAAAAAAGAAAAAAAGAAGCTGAAGTTTATAATAGTGCTTCTATGACACTGGATGAAGTTATAGAGGTGATGGAAAAGGGTATTAAAAAAGGAAAGCTCATAGCTAGGGTTCATACAGGAGATCCAAGTATATATGGAGCTATAAGAGAACAGATGGATATATTAGAGGAAAAAGGAATTGAATACGAAGTAATACCAGGAGTGAGTTCTTTTCTAGCAGCTGCAGCTTCAATCAAAAAGGAATTTACATTGCCTGGGGTTTCCCAAACTATTATACTGACAAGAATGGAAGGCAGAACACCTGTACCAGAAAAAGAGAGTATAGAAGCCCTAGCAAAGCATAGAGCGACCATGTGTCTTTTCCTTTCTGTCCATATGATACAGAAGTTAGTCGATAGACTTTTAACCAGCTATTCACCCGATACTCCTATAGCAGTAATTCAAAAAGCATCATGGAAGGATGAAAAAATTGTTATGGGAACCCTAGAAAATATAGCTGATAAGGTTGAAAAAGCAGAAATAAAGAAAACAGCCCAGATACTAGTTGGTGATTTTTTAGGTGATAAATATGAGCTTTCAAAATTATATGACAAGAACTTTAGTCATGAATATAGAAAAGCTAAAAATGAATAAGGCTATAATAACTCTGACTAGAGGTGGAATGGAGCTTGGTCTAAGGCTTTTAAAGGAATATGATGATTCGGTTTTATATGTCAATAAAAGATTTGATATTAAAGGCGAGAGGATTAGAAAAATCAATAATGGGATAATGGAATTGACTGCATCTATATTTGGAAAGTATAAGCATTTAATATTCATAATGGCTACTGGTATTGTTGTTAGGGCTATTGCTCCCCATTTAAATAATAAAACCAAGGATCCTGCCGTTATTGTAATGGATGAAAAGGGTAGAAATGTGATATCTTTATTGTCTGGACATCTTGGAGGAGCAAATGAGCTTGCACTTGATATTGCTAATAAGCTAAATAGTAATCCTGTAATTACAACTGCTTCAGATGTAAATGATACCTTAGCTGTAGATACATTGGCGATGAAGCTGGGATATGGTATTGAAAATTATACAGATGCAACAAAGGTAACTTCCCATATAGTCAATGGCGAAAAAATAGGCATTATAAGCAAGAATAACTTAAAAATAAAACTTCCCGATAATTTTACAATTCTAAAAGACAATAAAAATCTTAAAAAATTCAAGGGAATCATAAACATTACTAATGAGAAAAAAATCTGTAAAAATCGACTAGATACAGTAATTTTAAGACCTCGTAATATTATTATAGGGATAGGATGTAGACGTCACAAATCTAAAGAAGAAATTATAGAGGCTATAATGGATTCCTTAAATAAAATAAATAAAAGTCAATTATCCATAAAGCATATAGCAACAGTTGATGTAAAAAGAAATGAAAAAGGTATAATAGCTGCGGCTGATCATTTGAAGGTTCCTTTAATAATAGTTGATAGAGAACAAATAAGAGATGTAGAAAGGAACTTTGAAACTTCAGATTTTGTAAAAAGCTCTATAGGTGTCGGAGCTGTAGCTGAGCCAGTTGCAATATTATCTTCAAATGAAGGAAGATTAATTCTAAAAAAAACCAAGTACAATGGTATTACCATAGCTATTGTAGAAGAAGGTGGAGCGTAAATGGATATCGTAGTAGTTGGATTAAATCATAAAAAAACCCCTATACATGTTAGAGAATCGGTTTCGTTTTCAGAAAGTCAAAGAGAAAAGGCATATGAAAGTTTAAAAAAAGCTCACTATATAAAGGAATTTGTAATTATATCAACATGCAATAGAAGTGAAATAGTTGCAGTAGCAAAGGATATTGAAAAGGGAACAGATGAGCTTAAGAATTTTTATATAGACTTTTTTAATTTAAAAGAAAAAAATGTAGCTAGTTATTTTATGACATTATATTCTGATGATGCAGTTAAACATGTGTTTAATGTGGCAGCTGGTTTAGATTCCTTAGTTATTGGTGAAGATCAAATTTTAGGACAGTTCAGAAATGCCCATGAATATTCAAGAGAAAGAAAAGCAACCGATAAGGTATTGAATAAGCTATTTTTAGAAGCTGTGACAACAGCTAAGAAAATAAAGAGAGAGACACAAATATCTGAAAAATCATTGTCAATAAGTACTATAGCTGTGAAATTTATAGAAAAAAAATTTGAGGATTTACAAAGCAAAAAGGTATTGGTAATTGGCGTAGGCAAAATGAGTAGAATTGCAATAGAAAACCTTATTTACAGAGGTGTTGAGGAAATATTTGTAACAAATCGGACAAAGGGACATGCAACTGATTTATCAACAAGATATGAAAAAGTAGGTGTAGTTGATTTTAAGGATAGATATAAAATGCTTCCTTATGTAGATATAATAATTAGCTCAACAAGTGCACCCCACTATGTGCTTAAAAAAGATATTTTTAAGGATAGCTATAATGCTGATAAACAGCTTTGTATTATTGATATTGCCCTTCCCAGGGATGTTGATCCTCAAATAAATGATTTTCAAAATGTATCCCTTTATGAGCTTGACGAACTAAAAAGTGTAGCCGATGAAAATTTCAAGGCTAGAGTAGAAGCAGCAAAGATGGCTTCCCAAATTATTATTGAAGATTGTATAAAATTTGAAAACTGGTATAACTGTTTACCTGTGTTTCCAATCATAAAAGGATTAGGAGAGTATAGTCAGGAGATAGTTAACAGAGAATTGGAAGGATTATTATCAAGACTGGAACATCTAGGAGAAAAAGATTTAAGGCAGATAGAATTATTTACAAAGGGTTTAGCTAAGAAGCTATTCAAAAGACCTATACATGAACTGAAGAGAGCAGGAGAAGACAGACAGGGAGAGCTGTATTCTAAAGTAACAAAGGAGCTTTTTGGTCTTATGGATGCATCTTGTAAAAAAGATATAGGTGGGTGAAAAAATGAATAATAATGGGAAAATATATGTTGTTGGTATTGGACCAGGAAATAGAGAGCAAATGAGTTTATTGGCTTTAAGAGCTATTAAGGAATCTGATGTTATAGTTGGATATAAAACCTATATAAATATAATAGAGGATCTTACAGAGGGAAAAGAAGTTATAAATTCTGGGATGAAAAAAGAAATAGAGCGATGTGATATAACGATAGATGAAGCAGAGAAGGGTAAGGTTGTTTCCATAATAAGCAGTGGAGACCCAGGAGTTTATGGTATGGCTGGAGTTATTCTAGAGCTAGTAGCAAAAAGAAATAGTGATATAGAAGTAGAGGTAGTACCAGGAATTACTGCTGCAAATGCGGCGGCAGCATCCTTAGGAGCACCTCTTATGCATGATTATGCAGTAATCTCTTTAAGTGACCTCCTTACTGATTGGGAGGTTATAAAAAGACGAATAGATTGTGCGGCGGCGGGGGATTTCATAATTACCCTTTACAATCCGAGAAGTAAAGGTAGAGTAACACAAATAGAAGAGGCTAGAGAAATAATTATGCAATATAGAAAACCCACAACCCCTGTTGGGATAGTAAGAAATGCTAAAAGGGAAGGCGAAGAAGTGTTCATTACAAATCTTGAAAATATGCTTAAGCATAAAATAGATATGTTTACCATGGTTATTATAGGCAATACAAACACATATAAGCTAAATGATAAAATGATAACCCCAAGGGGATATTTTAAATGATTTTAGTTTTAAGTGGAACCAAGGACGGCAGGGATATAGTTTACAAGCTTAGGGATAAAGGATTTAATATATTAGTTACTACTGCCACTAATTATGGAAAATCTCTTTATAAACAGGAAGAGGGTCTTAGGATTATAAGTAATAGGCTAGATTATGATGGAATGGTAAAATTAATTAAAGAAAATTCAATTAAGCTTGCAATCGATGCAACCCATCCCTATGCTGATAAAGTTAGTGATAATATTTCAAAGGCATGTAAAGAAATAGACATTTCATACATTAGATACCAAAGAAGGGAAAGCAGTCTTAGTAAATATGATTATATGATTAAATGGGCCAAAGATTATGAAGAAGCTGCTGAAATGTTAGCCAGACTAGAGGGAAATATACTGTTGACTACTGGTAGTAAAACTTTAGATATTTTTACTAGCAAATTATCTCCCAAAAGATTATATCCAAGAGTGCTTCCAACCAGTGATGTTTTAGAAAAATGTGAAGATTTAGGATTTAAACCTTCTAATATCATAGCAATGCAAGGACCATTTACTAAAGAAATGAATAAAGAATTAATTAGAAAGTATGATATTAGGATTTTAGTTACAAAGGATAGTGGCAAAATAGGAGGAACCGATGAAAAACTTGCAGCAGCAGAACAGATGGGCATACCTGTAATAATAATATCAAGACCAGAGGAAAAACAAGGCTTGATTTTTAATGATGTAGATAAGCTAATAAATAAGGTGAGTGAAATATATGGATAGGTATTATCCAATTATGCTGGATATAAGAGGAAAAAAATGCAAGATAATTGGTGGAGGCAAGGTTGCTGAAAGGAAGGCAACTACTTTGCTTGAATATGGTGCTGTTATTGAGGTTATAAGCCCTGTTGTTACAGATAAGTTTCTTAGGTACTATCAAGAAGGAAAAATTAGTTGGATTCAAAGGAATTATATATATGGAGATTTAGAGAGTAGTTATTTAGTTTATGCTGCCACCAATGATGAAGAAGCAAATAAAGATTGCTTAAAGGAATGTATGGAAAAAAATATCCTTTTGAATGTAGTAGATGGATCTGAAACGGGCAATTTTATTGTTCCAGCAAATATTAATAGAGGACATTTGAATTTAAGTATATCTACTAATGGGAAAAGTCCAATGCTCTCAAGAAAAATCAAAGAAGAGCTAGAAAAATTATTTCCTGAAGAATATGGAGAGTATTTAGATATCCTAGGAGAATTAAGAGAAATATTAAAAAATGAAGTTAATGATATAGAAAAGAGAAGAAGAATATTCTATGATTTAGTTTATTCTGATACATTTGATAGATATTTAAGTGGTGAAATTGAAGACTTAAAAGAGGCATTATACAATATATATTTTAATAGTTCTAGGCTGCAAGGAGTTGATATGAATGGCCAAAAAAGAAATAATAATAGGGAGCAGGGCGAGTAAATTAGCTCTTACTCAAACTAATATTGTGATAGAAGAACTAAAAGAGCATTATCCAGATTTGAATTTTAGAATAAAGGAAATTAAGACAATAGGAGATAAGATACTTGATAAAACATTAAATAAAATAGGAGGTAAAGGTCTTTTTGTAAAGGAGATCGAAGCTGCATTATTAAAGGGTGAGATAGATATTGCTGTTCATAGCATGAAGGACGTACCTAGTAAATTTCCTGAAAATCTTGAGATTTCTGCAATAACCAAGAGGGAAGATGTTAGAGATATACTCATAACTAAAGATGGTAGTGGTTTTGATGAGCTAAAAAAAGGAGCTATAATTGGAACAAGCAGCTTAAGGAGGGGAGCACAATTAAAAGGACTTAGAAATGATATAAATATCGTACCTATTAGAGGGAATGTTCAGACTAGGATAAGTAAAATAAAGGAGATGAATTTAGATGCCGTAATTCTAGCAGCTGCTGGTTTAAATAGATTAGGTTTAAAAAGTGACATATCAATGTTTTTTGATATCAATGAAATTGTTCCTGCTGTAGGACAAGGTGCATTAGGGATCGAAACTAGAAAAAATGATGAATTTATAAAAAACATAGTATCTAAAATTAATCATGAATATACCGAGATTGCTATTAAAGCCGAGAGAACCTTTATGAAGATATTAAATGGGGGATGTCATGTTCCCATTGGGGCACATGCTTTTATAGAGGATAAAAAGATCAAAATGGTGGGTTTAGTTGCTGATGTTAATGGAGATAGAATTATAAGAATTTTTGATGAGGATGATTTACAAAACTATGAAAAGCTAGGGAAAAAGATAGCTGAGGAAGTTTTAAATAGAGGTGGAAAAGAAATTTTAGATTTGTTAGAGGATGGTGAGTAAATGGGTGGGAAGGTTTATTTAGTAGGGGCTGGACCAGGAGATTATAAGCTTATCACTTTAAAAGGACTAGAATGTATTGAAAATGCAGATGTTGTTTTATACGATAGATTGATTAATCCCAAGCTTTTAAAATATGCTAAAAAGGATGCAGAAATTATTTATGTTGGCAAAGCACCTAATGCCCATTCATATTCTCAAGAGGAGATAAGCAGGCTTATATTGGAAAAGGCCCTTGAAGGTAATATTGTCACCAGACTCAAGGGAGGAGATCCCTTTGTATTCGGACGAGGTGGAGAAGAAGCCCTATTACTTACTAAAAATAATGTTGAATTCGAGATTGTTCCAGGAATAACATCAGCCATTTCAGTTCCTGCTTATGCAGGAATCCCAGTTACCCATAGAAATATTAGTTCAGCATTTCATATTATCACTGGACATGAAGACCCTATGAAGGAAGAATCTTCATTGGAATTTGAAGCACTTGGAAAACTAAAAGGAACACTTATATTTTTAATGGGAATTAAAAATATTGATAGCATATGTAAAAAGCTTATAAAGCACGGTCAATCATCCAAAAGGCCCGTAGCAGTTATTAGGAAGGGTACTACAATGGAGCAGGAGATGCTTGTAGGAACTCTACAGAATATATCAGCAAAAATAAAGGAAAAAGACTTTAAAAACCCAGCCATAATTATTGTAGGAGAGGTAGTTAACCTATCAGAAGCTCTAAGCTGGGTAGATAAGAAAAAACTATTTGGTAAAAGAGTTTTAGTAACACGTACTCGCTCTCAAGCCAGTAAATTATCTAAAAAAATTGAGAGCTTAGGTGGAGAAGCCATAGAATTTCCAACGATAGAAATAACTCCAAAGGAAGACTATTCAAAAATAGATAAAGCTATAGGTGAAATAGAAAAGTATAAATGGATTATATTCACAAGTATAAACGGTGTAAAATTCTTCTTTGATAGAATGAAAAAGCTAGGATTTGATATAAGGCTATTAAAAAATGCAAAATTATGTGCAATTGGACCTGCTACTGCAAATAAATTAAATCAATTAGGACTGGTAGTAGAGTGTATTCCTGATGAATATAGAGCTGAAAGCATAGTAGAAGCACTAAAGGATAAAATAGAAGCTGGAGATAGTGTTCTTTTACCTAGAGCTGACATAGCTCGCAGGGTATTAGAAGAAGAGCTATTAAAGCTTGGGGCAAAGGTGGACAATATACATGTCTATAAAACCACTATTCCCGAGTATAAAAAAGGAGAGCTTGTTAAGCTGCTTAAGGATAGTAAAATAGATATTATCACCTTTACCAGTTCTTCTACAGTTAAGAATTTTTATAAGATACTTGGTGAAGATAATATAAATCTATTGAATGATGCAAGTATAGCGGCTATAGGACCTATAACTGCTAAAACAGCAAGGGAACTTAATATTAAGGTTGATATAGAAGCAAAGGAATATACTATTGATGGATTAGTGGATGCTATAGTTAATTATTATAGTAACTAATTATAATTTATTTTGTTATTTTCTATTGCGGGGGGGTTTAATATTTCCTTTTCGTTCATGTAATAAACCTGTTTTTTATATGAATTTCAAGGGAAAAACAGGTTTATAAAAATCACTCAAATGAAATATTAAAAACCCCTAAGGTATCGTAAAAACAGAAAAGTTTATTTGTTAACGTAAAGGGTTAATTATAATAATTATCAATAATGACATAGATTAGGGGGACTTTATTATGAAGGGTAAATTTTATGGTATAGGCGTTGGACCTGGAGATCCAGATTTATTAACTATTAAAGCAAAAAAAGTACTTAATGATGTTGATATTATTCTTGCACCTGAAACCAAGGATGGGAAAGGTAGCACTGCTTTAAATATCGCTAAGCCTCATTTAAACAAAAATATTGAAATTATAGAAAAAAAATTTCCAATGACTTATGATGTAGAAGTTTTAAATAAATCCTATGATGAGATTTCAAACTTTATAAACAAACTTGTTAACGATGGTAAAAAGGTTGCTTTTTTAACCCTTGGAGATCCTATGGTATATAGCACTTATATATATTTATTTAAAAGATTAAAAGAAAAGGATATTGACATAGAAACAATACCTGGTATTACATCCTTCTGTGCTATAGCCAGCAAAGTAGGTGTTCCACTTGGAGAGAATGAAGAAACTATAGCTATTGTTCCTTCCGTTTACTATGAAAAGGGAGATAAAAAATTAGAAGAGATACTTAATAACATAAATAATATAGTATTTATGAAGGCGAGTGGAGAAATAGATGAATTAATAGATGAATTAGAAATTAGTGGACATAAAGAAGGATCAGTTTTCGTTTCAAGGCTGGGATTAGATGATGAAATTATAGAAAGAGATATAGAAAAAAGAAAGGGTATTAAAAACAATTATCTTTCAACTTTAATAGCAAAGAAAAATGTAAAGTCAAGATAATATTCAAGTTAAAATCTATAAGCTATAGATATTCCAGTAAAACAATTAATTTATACACATCAAAAATCCTTAAAAGCTCTGGATATTTTGATATGGATAAATTAAGTTTTGCTATGGGAAATCTATATAGATGGAGGTAGAGTGATGCTAGTAAACAGACCAAGAAGATTAAGGGCAAATGAGCAGATCAGAAGCCTTGTTAGGGAGACTCAGCTTAGTGTTAATGATTTAATTTATCCTATTTTTTTAGTTGAAGGGACAAATATCAAAGAGGAAATTCCTACCTTACCAAATAATTATCATTTTTCAGTAGATATGCTGAGGGAAGAAATAGAGGAATTGATTGAATTAGGAATAAAGTCTGTAATATTATTTGGTGTGCCAAATAAAAAGGATGAATTTGGCAGTGAAGCCTATAATGAAAATGGAATTGTTCAAAGAGGTATAAAAGAGATTAAAAAAATTAGTAAGGAAATATTAGTTGTAACTGATGTTTGTATGTGTCAATATACAGATCATGGGCATTGCGGCATTATAGAAGAAGGAATGGTGGATAATGATTCGACTTTGGAATATTTAGCGAAAATAGCTTTATCCCATGCAAAGGTTGGAGCAGATGTCATTGCTCCTTCAGATATGATGGATGGTAGAGTGGCTGCTATAAGAAATATTTTAGATAAAAATAGGTATCATAATATACCAATTATGTCCTATAGTGCAAAATATGCTTCTGCATTTTACGGTCCATTCAGGGCAGCAGCCCATTCGGCGCCACAGTTTGGTGATAGAAAAACATACCAAATGGATCCATGTAATTCTGATGAGGCTATACGTGAAGTTGAATTGGATATTATGGAAGGTGCAGATATTGTAATAATTAAGCCCGCATTATCCTATATGGATATCATAAGAAGAATCAAAGATAATTTCAATGTTCCTATTGCAGCCTATAATGTGAGTGGAGAATATGCTATGATTAAAGCTGCAGCTAAAGCAGGGTTAGTAGATGAAAAAATAATTGTAAAAGAAATGTTAACCAGTATCAAGAGAGCGGGAGCCGATATAATAATCACATATTTTGCTAAGGATTTAGCAAGATGGATTTTGGAAGAATAGTTGTATATTGAGGAGGGAGTTAGATGAACCTATTAAAATCTAAAAAAGCCTTTGAAGAGGCGAAGCAGTATATTCCAGGTGGTGTAAACAGCCCTGTAAGAGCCTTTAACTCGGTTTCGGTAAATCCTCCATTTATAAAGAGTGGAAAGGGATCGAAAATTTATGACATAGATGGAAATGAATATATTGATTATGTTGGTTCATGGGGACCATTGATTTTGGGGCATTGTCATGAAGATGTTATGGAGGAGCTTAGAAAAGTTTTGGAAACTGGTACAAGCTTTGGAGCTCCTACAGAGAGGGAAACTGAGCTTGCTAAATTGATATGTGAGATAGTTCCATCGGTTGAAATGATTAGAATGGTTAATTCAGGAACAGAAGCAACCATGAGTGCCCTTAGACTTGCTAGGGCTTATACAGGAAGAGACCTTATAGTTAAATTTATAGGGAACTATCATGGACATTCAGACAGTTTACTTGTTAGAGCAGGGTCAGGAGCTCTTACCCATGGTGTTCCCGATAGTCCTGGAGTGCCAGCAGATATTGTAAAAAATACTATATCAGCAAAATATAATGATATTCAAGGAATGAAAAGTATATTTGAAAATTATGGTGATAGAATTGCAGGAGTAATTATTGAGCCTGTTGCAGGTAATATGGGTGTAGTTCCAGCAACTCAAGAATTTATAGATTTTTTAAGGAATATTACTAAACAATATGGAGCACTTCTTATTTTTGATGAAGTAATGACTGGTTTTAGAGTAGCCTTTAACTGTGCAAGCAGTCTCTACAATATCAATCCTGATATTACATGCTTTGGAAAGATAATAGGTGGAGGACTTCCTGTTGGAGCCTATGGTGGACGAAGAGATATAATGGCTAGAGTATCTCCTGCTGGACCCGTTTATCAAGCAGGAACATTGTCAGGGAACCCTTTAGCAGTAACTGCAGGCTTAACTACCTTAAGAATATTAAGGGATAATTCTAAGATATATGATGAATTAGAAGAAAAATCAAGGATACTTGAGGAAGGCTTTAGGCAAAATTCTGAGAAAATTGGAATTCAAACTGTTTCAAATAGAGTTGGTTCAATGCTTTGCACATATTTTACCAGCGAAAAAGTCTATGATTATGACTCAGCAGTAAAGAGTGATATCAACAAATATAATAAATATTTTGAAGAAATGTTAAAACAAGGAATTTATCTAGCTCCATCACAGTTTGAAGCATCTTTCATTTCAGCTTCCCATACTATGGAAGATATAGAAAAGACTATTAAAGCCAATTATAATGCCCTTAAGAAGCTTGTATAAATAATATAGTGACATTTTTGTTAGTTGTAAAATTTAGGTTTAATAAATATAATTATAAAGTAAACTCCTTCTAATTTTTTAACTTGAAGGATTTTACAAAATCCTAGCAACTGACTAGAGTAAATATTATTTGGAGGTATGAAATGATAATTAAGGCAATTATTCTTGGCATAATAGAAGGACTTACAGAGTTTTTACCTGTTTCTTCTACAGGACATTTAATCATTGCAAATAAGTATTTAAATTTTACAGGAGATTTTGCAAATTCCTTTGCTATTATTATTCAGGTGGGAGCAATACTAGCTGTAATGCTTTACTTTAAAGATAAAGTATTCCCAAAACTTGATGATAAAAGAAGGCTTATAGAATACTTTTCTTTATGGACGAAGGTTGCTGTTGGAGTTTTACCTGCCGTTATTTTAGGATTGCTTAAGTTTGATGATTATGTTGATGAACATTTTTTCAATCCAACAACAGTAGCTATAGCTTTAATATTTGGTGCTATTCTATTGCTTCTAGGAGAGAAGGGGCAAAAAAAGACTAAGGTTGTGTCTGAGAAGCATATTTCATATAAGCAGGCATTTATAGTAGGAATAGCTCAGTGTATGGCTGTCATTCCTGGTATGTCACGTTCAGCTTCAACAATTATTGGAGGTTTGTTTATAGGATTTTCGAGAAAGGTTGCTGCGGAATTTTCTTTCTTCTTAGCAATTCCTACATTAATAGGAGCAGCAATTCTTAAAATATATAAAATGGGCTTGGACTTTACTAGTTATGAATGGCTTATATTAGCAGTAGGAACCTTTGTTTCCTTTATTGTTGCATATTTAGTTATTGCTTTTTTTATGAACTATATAAAGAAAAGAAAGCTAACACCCTTTGCATACTATAGAATAATTCTTGGTATAATTGTTCTTTTAGTAGTATAAGTTAAATAACACAAAGCGTCGAAAAGACGCTTTTTAATTTAGGAACTCAAACTTTTTTGCAAAAAATTGCATGTTTGAATTCAAGTAAATTCAAATAACAGAAAGTAAATGTAAACTATTACCACAAAAATTTTAGAATCAGGAGTTAAGGTTTTTTAGACCTAAAAGAATGACCTTAAAACTTGGAACTTGTAACTTACAACTTGCAACTAAAATGCGTCATCAGACGTCTTTACTTTGGAGGAAAAGCAAAATGAAAGATATAAAACTAAGAACTTTAATTATAATATCAATATTTACTTTAACAATTTTATTTAGCCTTCGACCTTATTTAGAGAAAAGCCTTGATAGATTAGATTTTTTTGATACTGGTGATTATTTAGTTGATTTTATAGATGATTCAAATGTAAGAATAAAGATGAATAGTTATGCTAAAAGGATTATATCTCTCTATCCAGCCCATACCGAAAACCTTTTTTCTTTAAATTTAGACAAGGAAATAATAGGAGTAAGCAAGTCAGATAACTATCCCCTTGCTGTTCTTGATAAAGAAGCCTATGATTACGAAGGTGAACCTGAAAAAATTTTAACAGCAAAACCAGATTTGGTTCTTATTACGCCATTTATTGAAAGAGAAAACCCAAATTTCGTCAAAACATTAAGAAGGACTGGCATCAATGTTGTTTCATTATATCCAACTGAGTTTAAGGATTTTTCATCCTATATAAAAAAACTTGGGATGCTTACGGGAAAAAAGAATACTGCAAAGATATTAATAGAGAATTATAATCATCAAATTCAAGAGATTAAAGAAGCGACTAAGAATATAGACAATAAAGTTAATGTATTTTTAGAAACCTCTGAGATAGAATATAAAACGATATTACCTAATTCCTTTGCAGCAGAGGCTATTAAAATAGCTGGTGGAATTAATATAGCAAAGGATGCAGCTCAAATAGATAAAAGACTTCCAATAGCAGACTTTGGCAAGAAAGCAATAATGGAAAATTCAGGAAATATTGATATTTATTTATCCCAAAGAGGGGGAACATTTTCAGGAGGAAATATTCACTCTATAGTTATAAGACCAGACTTTGATAAAATAAAGGCAGTTCAAAACCAGCGTGTTTACACTATTAATGAGAGGCTTGTATTTCATCCAACTATAAGATATATCAAGGGAATAAAAGAACTGTGCAGAATCTTTTATCCAGATATTTTTGACAATATAACTCCTTTTGATTCTAATGATAACATTACACGGGAAGCTTTAGCTGAGGTTTTGGTAAGATACGCTCATAAGCAAATATTTTTACCAAGCTCTAGATATTATAAAGATGAACATGAGGGGCATGTTTATGGCTTTTTTGGAGATGTTCCATTAGAGCATAAAAGCTTTGACTTCATTGAAACTGCTGTAATATCTGGGTATATTGATAGCTTTAATATTGATGGAGTAGAAATGTTTTTTCCCAAAAAACATGTAACTAGGGATGAGTTTGCTAAAGCGGTATATCTTTTAGGGGATGTATCAAAGAAAAAAGTCCATATAAGTATAAAGGATTTAAATGAAATAGAAAATAAGCGAATAGTACAAACCTTAGTAGATAATAAAATATTCAAACTCAAGGATGGCTATTTTTATCCAAAGGAGTTTGTAAGTGGAACAGAAGTTATTGAAGTTCTTAATAGATTAAAGTAGAGAAAGGGTTATAGTATGGTAGAGATTAAATCTGTTAGTAAAAGCTATGACGACGTAAAAGCAGTGGATAATGTATCCCTTATTATACCTGATGCCACTTTTATGGGATTGCTGGGACCAAATGGAGCAGGTAAAACAACCTTAATAAGAATGCTTTTAGGGCTAATTGACAGCGATGAAGGAAGAATGGTTATAGATGGAGAAGATGTCAGTAGAGATAATCATAGTTTGAAGAAGAAAATAGGGGTAGTACCTCAGCATATTAACTTAGATAAGGAGTTATCTGTAAAAGAGAATTTAATATTCTCTGGATTGCTCTATAAAATGGAACGACAATTAATAAATAAAAGAACAAGTGAGCTGCTTGAAGCTATGAATTTAATAAGAGTAAAGGATAGGGTGTGTAAGCATTTATCAGGAGGAATGAAAAGAAAACTAATGATTGCTAAGGCACTGATACATGATCCCAATATTATTTTTTTGGACGAGCCTTCGGTTGGTATAGACTTGAAGGCAAGGAGAGAAATTTGGGATATTCTGAAAAGAATGAATAGTGCAGGAAAAACTATTCTAATGACAACCCATTATATTGAAGAAGCTGAATATTTGTGCGATAAAGTCTCCCTTATGAACGATGGTAAAATATTCTATTGTGATACACCTATGAATTTAATAGAAATGATAGGAAGGTTTACTGTAGAATATTTTGAGAATTCATTGGAGACTAAATTCAAGTATTTTAAAACTTTAGAACTGGCTAAAGACTTTGCCAGTAAAATTAATGATAAATACACTATAAGGGATACTACCCTTGAGGATGTTTTTTATAGCTTTGCAAATAGGATGGTGAAATAAATGGAAGTATTAACAATTCTATGGAGGGAATTTGTATTTTTTAAAAGACGATTTTGGAAGATTACGAGTGCCTTAATTGTATCTCCCTTGTTATATATGGTAGCATTTGGATGGGGGATAGGAGATAATCTAGTTGTAGAAGGTAGCAATTATATGTACTATATTATACCAGGAATTATTGCATTGACAACCATGCGTTCAAGCTTTGGAGCCATATCTATGCGTGTAAGTGTATCAAGGCTACATGAAAAAAGCTTTGAATATTATCTTATAGCACCTATAAGCATGTATTTATTGACGTTAGGGCATATATTATCTGGAGCCTTGAGAGGTATGTACTCAGCTATTATTATAATATTAACAGCTTTTGTTTTTGGAATAGCCATCAAGATAAACCTGCTATTCATATTTGTTTGTTTTTTAAATAGTTTATTGTTTGCAGGGTTAGGTTTTTTTGCTGCCATGATGATAAATACACATTATGATATGAATAGATTTACCAGCTTTATTATAAATCCCATGTCATTTTTATGTGGAACCTTTTTTTCATTAAGGAAGATGCCTTATCTTATTAGAAGCTTCATTGAACTTTTACCTCTTACCCATTCCACAAGAATACTTAGAGCTATAGCTTTAAATGGAAAGGTAGAAGTTTTTTCGATTTTAGTAATGCTTGTATATGCAATAATCTTTTTTATATTAAGTGTGAAGGCATGTTATGAGGAAGCAGTTTAGACTGAGATTAATATTGAGATTAAGACTAAGATTAAGACTAAGATTGAGTATTAGGGTCAAGTATTTAGGGTTATTAAGCTTTTGATATAGCTGTAATTTTAATATAAGCTATTATCTATAGGAAATGACTAATCGACGGAATAGTTTTGACCTGAATTCTAAATCTTAATCTCAAACTTGATCTTGTCCTATGAGGTTTGACTCTAAAGCAAAGGAGATGTGCTTATGGAAAAGGTATCGTTGGTAAGATGCGAGGATTATGACTATAGTTTAGTTAAAAAGGCAGTAGATGAGTGCTTTGAAAATCTAGGTGGAGTTGAGAAGTATATCAATCCAGGGGATAGAGTTTTACTTAAGCTTAATTTACTAATGAAAAAAAGACCTGAGGAAGCAACAACCACCCACCCTGTATTTACAAAGGCATTAGCCAAAACACTTATTGAGCATGGTGCCGAGGTTGTAATAGGAGATAGTCCAGGAGGACCCTTTAATGCAGGTATATTGAAGGGGGTGTATAAAGCCTGCGGTATTGAAGAAATAGCAAATGAAGTGGGAGCTAAACTCAATTATAATACAAATTCAGTAGATATTAAAAATGAAGATGGATTAATTTTAAAAAAAATAACAGCTATAGAGGTTTTAAAGGAAGTAGATAAGGTAATATCTGTATCCAAATTAAAGACCCATGGAATGATGATGTTTACAGGTGCTGTAAAAAACATGTTTGGCATAGTTGCAGGGTTAGAAAAAGCAGAATATCATGTAAGAATGAAAAAAAACGTTGATTTTTCAAATGCCTTAGTGGACATATGCCTAGCAGCAAATCCTATTTTATCCTTTATGGATGGAATTGTTGGTATGGAAGGAGCGGGACCAAGTGGTGGAAAACCTAGAAGGATAGGTGCAGTTATAGCCTCTACAAGCCCATATCATTTAGACGTAGTAGCAACGTCCATAATAGGCATAAAGCCTACAAAGGTACCCACCATTGAAAGATGTATAGAAAGGGGCTTATGTAGCGGTAGCCTCGAGGACATAGAGATAAAGGGCGATGATATTGAAAGCTTTATAATCAAAGATTTTATAGTTCCAGAAATAAGAAGCTTAGATTTACTAGAAGGTAAACTACCTAAGTTTTTAAGGGACATAATAAATGGACTTATGCAGCCCAAGCCATTATTTAAGCACGACAAATGTGTTGGATGTAGTGATTGTGCCCAAAGCTGTCCACCAAAGGTTATAGAGATGATTAATAACAAACCCCATGTAAAATTAGAAGGCTGTATAAGATGCTTTTGTTGTCAAGAACTTTGTCCAGTTAAAGCTATTGATATACATAGACCGCTGTTTATGAAGTTATTAGCTAGGTTGTAAATAAATATGTTTTTATTGATTAGTATATAGCTCATGCAATACGTCTGTTATATCATTACCTTCTTTATCATAAAATTTTATATCAAAAAATTTTTTGTTTTGATTTATGGAATCGAAGGAGAATTTATATTGATGAAAGAAAAACTTTGAATCAACATATTCTTTGATTTCCTTATTTTGAATAAATATTTTAAAATATGATATCTTATTACTTAGGTTTTTACCTCCAATAAAAATAGTTGTAACATATTTATCAGCTATATGTTCTGTAAAAACATTAGAAGAATAGAAATAATTACTAAGGGAAGTTCTTACTTTTGAATATCTGTTGAATAGATTTTTTTTATATATTGCATATCCAACATGTTTTTTATCCATACTGGTAAAAAATATAAATTTTTCATTATCATAAAACTTATGACCTTCAATATTTATTTTTTTATTTAGATTCTTTTCTATGTCGCTTTTAACATAATCAGATGCAATTGTATCATGATTGTATAATATAATTACCAAAGTTAAGAAAATAGTAGTATATAAAAATAATTTTTTCAAAAATATCACTCCAAAACAATTATAGTTAAAGACAAAGACAGTATTTACTAAATAATATTGTCTTTGTCTTAGATACAAGTCAATGAAAGTTTATTTTTTTATAGTCATATAAACTTGATCAGACCATTCCTTCGAAATTCTTTGAGGGGTAATATAACCTGTCTGATACCCTAGTGAAAAACTACCAGAGAACGTTTCATATGTATGACAATAATTGAAAAATACTTTTGTAGTACCTCCTTTAAAATGTGCTTTAGGTTTTTTAAGGTACACTTTTGCATTAGCGTCTTTTACCCATATATTTAAACGATTCATTTCTACATATTCTGGAAAAGCCCATCCAATAGCAGAATTTGCTGTTCCATTAACAACACGCTTTGGAGCCCATGATGGGTTCATGTCATCGTTACTATAAAATGTATCTAATTTTGCTTTAGAAAAGTCATAGTCTCCTCCCCAACCAAATGAGATACAATCATCTCAGATAGCGGGTTGTTTCTTTCCTTCCCAACCCCAGCCTGGTTTTTGCCAGTTAGCCTTACCAGTTACTGTATAACCCTTATCTCCATCAGAAAAAGTGGTTTCTCATGCATAAATAGCCAATGACAACTTGTAATATTCTGACGTTAGACGATCTCCTCCAGAGAAAGGTGTTATAGAAGAAGAATTTATTTTATTTAAAGAGTTTGTACTTATGTTTTCTAATGATTTAATATATCTTATTTTTTCCATATCTTCTTTGCTTGTTGTTAACTTTCTTTCGTTACCATTTTCATCTTTTTCTACATAGAATGTTTTTTGTTTTATATTCACTAAAGTGGAATTACTCTCATCTTCGTCTATACCAATAATGAGCATTTTTTCGCTAGCGGAATCATAATGACCTCTAATACTATCTTTACTAACATCTAATTCTTCAATTTCATAGTAAACATTGCTTTCTGTAGCTGTATACTCAGCAAATACAAATAAATTTGAAGAAATTATTAGTGTGAAAATCAATAAAAGTGAAACTACTTTTTTCATATGTTCATCACTCCTAATTTCAAATTTTAGCTGAGAGCCCTCAAGAAATAGTATATCATATAGAAGAAATAAAAAAAGAATCTTATTGAAAAAAATACATTATTTTCTTAAAATGTATTTTATGAACACAAAATCTAGTATTCCTACAATTAGGTGAATATAAAAAGCATTAATACAAAATACTATCACTACAAGAAATATTAGGTGGTGAAAGTATGAGAACATGTAGAAGGGTTAGCAAGCCCATTGTGGCTATGATGAAGGATTTGAGAGAAGAAGATTCATTGACTAAAGCTTTAGATTTGCTTCCAATGAAAGAAATCATTAAAGAAGGGGATAAAGTTGTAATAACACCTAATTGGGTAAAAAATAAACCTCCTTATACCGGTACTGTTGTGGGACCATGTACTTTGCAAAGGCTCATAAAATATATTAAGAATTTTAAACCGCTAAAAATAATTATAGCAACAGGCTCAGGAGGAGATCCAACTCCTACGGTTATGAATTCGGTAGGATATGATAAGATAATTAAGGAAGAGAAGGTTGAATTTATAGATTTAAATTATGGACCATATGTTACCTTGGCATTGGGGCATACTTATATAAAGGAAATTCAAATAAACAATCTAATTGACAACATGGATGTACTCATTTCTTTTACTCAATTAAAGCACCATGAAGAGGCTACTATGAGTGGGGGGATCAAAAACATAGCTCTTGGCTGGCCACCAGCAGAAATACATGGCTTCCCTAAAAAAAAATTGGGAATACATGAGGATTTACATGGATTTATAGTATCCATGGCTCAAAAAATACCCATTGATCTAACTATTGTAAGTGCTGATAAGGCCATGATAGGAACAGGTCCTTCAACTGGTAAGTCAGTAGACAGTAAAGGATTAATTCTTGCTGGAACAGATCCCGTAGCTGTAGATACAATTGGAGCTAGACTTCTTGGTTTCTTACCTCAAGCTGTTTATTACTTGTATCAGACATATAAAGCTGGTATTGGAGAAGCTAAACCTGAGAATATGGAATTAAAGGGGCTTACATTGGAGGAAGCAGAAAGATTATTTAGTCTATCTGCCTACAATACTGAGATTGTACTGGATAAGGGATCGATTAAAAATATCCATGGAAATCAGTAAATTAAAAAATTGTATATATACTTTTATATAGATATTCCAGTAAAACAGTTAATTTATACACATCAAAAATCCTTAAAAGCTCTGGATATTTTGATATGTATAAATTAAGTTTTACTATTGGAAATCTATATAATAAACTTTTATTCTATTCAGTTTGTAATGAATATACTGAGAGGAATTTAGACTTTCTCAGTATATTCATTTTATTATTTTAACAAAAATTCCAAGTTTTGGATTGCGGCTTTATATTTTATATAGGATTATTGTATTAGTTAAGCTATATATAATATGAATTTTAAGGTTTTATGATATAATATGTTATGATGCACTAAGATTAGACATATGGTCTAATTATGTTAAGTGAAATCACATAAAATTGAAATATGAAAAATTATGACTTAAGCTATTTAATTGTATTTTAAAAACTGGTTATTTAACTTTGGTCATTTTTAATTAAAACAATGCATAATAATTATTGGAGGGATATAGTTGAAGGCAGAATATATAAATCCATTTATTAAGGCAAGCAAAGAAATATTGACTCAAATGACTCAGTTGAATTTTCAAGTTGGCAAACCAACCTTGAAAACATCTCCCTATAGTGCTAATAACATAGTTATTTTAATAGGCATAACAGGTGATATTAAGGGACAAGCAATGTTAAGCTTTGATGAATCTATGGCTTTAAAGGTTGTATCAAAAATGATGGGAGGTATGGAAATAAAAGATCTGGATGATATTGGAAAAAGTGCATTATCAGAGCTTGGAAATATGATTTTAGGCAATTCCGCAACACTATTGTTCAATATAGGTGTAGAAATTGACATAACCCCTCCTACTTTAATGACTGGAGAGAATCTATCGGTTTCAGGAAATCAAATGCAAGTAATAAGTGTACCTTTGGATAGTGATGGAGAAAAAATTGATTTAAGTATATTTATAAAGGAGTAATTAACATGGCTATAAACATAGTACTTTATCAACCAGAAATACCTCAAAACACTGGCAATATTGCCAGAACCTGTGCTATAACTGGAAGTAGATTGCACTTAATAAAGCCTCTAGGCTTTTCTATAGACAATAAATATTTAAAAAGGGCTGGATTAGATTATTGGCATTTATTAGATATAAATATATATGAAAATGCTCAAGAATTTTTCTCAAAATATTCTGATGGAGATTTTTATATATCTACTACAAAGGCAAGTGAGAATTATACAGATGTAAAATATAAAGATGAGTGTTTTATAATATTTGGAAAGGAAACTGCTGGACTTCCTAATGAGATACATGAAAGATTTAAGAATAAGAGAATAAAAATTCCTATGATTAACGATGCAAAGGCTAGGTCTCTTAATCTATCTAATTCTGTTGCTATAGTAGTATATGAGGCTTTAAGGCAACTTGATTTTCAAAATATGAAATAAGGAAAAATTAACTTAGTTTTAACATTTAACATAGATTTAACATAACCCAATGTCGAATATTGTATCATGTATATAGATTTCCATAATAAAACTTAATTTATGCATATCAAAATATCCAGAGTTTTTAAGGATTTTTGATGTGCATAAATTAACTGTTTTACTGGAATATCTATAATGTGTTTATTATATGAATGGTAATTTTTAGAAAGGAAGGTTCTGGTATGGCAATAGCTTTTGGACTTATAGGAGGATTAGGTTTATTTCTTTATGGAATGAATATTATGGCATCGGGTCTAGAAAAGTCTGCTGGGGATAAACTGAAGAGATTTATTGAAATTCTAACCAGTAATCGCATAATGGCCGTAATTGTTGGAGCACTTGTAACAATGATTGTACAAAGTAGTAGTGCCACTACTGTAATGGTTGTAGGCTTTGTGAATGCTGGAGTTATGAAGCTTACTCAAGCTGTTGGAGTTATTATGGGAGCTAATATAGGTACAACTATTACAGCGCAACTAGTATCTATTAACTTAACGCAACTTGCACCTATTTCAGTAGGGATAGGGGTAGGAATATGGTTATTTTCTTCAAACAGAAAGATACGAACTTTTGCTGAAATTATTATAGGTTTTGGTATATTATTTTTAGGTATGGATATGATGAAACATGCTGTAAAGCCCTTAGAACATTATGAAGGCTTTACTAATCTTCTTGCCAGCTTTGGCTATGATAATATTTTTGATAAAGCATTAGCAATTTTTACTGGATTTGGGATAACAGCGATTTTGCAAAGTAGTAGTGCTACAACAGGTATTCTCATTGCATTGGCTAGTCAAGGCTTATTGCCTATTGAATCTGCTTTTCCAGTTTTATTAGGAACTAATATTGGGACATGTGTTACTGCCATGATTTCTAGTGTAGGAGCAAGTAAAACTGCCAAGAGAGCTGCTTTAGTACATTTACTATTTAATGTAATAGGAACTGTTTTATTTATTATATTCTTAGCCAAGCCTACTCTATGGGCAGTTACTCAAATGTCATCTATTCCAGAGAGACAGTTAGCTAATGCCCATACATTTTTTAATATTGCAAATACAGTATTATTGCTACCCTTTGCTTCATTACTAGTATATGTTGTCAATAAGGTTATACCTTACGATTCAAATGAAGAAAAAGAAATTCAAGGTATAAAATATATAGATGATAGAATATTAGAAACTCCATCTATTGCCATTGGTCAGGTTATAAAGGAAGTATTGCATATGGGTAATGTTGCATTGCAATCCTATAACAGTGCTATCGAAGGTTTTTTTGAAAAAGATGAAAAACTAGCTATGGAAACCTTTAGGGTAGAAAAAATAGTAAATGAGATGGAAAAGGAAATAGCAAGCTATTTATTAAAGGTGTCCAATACCGATATTTCTGGTCAACAAAGAGAAATCATTGAAGGATTATTCAATACTATAAATGATATAGAAAGAGTAGGGGACCACGCAGATAATCTAGCAGAGCTGGCAGTATATAGAATAGAAAATAAATTAAAATTTTCCGATGAAGCATTAGAAGAACTTAAGCTTATGCACCAAAGAGTAGTTAAGTCATATAAAGAGGCATTAACAGCATTAAAGACTGGTAATACTAAAACTGCTCAAAGAGTTATAGAAAGAGAAGGAGAAATAGACCATATGGAGAAGACCCTTAGAGCAAATCATATAGGTCGCTTAAATAAGCAACAGTGTGTACCAGCTTCTGGTGTAATATTTTTAGATATTATTAGCAATTTGGAGAGAATAGCTGATCACTCATCTAATATTGCCTTAGCGGTAATGGATTATAGTAAAAAATAATGATTAAATCAGCAAAGAATCCTGTAGAGAGAATTCTTTGCTTTTTTATTCTAAGAAATTTAAGTTTTTTTGCAAAAAATTGGATACTTTAATTTTTAAATAAATTCAAGTAACAGAGAGCAGATGCAAACTATTACCAGTAAAATTTTATAAGCAGGAATTAAGGTTTTTTAGACCTAAAAGAATGACTCTAATACTTGCAACTTGGAACTTGCAACTAAAAGCGTTGCAAGACGCCTTTGTACTATAATTAAACTTGGAAGTTTAATCCTGTGATACTTCTTGTAAAATCAAAAAATAAGTTGTATTATTTTTATAGGTGAAATTAATGGTATAAAGTATATAAACAATAAAAATATGAATTATATGATAAATGGAGAAACTGCTTACATAATATAGTTTTGAAAGGTGATTTAAATGGCAATAAAGATTTTGACAGATAGTGTTGCTGATATACCAGAAGGAATTGTTAAAGAATTGAATATAAAAGTAATGCCTTTGACAGTCAATTTTGAAGATGGGTCATATAAGGATGGAATAGAAATTACGAAAGAGAAGTTTTATAAAAAGCTATTAAATTCTAAAAAGCTTCCTACTACTTCTCAAATAACCCCAGGTGAATTTATAGAAGTGTTTGAGGAGCTGACAAAGAATGGAGATGAAATAATTGTTATTTTAATGTCATCTTGCCTTAGCGGAACCTATAATTCAGCTGTAAATGCAAAGGAATATTTACAATCGGAAAGAATAACAGTTATTGATTCAAAATTAGTGACCTTTTCTCAGGGTCTTGTAGTAGTTGAAGCTGCAAGAATGGCAGCAAAGGGATATCATAAATCAGAAATCATTGATAGAGTGTATTACATGATAGAAAATTTAGAATGTAAATTTATCATAGGGGATATTGAATACCTAAAAAAAGGTGGAAGACTTACACCTAGTCAAGCTTTAATTGGCAAGCTTTTAAATATAAAACCTATTTTAACTATGAAGGATGGGAAATTGATATATGATGATAAGGTTAGAGGTAAAAAAAAGGCAATAAAATGGGTAATAAATTGGATTTTTGAGAATAACTATAACTTAGAAGAAAAAACTGTAGGATTATTTCATTCAGATAATTATGAGTTTTTAATGGAATTACGGAAAGAGTTAGAAAGTAATTTTGATATCAAAGAGATTATTGAAGCTAAGGTGGGGGCAGTAGTAGGAACTCATGCTGGACCAGGATGTATTGCCATAGCCTTTATAAAAGATAACCATATTAAATAATAAACATTGGGAGTGTGATTATGAATAAAATTAAATTCATTACTGACAGCTTGTCTGATATTCCTAAAGATATTGCAGATAAATATGATATTTCGGTTATGCCTTTGACAATCAGGTTTGGAACAGAGGAATTTAGGGATAGGGTTGATTTGTCCCCTGAAGAGTTTTATAGAAAGCTAGAAGAATATGAAGAAATACCTCAAACCTCTCAAGTAACTCCTATAGAGTTCAAAAAAGCTATTAAAAAAGCCTTTGATGATGGATATGATAATATAATTATTATAAATGGATCTGGAGGGGTTAGTGGAACACACCAGTCAGCCTTGATAGCAAAGGAAGAAATGGGGAAGGGCAATATCTATGTTTTTGATTCTAGATCCCTAGCCTATGGATGTGGTATGATTGTTGTAGAAGCAGCTAAAATGGCTTTGCATAAAAAACCATTAGATGAAATTCTCCATAAAATAAAACAAATGATAGATGGGGCGCAACAGGTGTTTTCTGTGGATACTTTAAAATATTTACATAAAAATGGAAGATTGAGTACAGGAAAAATGGCTTTGGGAACTTTATTGAATGTAAAACCAATATTAGCGATTATTGATGGCAAGGTTGAACCAGTGGATAAAGTAAGGGGAAATAAAAAATTATATAAGAGATTAATTGAGATTTGTAAGGAAAAGGGATTGAAAAAAGGAGCAAAGATTGGCTTAGGACATGCAGCTAACCCTCAAGGATTATCAAAACTAAAGGAATTAATAGAAAAGGAAATTAGCCCATCAGAAATAGTAATTACCGATGTTGGATGTACTATTGGAACTCATACAGGTAGAGGAGTTTTATCCATATATTTCATATCAGAAAAAGACAGGTAAAAAATTAAAAATTTCTAAAGAATAATATTGTAAAACTTTTGACAATGTTATATAATTATTATAGAAAAAAGTAATGATTATTATTAATCTATTTTAAAACTTAATAAGAACTACTGGATGAAGGGTTCGGGAGAGAGCCAGATTGTTGGCCGCCGAAGGTATAAATTGTAGCTATGCCTGTTACAATTAAGTTCTCAGGCAAAAGGACCGTACCTAGACAGTACTCTGAAAAGTCATATGATATATATGACACCGTAGGAGCAATTTTAAATTTTAGAAATTCTAAGATTTAAAAGAATCTCTCAGGTAATAAGACAGAGGAGCAATTGGCAAGTGTCTATTTGTCATTGCTCCTTTTTTATTTACATAAAACATTGGAAAAAAGGCTATAGCTAATAATAAAATATGTTAATTGATTAGATAAGATTATAACGTTTGGACATAGAGCTCGAATTTAGAAAGATTTACAATGAACAGAAAATGAAAACGTTTGACTGGACAGGTTATGAAGAAGTATAGATTACTTTTGGGGTGAAAAATTTGAAAAAAATAATAATAACTAATAATGTTTTAGTGCATGATAAATATAATAAAAAAATGGATATAATCTATTTAGAAAATTATAGCTATTTAGATATATTAAAATTTGTTAGAGATAAAATACATCAAGGACATAAACTCTTAACTCATCCCTTGTCTGGGAGCGTAAAACCAAATGAGACACCTTTTAAGACCATTGCAATAAGCACTGATAAAGGCAAACTAGATTTAGAATCACTTTCCATAATTGAAGATAGTATTGTTGCTGCTAAAAAATTAATTGATTGTAAGAAAACTCCTAAGTGGACTGAAGAAATATTGGATGACTTTAGAGTGATAGATTTTCATTTAATTAATGGAGCCATTGAAAGTATGGATCAATTTAATTAAATTCCTATAGATTAATTATATATTTTATATATGAAAATTTTAAAAATGATATTAACATTTGATTCTTAATTATTAATTAATAAATAAATGAGGGAGGTTTTAACATGGAAAATTTATACGATGTTGTGATAATTGGATGCGGTCCAGCAGGTCTAGCAGCAGGATTATATTCTGCCCGTGCTAAAATGAAAACCTTGATATTAGAAAAGGGTAAGACAGGTGGACAAATAGTAACTACCAATGAAGTAGCAAATTACCCTGGTTCAATCAGAGAAGCTACAGGACCGAGTCTTATTGCAAGGATGGTAGAGCAGGCAGAGGAATTTGGTGCTGAAAGAAAAAACGATGCTGTAGTTTCAGTTGATTTTAGTGACAAGATTAAGGTTGTAAAATGCGAAAATGGAGAATATCGTGGAAAAGCAGTTATAATAGCTACTGGAGCAACACCTAGAAAGATAGGAGTGCCAGGAGAAGAAAAATTAACTGGAAAGGGAGTATCCTACTGTGCAACTTGTGATGCTGACTTTTTCACTGATCTTGAAGTGTTTGTCATTGGCGGTGGTGATTCAGCCATTGAAGAAGCAATGTATTTAACAAAGTTTGCTAGAAAGGTTAAGGTTGTTCATAGAAGAGATACCTTAAGGGCAGCTAAATCCATTCAAGATAAAGCATTTAAGAATGAAAAAATTGAATGGATATGGAATACAGTTGTAGAGGAAATCAAAGGCGATGGA
>NZ_FRAG01000061.1 GCF_900142245.1 Paramaledivibacter caminithermalis DSM 15212 | reverse complement strand
CTTCCTTTTAAATATTGAACTATTTTGCTTGGTGCTATATCTGTTGGACATGATATCAGCAAATGTACATGATCTTTTCCTACGCTACCTTGTACTATTGTTATTTTTCTTGCTTCACATCCTTGCCTTATCAAATCTCTCAATCTTTCTGCTATTTTTCCTCTTAACATTTTATATCTATATTTTGTTACCCATATTACATGATATTTTATGTCATATATTGTATGACTACTTCTTCTGTATTCTACCATTTTTATCACCCCAACACTATTATACCACTATCATGCAGCTTCGCTGTTTGCTAAAGCTACCCGACTGAAAGTCGGGGGATTTAAACCTGGCACATGGAAATTAAACTAATTTAATTATCTCTAGTACTAACTTAACAGTATTTACAAGATCTTTAATAGCCAAATGCTCTTCTAGAGTATGTGCCTTCTTTTCTCCTATACCAAGATTAATAGCCTTTATCCCATTAACATTTAATATATTTGTATCACTACCTCCACCAGTTGAATCTGTATATGGCTTTAGGTCGATATTTTCACAAGCCTTTTTTACAATTTTAACGATCTCATCATTTTCATCTATTTTGAAGGCCCCATAAGCCCTAGATGTTTTTATTTCAACCTCAGCATTAAATTCCTTTGCAGCTGCTTCAAAGCATTCTACCATATGTGATGTTTGCTTGTTTAATTTTTCATCACTAAGGCTCCTAGCCTCTGCCTTTATTTCTACCTCTGGACAAACAATATTAGTAGCTTTGCCACCCTTTATTATACCTATATTTGCAGTGGTATCTTCATCAATTCTTAAAAGATTCATTCTATTTATAGCTGATGATGCAACTTGAATAGCACTTATACCTTCCTCTGGGCAAACTCCTGCATGGGCTGGCTTTCCTTTTATCTTAACATCTATTTTATCTTGGGCTGGTCCCTGTATTATTATTTGTCCTGGCTCTCCTCCGCTATCTAAAACAAAGGCAAGCTTTGATTTTATCTTTGAGTAATCAAGGTTTTTAGAACCATTAAGCCCTCCCTCTTCTGCAATAGTAAATACTACTTCTATATCTCCGTGGGAAAGGTTTTCCTCACCGATAACCTTTAAAGCTTCTATTATTGCAGCTATACCAGCTTTGTTATCTCCGCCTAAAATAGTAGTTCCATCACTATAAATTATATCATCCTTTATAACTGGTTTTATCCCTTCACCAGGCGTTACAGTATCCATATGACAACATAACATAATAGGCTCTACGTTTTTTTCTCCCTTCAAAGTAGCTATTATATTATTGGCATCCGATCCTATTTTTTCTCCTGCACTATCAACTATCACTTCTAATCCAAGCTTTTCAAGTTCTTCCTTTATGAATTTTGCAAAGTTACCTTCCTTTCTTGTAAGGCTATCAATCTGTACATATTTCATAAATTCCTTTACTACTCTCTCACGATTAACCATTATAAAACCTCCCAAAATTTTTTCTTTATGTATCTTCTTTATCTTTATTATACTATTCTTATTATTAGAAAATCATAAATTTTTATTAACATATGGATAAAGGCATCTTCGATGCATTTTAGTTGCAAGTTCCATGTTCCAAGTTTTAGGGTAATTCTTTTGGGTTCTAAAAACCTTAATTCCTCCTTCTAAAATAAACATAAAAGGACGGCTTAAGCCGTCCTTAGAATTCCTAATTATATAGAAATAATCTAGTTTTGTGGAACTAGTGCATCCTCCATATTAAATATATCATCCTCTGTAATTTTAGGGAATACAACCTCTTTTCCAAAACCAAAATAGTCAAATTGTCCTTCCATATGTGTCACCATTTCCATCTTAATCTTGGAGAGGTCTTCATCCTCATCTTGAAACATTTGAGCCATCTTTTGAATAAGGTTATCCATATTCATATACATGTCCATAGTTAAATCCATCTTTTCATAATGTTTTGTATTTTTATTGATATAGAATTTATAGCTTACTTCTATTTCCATATCATTAATCATTTGTGTCACAAATTGCTTTGCCATCTCTATTTCAACTTCATTTTTTTGCTCCAAACCATTATTTTCACTTTGCTGCTTTAAGCTTGCCTCAAGTGATGCATCCATAATTTCTTTAGTATATTCTTCATAAAATCTTTTATATGTTTCTTTATCAATATCTAAAAGGATTACATAATACTCTTTTCCACCTTTTTTGACATTTTCACCATACCTTGCATAATCCTTAAAGAATTCAATCTGTTCATCGGATAGTTGAGACATACTTTGAGGATTATTTGCTTGTAATGACTGTATCTTATTATAAACTGAACTCATGTCATTTTTTATCCATTTATCTCCACTAATATCCATTTTTTGATACATTGTAGGTCCATCCATATATATTTCTATGGTATTTTCTGATTGAACCTCTTCAGTATCTGACTTTATTACTTGCTTTATATATGCCTTATCTGGACTTTCAGCCTGCATGTCAAGTTCCGTCGTCATATCCATATTCATTCCTTGACCTAATAGCTCCTGACCAATTTCATCTTCAGCAGGTAATCCTTCAACATTCATTGTCATATTCATATTAAAGCTTCCCTTTGCCCTATAGGTCTTGTCTTCCTCAAGTTTTTTATTAGCTAATACTAAAAGCTTATCAGCAGCAATACCATCTCTTATAAAGTGTTTGTCATAGGAATTCTTAGCATAGTCAATCAATTCTTCAGAGATTTCTTTAGTTAAAATCATCATAGGATAAAAAGATTCTTTATTTCCCTCAATGATATCATTTCTTAACCCATATGCAATATATTTTTTTACTTTAGGATCAATACTATGATTATCTGTAAACTCAAGCTCTTTATTTATCATTTCTTCAGTTATGTCTTCTATATTTCCTTTTATTGCAAAAGCCTTTACAAGTATTTTAGCTGCTTCTTGCTTAAGTATTACATCATTCAAATCAGGTTTTTCATCCTCAGAAATAATACCTTTTTTATACGCAGCTTCTATGTATGGAATATACTCTTTATCAATATTTTCTAAAGATTCAATTTCAGATGTCTTATCAATTTTTACTCCTGCAGCATCAAGTACCTCCTTTATAAATTCTGCTTTAGTAAATTGTTGTTCATTTGCAAAAGACGCCAATGGTGCAGATACGATTATTAACATTGAAATTAATAAAATGGTTATCTTCTTCATTCTTACTTCCTCCCATCATTTTTTAGTTCTATACACAAGAACAAAGATTTCAATTTTTGAAGAACGTTTAAAATATGTAAAAACTACACTTTTTAAAAGTATATCATTACTTGGTAAAAAGTTGAATAGTTTTAGGTAAAGTTATTATGTATATTTTCTATGTTTAAAGAAAAAAATAAAAAATAAACTCTTTTAGTAATGGTAAAAATCAAATTTTCAGATGAATATCCTTCTCTCCCTGAAGCCTAAAAGTGAAATATTCCACTTATAGAAAAAAGAGTCTGTAATTTAGTAAAGCATGGAGGTTAAATTGTGCATGTTATTTATCATGATATCGGAGGTAGTCATTCTTCAGTAGTGGCTACATATATACACTTAAATAAGCTTCCCATAGATAGAATACCATCACCAAAAGAAATACTGGAGATTCCAATGTTTGATAAGCTGAGAAAGGAGCAGCAAGGAAGATTGATTTTTCATGGAATAGATGAGTATGGAAATAAAATCTACACTTTAAGCAGATTGTATTATAGTCATCCTATGACAAATGCAATAAAATCCATTCCCAATATGATAGGTATATATGAAGGTGAAATAGAATTGGTTGATACATCTCCTACCGTAAATTTTATAATGAAGCTTGGGGGTGGAAGCTCTAGGAAACTCAAAATGGTTGCTTTTGGTAGACCTATGGTTGCATATGGAGTAACAAAGGCATATAGCGATATTGTAGCCCTAGTAAGTAAAACTAAATTTAAAATATCACCTAGTTAAAAAAAGCACAGCAACGCTTTTTAGACTTGAGACTACTTACGTATTTTTTTATACGCTGTGCTTTTTTTAATTGGTTTTAGCCAAATCAGGCTTATGCAATTTCCTTACTTAGTATAATTTATCAGTGTTTTTATAACCTTTTTAACCTTTTCCTTATCAAATCGCTCATCGTCATCTTCCCTGAGCAGACAATCTAAAGCATGTTCTTCTACTATGATTGTTCCTATTTTATGGATAGATGATTTTACTGCTGCTATTTGAATTAAAATATCTTCGCAATCCTTACCTTCTTCTACCATCTTTTCTATACCAGCAATATGCCCTTTAAGGGTTCTTAGTCTATTTATAATTTTCTTTTTAGAGTTTTCATTTGCCATAAATCTCAACTCCTTAATAATTAGCTGTTTACAAAAAAAATTATATCATAAATATAAAGGGCAGAAAATATCTCCACCCTTTTATATGTTTTATCCTTAATTAAGCATGTAAGCTAATAAATAAAATTTTTTCTTTCCTAAGATAACTTAGGGATTTTAATATTTCATTTGAACTATTTTCATAAACTTGTTTTGCCCTTCAAATTTATATAAAAAAACAGGTTCGTTACATGACCGAAAAGAAAATATTAAAACTCCCGTAGTAGAAACTAACACAATAAGTTAAATTATATTTAAATAAACAAATTTACATTTGCCTCATCAGCTTCCCCTAGATAAGTTGCTACCCCTGCAAATTCTACTCCGTCAATAAGCTCTTCTTCCTTAATTCCCATAACATCCATTGACATAGTACAAGCAACTATCTTTACACCCATCATTTGAGCCATTTCTATAAGTTCTGGCAGACTATTTACATTTTTCTTCTTCATTATATCCTTCATCATTTTTGCTCCAATACCGCCAAAATTCATTTTTGATAACCCTAATTTTTCAGCGCCTCTTGGCATCATCCAACCAAACATTTTTTCCATAAAATCCTTTTTAACTTTAACTTTTTTAGCTTTTCTTAAGGCGTTTAAGCCCCAAAATGTAAAAAACATCGTTACTTCATTCCCCATGGCGGCAGCGCCATTGGCTATGATAAAGCTTGCCATTACTTTATCTAAATCCCCACTAAAGACTATCATAGTCTTTTTATCCGTCATTATTTCACCTCTACTTTATTTGTATTTTAGCATTTATCTCCGTTTCAGTTTCATTAAGTTCCAAAAGTTTATTTCCAGTCTTTTTGCACCAAGCAGCTATATCCTTTGCAAATCCTCTATCAGTAACCTTGACATTTAATATATCTCCTGAATTTGCTTCCTTAGAAGCCTTAAAAACCTGCATGATAGGTCCTGGGCATTGCAATCCTTTACAATTTAAATTTATCTCAGCCATTATATATTCCTCCTTAAAATTATAGTGATTTTAGTCGATTGCAAAATTCATAAGCTAGTATTTTCAAGCTTTTCATAGAGAAAAATGAAAACTTTCCTTCACTTGACATAAAATTTATCCACAAAATACATATATGGTTCAATTTTAAGTATCGCTAAAGCTATTTTATTAACTTGCTATCTTAGCAAATACAGTGTTTTCAATAGTCAATATTTAAAAACTTAAAAATTGATTGTTGATAACTCTCTAAATAGTTTCTCAATCTTCTAATTATAGTGATTTATATTTAAGCATTAAACTGTTTCATAGGGATATACTGTCATTCCACCTTCGAGTACCTTAAGATTCTTAAATCCCATTTCTTTAAGCTTTATATATGAAAGATACGCATTTTTGCCTACTTTACAAACTAATACAGTTTCTTTATCCTTATCTAATTCATGAACTCTCATATCTAATTCCTCAGAGTAAATATTTACTGCTCCAGGAATTGAAGATATCATATTTGAGGCTTCATCTCTAACATCCAATACAACTACTTGATCTATTCTATCTTTTAACTCTACAGGTGAGATAGTCTCTATCTTGTTCTTTAATTTATTAACAAGTACATTAGCTGCTACAATTGTTGTTGACATAGCCATTGAAAATGGTGGTGCATAAGCTAAATCCAATTTTTCTAAATCCTCTACCTTTGCACCTAAAGTTATTGCAGTAGCTATGATATCTATAGGCTTATCAACAACGCCTTCACCTATTACTTGTGCACCTAAAACTCTATGACTATCTTTATCTGCTATAAGTTTGGTTATTATCATCCTATATCCAGGATAATAATGAGCCTTATCATTCCCTGGAACTAAGACACTAATAACATTATATCCTTCTTTTTTAGCTGCCATCTCAGAAAGCCCTGTTTTAGCAGCATTTAATCCAAATAGTTTTACTACCGTTGTTCCTAATACTCCTTTTAATGAGTCTTTTTCTCCATTTTGATTTATATTTATTCCAGCCACTCTACCCATCTTGTTTGCCGTTGACCCCATAGGGTACCAAGCAGGCTTACCTGTAATAAGATTGATGCTTTCTGCACAATCCCCTACAGCGTAAACATCGGGAATATTTGTTTCCATATTACCATTTACTTTAATAGCTCCAGTTTCACCGATTTCTACTCCCATATTTTTAGCCAGCTCTACATTTGGTCTAACACCAACTGACATAACTACTAAGTCAGCATCAACCTCTCTCTTATCTGTTATAACCTTTTCTATCTTGTCTTCACCTTTAATTGCTATTGCCTTTTCTGAAGTTAATATATTGATGCCCTTTTCCTTCATATAATTTTGTGCATATAAAGCTATTTCTTCATCAAATCCTGGTAATATGTGGGGAGCCAATTCAATCAATGTTACATTAATATCTTTTTCAAAAAGATTTTCAGCCGTCTCAAGTCCTATAAATCCTCCACCAATCACTACAGCGTTTTTAACCTTGTCGCTATCTACCAGTTCCCTTATAGCAATGGCATCTTCAACTTTTCTTAATGGAAAAACTCCTTTTAAATGGCTTCCTTTGATTGGTGGAATAAATGGAGATGCTCCTGTTGCAAATACTAATTTATTATATTGAAAATCCTTAATCTCACCAGTTGTTAAAACCTTTACTTTAACTATTTTATTTTTCCTATCTATATCTATAGCTTCATGCTTTGTAAGAACATCTACACCCGTTATTAATTTAAAATCTTCAGGAGTCTTTACAACTAATTCTTTTTTTTCTTCAATTACCCCCCCAACATAATAAGGTAATCCACATCCTGCATAGGAAATATATTCATCCCTTGTAATTATAGTTACATCTAGTGTTGGATTTTCTCTTTTAAGCTTAGCAGCAGTTTTTGTTCCAGCTGCAACACCACCAATTATTAAAACTTTTTCACTTTTCATTTTATTGCACCCCTATCATTAAGCTTATTTAATAATTCATTACAATCTACATTATATATTTCACAAGCATTACCAATGCTATTAAATAATGCTCCACCTCATCCAAAGCATCGAATTCCAAATGCTTTAAATATCTTTTCTAAATCTTTATTTTTTGCTAAAACATCATATATAATGTCTTTTTCTGAAAACATTTTAACCCTCCCCTCTCTAATCCCTCCCCCACCGATAGGGGGTATTTAATATTATAATACTCTTTTTGTTAATAAGTTGTCAACAAAAAATGAAAATTTTCTTCAGAAAGTTTTACCAAATAAAAAAAGAGCACATATAGTGCTCAATTATATTGCTGCAACCCCCAAAATTTAGCTTCTTCAATATACATATCTCTTTTAATATCAATATTTTCAGTATCTATATTCATGTCTTTAGGATTAATATCTATTCCGTAAAATTTTGCTTCTTCATATAGCAACCAATTATTTTCAATATCTATATTCTTAACACCATCCTTATCATTCATATACATAATACTGATAATAGATACAAGAACAATTATTGCGACTATACATTTATTCAAAGCTCATCCTTCTTTCTTTTAAGGTTTTGCTACAATAAATTATTTGAGAAACTTGCATAATTAACATTAACAATTTTGAAATACAATATGTAGATTACTTTCCTGACTCTCTCTACTACATTTTGCATTAATTCTTTAAATGTATTATGCAATTTCCTCATTTATTATAGATTATCTGGATCTTTAGTAAAATATACTCTTTCGCTATTTTCTTTAGTATTGGCGATTTCTTTTTGTATTTCACTTATTTTTCCCATGATAATTTGGGTTTCTATTTTGGGTACATTATAATATAAAAATAAGTCTTCGAATTGTTTGATAGTTCTATTTAGTTCAGTACTAATAGTAACAAAGGCATCTATATTCCTACTATTTACAGCATTCTTAAATTGTTCTAAATCAATCTTAATAATATTTATAACATCTGATTCACTTTTAAATTCCCTCATAGGTAAAGGATAGGGTTTGATTCGCTCTAAAAAATATTTACCCTTCTTATTAATATTGTATACATAGGCTAGTTCGAATCCTTCGATGTCAAATTTGACATAACACATTTTGCTATTTATTTGCTCAACCTTAGCACCTAATTGAACAAGCTTCATATCATGTTGACTTGCTTCTGATTTGACATACCTATACTTTCTCATAGGAGCACCTCCCTTTCATCTATATATAGAATACCATTAAATATATTGTAGATATAATAATTGATATAATAGTTAAAGGAAAACCTACCTTCATATAGTTCATAAAGCTTAGCTTATGGCCTTGCTTTTCAAGCATTCCTCCTACAATAACATTGGCTGAAGCTCCAACTAGGGTTCCATTTCCGCCTAGGCATGCTCCTAAAGCCAATGCCCACCATAAAGGAGTTACATTTATTGATGAAATAGCAGCTAGATTTTTTATAAGTGGTATCATTGTAGCAACAAAAGGGATATTATCCAAGAATGAAGACGCTATTGCTGACAGCCATAGTATTAACATTGTTGTCATGACTAAATCACCTTTTGTAAAATCTATCATCTTCTCAGCTAAAAACCCTATTACCCCTACTTCTTCCAATGCTCCTACCAAAACAAATAGTCCTATAAAAAAGAATATGGTCGTCCATTCTATCTCTATCAAAACCTCTTCTGGATCTATATTGCTAATTAGCAATAGGAAGGTTCCTCCAAATAAAGCTACAGTTGCTGACTCTAATCCAATAAATTGATGTATTGCAAAGCCTGTTATAGTTAACCCTAAAACTATGAGGCTTTTTATTAATAATACTTTATCCTTAATTGTTTTTGTTTCATCAAAGTCAAGTATCCTATTTTTATTTCCTTCTTTGACCTGCAATGATTTTTTAAAAATGACTTTAAGTAATAGTATAGTTACAACAAAGATTACCAATACCACAGGTGCTAAATTCATTAAAAAATCCATAAATCCCAAGCCTGTTGCTCCTCCAATCATAATGTTTGGAGGGTCACCTATTAATGTCGCTGTTCCTCCAATATTTGCAGATAATATCTCTGCAATCATAAATGGTATAGGATTTATTTCCAAGGTATCGGTAATAACAAATGTAACTGGTGCAATAAGTAAAATGGTTGTAACATTATCCAGCAATGCTGAAGATATGGCTGTTATAATTGTAAAATATACTATTATTCTCCATGGATCTCCCTTTGATACTTTTGCAGTTTTAATAGCTACATATTGGAAAATACCTGTTTTTTTTAGTATATTTACTATTATCATCATACCTATAAGTAAGCCTATTGTATTATAATCAACTACACCGAAGGCATGCTCTTGTGATATTACTTGAAAAATAATCATAAGAACTGCTCCAAACATTGCTATTACAGTTCTATTAATTTTTTCAGATATTATTGCTGTATAGGTTAAGGAAAAAATTAAAATAGCCACTAATACATGATTGTGCAACATCCTCATTCATCTCCTGTTTTTTTTTCATTTAATTAATATACTCCTATTAAATATAATTTCAAGTATATTATTTTGATTTCAAGCATTTTTTTAATAATTTAAATCAAATTTTAATTATTATAATTCATATAATTTTCTGTAGATTATATAAATTAGAACTCTTTCTTCTAAATAATTAAGTAATAAAATAGCCTAGCTTAAAATATATTATTAGTATCATATTTTGTTTTTCTTAAAAAATATATAAAAATATTAATTAATATTTATTAATGAGAGGTGGTTTAATGTTAAGAGTTTTGATAATCAAGAAAAAACATTTATACATAGTATTTACAGCTTTATTAGTTTTAATAATTGGGATTACATTGCTTATGTTTATGTCAAAATCTAATGAAACTTTTTCAGAAAGCTTAAAATACGCATATAAAAAAATTTCCCCAGAGCAAGCTAAAATGCTTATAAATAATAATAATGACTTAACAGTTCTAGATGTGAGAAGCGAAAGAGAGTATTTAGATGGTCACATCCCAAATGCTGTTTTAATACCCTATAAATTAGCTAAAAACAACTATTCATCTCTATTAGAAAGGGGAAAAAAATATCTGGTTTATTGTGATACAGGAAAAAAAAGTGAAAAGATAGCTAAAACTCTATCAAGTAATGGTTTTTCTAGAATCTATTTACTTGCTGGTGGAATAGAAAAATGGAATTATGACTTGGTAAGATAGTTGTAAAAGCTTTTGAATGTATTTTTGTATATCTAGATTCGAAATATATGTAAAAGCACACCTAATCGGTGTGCTTTTACTTGGACCTTGTATATTTAAAATTTTTTATTTAATACTTAGGTGGTATTGTTGGCTTCATTGGAAATACAGCATTACCTGTCATAGCATCTATATGAAGTAACCAATACCCATAGTCTCCCTTTTCAGGCTTCTTATTTTCAATGGGGTACCAGCTTACAAAGCCTGTCATACCCTGAAATGGCTGATCTGTATATGAATATTTTCCTGGTACTCCATAGACATAGTACTTAGGCTCCATATCCTTATCATAAGCTATGCCAAATATATAATGACCATACTTATTCATTAAATTATAACAATTGTTCATATAGTAAATATAGGGATTAAAAGAGTAAATACTTAATATATAACCAAAAAATGGTAAAAATCCTCTATACATAATTTTTTTGTCATAGTTTATTTTCCACCATCTATAGTCATCGATGTTTTTCTCAAAAGGCTCAGCTTTTTCATAATATTTCAGTATATCCTTTATATATTTATATACCATTTTATGATATTTTTTATAATGGACATCTACTCTTTTGCCAACGTTGTACTTATTTTTTTGTTTTTCTATGCTTTTCTTTTCAGGCTTTACTTCCTCTTTTTTTTCAGGTTTTACTTCCTTTTTCTTTTCAGGCTTTACTTCCTCTTTCTTTTCAGGTTTTACTTCCTCTTTCTTTTCAGGTTTTACTTCCTCTTTCTTTTCAGATTTTACTTCCTCTTTCTTTTCAGATTTTACTTCCTCTTTCTTTTCAGGTTTTACTTCCTCTTTCTTTTCAGGTTTTACTTCCTCTTTCTTTTCAGGTTCAATCTCTTCTTTATCTTTATAATATTCTTCGTCATGTTCACTATATTCTTTTTGCTGTTCTTCTTTATGTTTTTTATTATCTTCTTTTTCATAGTCATCAAGATTCTTTTGATTTTCTTTATAAATCCCTTTAGAGCTTTTTTCAATAAGATTAATTATTTCTTCATACTTTTCCTTATATTCTTTATCTAAGTCATTATCTTTTTTTGTTTTTTTATCTTCGTAAACTATTACATCCTTCCAATTTACCTTTTCCTTATCTTTGTCCATATATCCTACTAAAGGTCCATAAATTTCTTTTCCTTCGGATGATCTCTTAATAGGTTCGGCTATTACTGCTACTACATTGAATTCTTCTATAGATTTTCCACTTCCCTCAACATTATCTGGATTAAATTTTACTTTTAATTCACCTTTACCCTTTTCATCTATTATAAATGTACCTGTATTTACAAATGCACCTTTTTTCCCTTTAGTATTTATTAAGTAATTTCTATAAATGTATTTTGCATCCTTAAAATATTTTAAATCTTGAACATACACATTTAATAATCCTTTTCCATTTCTCACTTCAATCTTTGCATATCCTTTAGGAATTCTTTTATCATTCTTTTCAAATCCGCTGTCTTCATTTTCCAATATAATAAAATATCTTTTGTATCTTCTATTACTAACCATTTATAGCCCCCCTTCAACAATCCATTTAATATTAATATATGTATCTTAGGGCAAATAGTTCACTACTAAATCTAAAAAACTTGTATAAATGTAAAATAAAACTTGAATGGAGGCTAAAATTGTACATACCCTATACCTTATTTTTAACAATATAGATTTAAGCTCCATATATATCAGAAAACTCAATGGAAATTCTTTCTATAAGGGTTTGATTTATTGAAAAATTATTGTTTTTTGTAATATTTTCTTCTAAAATAGTTCTAACAGGAAAATTAATTATAAACTCTGTTCCTTTTCCATATTCACTTTTGACTGATATGGTACCATCATGCATTTCAACTAAGGATTTAACAAGGGATAGCCCTATACCACTGCCTTGCTTACTCCTAGATAATGTGCTTTCTACCTGCTTAAATCTTTCAAATATTATTTGCTGTTCATCTTCAGGTATTCCTATGCCATCATCCTTTATACTAATATCTATATTATCTATATTATCATTGATTTTAACTAGTATATTCCCTTGTCTTTCAGTAAATTTTATTGCGTTTGCCAATAAATTTAAAATAATTCGTTCCATTTTATCTGGGTCACAGGCTATTATCTTTTCTTCAACATTGGTGTCAAAAATTAAGGAGATATCCTTGTTTTTAGCATAATCAACTACAGATAATGTAATATTCTCAACTACATCTACTATGTTACAGTTTTGAAAATCAGTTTTATAAAAGCCAGTATCAATTTTAGTAATGTCAATTAAATTATTAACAAGCTTTAATAATCTATAGCAATTTTGCTTAATTATGTTAATATATTTTTCTTTGTTTATACTTATTTTTTTACATTCATCATTATTATACATCTCAAGAAGCTGTATTGATCCAAGTATAATATTTAAGGGTGTTCTCAGTTCATGGGATATGTTAGCAAAAAATTCGTTTCTTAGATTCTCTAATTTTTCAGCTTCTTTTAGAAGTCTTGTTTTTTCTTCAACACTTTTTTTAAGTCTCTCTGCTCTTTTACGTTCAGTGATATCCCTAGCTATACATAGTATACCTGATTTATCATCATAATTAATAGCAGCTATAGCTGTTTCTATGTCTATGTCTGTACCATCTAACGCTTTAATTTTTATCTCATTAAGATGTGGCTTCTCTTTAGTATTTGGTGATATTGTGATCTTTTCTTGCCCATGTTTATAATAATCCTCATGTAGAAAGTTTTCTAGTTTTTCTCCTTTTATCTTTTCTATATTATCAGTTTTCAAAAGGTTTAATGCTGCTTTATTAGCAAAAACAATTTTGCCATCTATTGAAATACCAATTGCATCGGGAGAAAGTTCCACCAGTAATTTGTATCGTTCTTCACTTTTTTCTAATTTTTGTAAAATCGACTCAAAATATAGAATTACGCCACTAAAGGCAAATACATTAAATATTAGTGAAAATATAATATTTGCTATGGGAATAAACCGAGAATCGTTTCCCAAATAAGTAAAAAATATTAAATTTATTCCCCATATAATAAAATCCCATCCAACTATATATTTCCCTATTCCTATATTTTTTGGGTATTTAATTATAGTGATACCACTCCATGCAAGAACAACATATGGCAGTATAAGTAATATTCTATCTAAAATATATAATGAATCTGTAATATTTTCTATTATTTTATATGTTATACATACTCCAAAAATTGCTATCCACCATTTTTTCATTGGCTGTTGAAAAAATAAATGTATTCCATAAATAAATAAAAATACACAAATAAAATATAATACATACCTTAGAGAAGAAAATATTTTTATATGCTTCGAAATATTAAAAAAACCCAATAGTCTATGAATAAAAAATATATTCCATCCCAAGGCTATGACTCCTAAGTAAGCATTTTTATCTCTAATAAACAGAAAAATAAAAACTAAGGATGCAATAAACGCACTAGACATACTAGAAACAAACATCCATGACATATAACTCATAGAATCATCCCCCTTTTTTGAATAATATCTAATAATTCTGTAAATTTTATGGAAATCCTTTCTTTTTAATGTAATAGCTGCATACTGTTTTATTTGATAATCATTTAATATAAAAAATAAAATCACATCCTATGATAAAATCATTTATCAAGAACGTGATTTATATTTTATATGAAAGATGATAATAATGTAAATTGGTTTAGATAATAAATTTCTACGCTGTTTCTCCTTCTGATTCATATGCAGGTTCTAATAGTAGTGAATTGCCTGTCATTTCTTCTGGCTTTGGCAAATCCATAAGCTGAAGAAGAGTTGGAGCTATATCAGCTAATTTACCTTCTACCAAATCATATTCTTTAGCAGCATTTATCAGCATAAATGGCACTGGATTCTTTGAATGCTTAGTAATAGGATTACCTTCTTCATCTAACATTTCGTCAGAGTTACCATGATCAGCAGTAATAACCAACTGTCCTCCCTTTTCAATTACAGCATCTACCACTTTTTTTATACATTCATCTACTGTTTCTATTGCTTTTACAACCGCTTCCATTACTCCCGTATGCCCTACCATATCTGGATTAGCATAGTTAACTATTATAACATCGTACATATCTTTATTTAATTCTTCGATTAATTTATCAGTTACTTCATAGGCACTCATTTCTGGCTTCATATCATAGGTGGCAACCTTCGGAGAAGGAATCAAAACCCTATCTTCTCCTTCATTAGGCTTTTCTATTCCTCCATTGAAAAAAAATGTTACATGGGCATATTTTTCAGTTTCTGCAATACGAAGCTGTTTCAAACCCTTATTAGCAATATATTCTCCAAAGGTATTAACTAAAGTTTGTGGAGGATAAGCCAAATTAACATTTGGAAGGGTAGCATCATACTGTGTCATACATACATAATGTACAGGAAAATATCCCCTTACCCTTTCAAAGCTGTGAAAATCTGGATCTACAAAGGCTCTACTTATTTCCCTAGCTCTATCAGGTCTAAAGTTAAACATTATTATGGAATCATTTTCAGAAACTGTAGCTACTGGGCTATCATTCTCTAGAATAACAGTAGGCTTTATAAATTCATCAACTACATCCTCTGCATAGGATTTTTCTACAGCTTCTATGGCACTATTTGCTTTTTGACCTTCTCCTAAAACAATAGCGTCATAGGTTAGCTTTACTCTATCCCATCTTTTATCACGATCCATTGCATAGTATCTTCCTGAAATGGTAGCGATTTTCCCTACTCCTATTTCCTTAATTTTTTCTTCTAATTCATTTATATATTCGATAGCACTTGATGGAGGGACATCTCTACCATCTAAGAAACAATGTATATATATTTTTGAAAGTCCTTTGCTTTTAGCAAGCTTAAGCAATGCATATAGATGTGTATTGTGACTGTGTACACCTCCATCGGAAAGCAATCCCCATAGATGTAAGGCTGAATTATGCTTTATAGCACTGTCCATAGCTTCAATGAAAACTGGGTTTTCAAAAAAATCTCCATCTTCAATGGATTTCGTTATACGGGTAAAGTCTTGATATACTATTCTTCCTGCACCTATATTAAGGTGTCCTACCTCTGAGTTACCCATTTGCCCCTCAGGAAGTCCAACCTTCAACCCACTTGCCTCAATATTAACGTTTGGATATTTCTCAAAATAGCTGTCTAAATTTGGTGTATTCGCTTCTTTTACTGCATTGCCATAGGTCTTATCATTTATACCAAATCCGTCTAAAATCACCAATACTGTTGGTTTCTTCATCTTTGTCCTCCCTTATTTTTATTAATATAACTTACCCCCCAAGCTAGTTTCTATTCCAGAGGTTTTTGAAAACAAAATTTAATTGAGAAACTTGCATAATTAACACTAATAATTTTGAAATACAATATGTAGATAGCTTTCTTGACTCTCTCTACTACATTTTGTATTCCAAAATTCTTTAAATGTATTATGCAATTTCCTCATTTATTTATCTTGGCGAGTTTCCTTAATACTATTATATTCAAATTTCTCTATCAGGTCAATCTATGCCCTGCGGGTCATTTTTTGTCCATTATTACTTAATTACTACCTTTTTTAAACAAGCAGCAATATCGCTATAAATAGTTTTCCGTTGGGGGTCCCTGTTAAATCAACCATTATTCTAGAAGCCAAAGGGAAAACATAGGGATGCTGGACTGCGGAAAAACAAACCATGAAAACAGCTATAAAAAAACAGTTTAAATCCTTAAATATCAATGGTTTAATGATAAAAAAAAAGAAAAAAGGGGTTGTATTAACATGAAATGATAGTAGAGCATGTATTTGATATAATAAAAAGATCATTGGGGTTTTCATATTTTCTAACAAGAGGTAATGGAAATGTGAAGGCTGAGTCTGCTATGCACTTTTTTTACATATAATCTGATCGGAATAATAAATATTATAGGGGTTAAGGAACTAATAGAGATATTGAAAGCTAAAAAACACGCTTTTTTCAATACTTTTTGTTGACATATTGATTATGAAAATACTAAAGTTAAATATTTACAATATTGTACTTGAAAATGTTTGAATAATAGACTGTTCTTACTCAGTATTCTGTCCCCT
>NZ_FRAG01000100.1 GCF_900142245.1 Paramaledivibacter caminithermalis DSM 15212 | reverse complement strand
CAGCAGTACGAATTGCACTACCATTTTTTATAATATGGGCATCTATGATATGACCGATTGCTACCATTGTAAAAAATTGAAACTGCTAAAGCCAATAACTTAAGTCCATTTCATTACCTACAATATTTATTTGTAAAATTACCTAACATAGATATAACAAATACGACTCACCTTGATGCTTTACTACCTTAGTCAGATACTCTTCCAAGTGATTGTAAGGTTCCTTTAAAAGAATAATATCATAGCCTCTGCCTAGTTGCTAGGTGGGGGCTATTTGACGCTTACTTTCTTTTTCCATTTAAAAATCCATTTAGTTTTCTATTTTATTACCTTCATCAAAGCCCTTAATTTTACAAAGGTTCAAGGGGGTTTATATTCTCAATCCCCAATACTTTTTCTTAAATCTTTCCATCAAAAAAGAGAAAAGATTCAAGGCTTAAACCATGATTCTTTCCCCTTAATAATTCTATTCATATTTCCATTTTTACTTCCATTTTTTTGACCCTATATCAGACAAACTCTTTCATTCCAAAACTTTATTTTAAAAATGCAAAGAGTTTATTTTAAATTGAAAGGGTTTGTTTTAATTAGACAATTTTCTTTTAATCAATACTACTGACTCCACATGCATAGTTATTGAATTTTTGATTAAAAGAAAACACTTGATATCCTATAACTTTTTATAGCATGTGCAAATTACATATTCTTATTTTTTATACCTAATTTTGTGATATATATTATCACACTTTTATAGTCTATTTAGTTACAATTAGTTTTTTTCCCGTCTATTATTTAAGCTATCTCTATAGAGTTTATTTGCTCCAGGATTTCTTTAGTATTTTACCACTTACAGGATCAATAATAGTAACAATACCACAAGCTGTCCTTATACGTAACTTATCCTCATCTTGCCTTTCACATGAAGTAAATATAAATTCATCCCTATATTTATTATAGTTTTCAAATATAGATTTTATGTTCCATAGTATTTTGCCTTGTTTGTCTACACAATAAACATTGCTCGTAGGCTGTTGTGCAATGTCATTACTTTTGGTATTCCATAACTGGATTATATATACTTTTTCAAATTCTATTATTTTTTTTATATCATAATCAAATTTTAATATTTTATTATTAATATTAATTCTAACATTGTCTATTATATTATACATTCATAGTCACCACCTTAAAATCAAATTATAGTTATTGTATTAATCTGATATTTCTAGGTGTACCAATATATTGACCCATCAAATCAAATTGAATGCCTCCACCGTTTCCCCAATTTGGTATCGGTCCAGCTTTTCCACCTCTAATTATACTACCAGCTGGAATTTCATAGTCACATACATATTTAGGTATAAATTCAAGAGAGTATTTATCTTTTATTTGAAGTGGAGTTAATCCCTCTATATCTTCCGCTTTCATAACCCATTGTCCAAATTCATCACCTGTTTTTTCAAAAACCCTAACAAATGTCATATCTTCGTTAAGCTCAATTTCATAAACCTTGGTGCCTGCTTCATAAGGAGGAGTACTGCCATCGGTATTATAATATTCTTTCCAAAATTGATTTGCTTCTTCAGCTGTTTTTTCTGCAACAATTTTTCCTTTTGTTCTTGACGTTACTTTATACCCTATAGTTTCTTTAAGCTTTGCCACACTTTCTTTCAGTATACCCTGCGAACGTTCTGCCATTTTACCTGATATATATGATATACCAGACATGGCTGCTGCTTCAGCTAATTCTGTTACTGTCGCTCCACTTAACACAGCACCGCCTACACCTGTTGGTGCTGTAGCCAATGCCATTGCTCCTGCTGCTCCTGCACTTTCTAAAGCCCTAACCGCTTCTATAGCACTTCCTACTGATGCTGTTGTATATGCAGCAGTGAAGACTGAATCTCCAAAAGCTTTGGCTTTCATGAAGTAATAGTTATCATCATGCGGTTCAGCACCTAAAATCCACTGCGCAAGTCCAAAATAGACATTGTCATCAACACTTATAGCAAGCCCGCCAACTATCATTCCTACATCTTCACTATTTAATTCAGCTGGATTAATTCCTATTTTAACATAGAATTTATCTAACAGCTCATTCTTTTTATTTTCTATCATTTGTTTTATATCTTCAATGCTTGGAAGACCCAATTCCATTGTCGCATACTTTTCTTCAGTCATTAACGGGGATATTTTTGAAAAGCTCATAATGCCCCCATTTTCGATTGGATTGGTTGCATAGGTAACTCCAGTTGCTGACCACTCTCCGTTATTTAATGAATACTGCCTCCAAATTTCTTCATCACTTCGTTTTGTTATTGCATAAACTGTTTCTGTTGCTTCACCTGCATATCCACCAATATCGGATATGTAACCTTCAACTGTTACATCTGAATCATAGGATTCTGAAAACTTATACCAATCATAATTCTCAATCATGCCAACATCAACATGATCAGTTTCACTCTTTACAAATTCTCCTAACTGTGTGCCACCTTTACTATCATAAATAACAACTTTTGTATATAAATCACCATTTAAAAATATGCAGTACTCTAAATCAATATAGTTATTTTGTTCTCCTACCGGGATGCTTATGTTCTTTCCACCTTTACTATACCAGGTTTCATTATCCCATGAGCAGAAAGCTTCTATATAATAGTTTCTAGATGTATCTATATCTCCACCATCAACTATGACTCTAGCTGTCAAGTTTTTCGATGATTCAAGAGGTGAAGTTAAGTATATTAGCTCTGCTAATAAATCTTCATCATCTAAAATTATTCCATTAGCTTGTGCCATTTTGTTTCCAGCAACTGGTGCATAATCACTATAATTTCTACTATACCCTACTTTAATATCCGTCGGTTCATTCAATCCCAGTGAACTTAATTCCGCTGACACTTCAATTATTGAACTATTCTTTACTAATTCTGCTGTACCTACTTGAACCCAGTTCCAATCATCTCCATTACCTATATATTTTTTTATCATATTTTCTTCTATCATATAGTCAGCACCGGAATTATTCCAACACCACAAATGATAGCCTGTATCGCCGTTATTGTCTATGTCTATATAAAAATTATTTGGACTATTAAGCTCGCTTCCTTTAACAAGTAGGTATAGTTTTTTACTATTTTGAACGGCATACAAGTTGTCTATAGAACCAGTACCTTGGGATAAACTAATTATTTCTTTCCATTCATCAGAGCTCCCATCTACATCTATTTTTACTGGAATTTTAATACTAGGCATATTATATCTAAACTCTACAATATTTCTTGTATCACCATTCTTAACAGCAGTTGTTTTGAGAAGTTTTGTGCTGTCAATGTAAATAGGTTTCGAATAAATCTTTCCATTGATAGCACTTGGGTCTGTTCCATCTAATGTGTATCTTATTTCGTCCGCTCCATCACAGGATAATGTTACATAATGTGTATCGCTATACGTTCCTGAAGGTTTGCTTGCATATATAATATCCAGTGGAGTCCAACCTTCCCTTTTTATTTGTGTATAAGCCCACAAATATACTTCCTTAAAACCTTGATTAAAGCCATCATTAATGGCTTGTTCAATATTCTTCCATACATAGGAGTAATCACTGTTTAATACAAAACCTGAGAAATAATGTACCTTATCTTCCGGATATCCTAAGTAATTTTGAGCAAAAGTTAATGTTTCTAAATGCTTGTCCATTTGATCAAAAATTAAATAATCATAATCTTCTATCATAAAAAAATCTAAATTGGGATATTGCCAATATTCCTGTGGGAAATTAACTATAGTCATCATTTCAGGCACTCTATCTTTATCTATTACAGAAGGTGTAAAAAATAATACCGTAAATTCAGAATTTGGATATTTTTGTTTTACTGCATTTCTAAGAAAATGTGCCAGTTTACCATTTTGTTCTCTTAACCAATAAAGCATCTCTTCATGGCCTTCTATGGATTCATTTGCAGATTGAAATTCATGCATAGGATAACCTTTTTCGCTTAAAAACAAATTTTTTGTTGCTTGGTCATAAAAACATGGAGGTTGATTTTCTTCATTTTCAATAAACCACCACCAAGGTTCACCTAGTTGGATTACTGGTTTTATCCCTGCGTCATTTGATAATCTTGCCAGCTCTTCCACATACTTTTTAAGAAATGCTTTTGTATCACTATTTGTAAAACTCAACAGATGTGGTGTTGGCTCCCACATTGTAGAAGCAGGCGTTCCATCCCAAGCTCTCTGCCACCATTCTTCTGGTGCATCAACATTTTCCATAGATATAGAATGAATTATATCCATATCTCTTTCTTTAATTCTTTTTATATAATCTTTATACCAAGTCTCAAACGCCAAATTAAAAGGATAGTCTGTCTTCATTTCCATTTTCTGTCCATTATATTTTTTATCATAATAATGTGAAGCACCTATGTAAAAGTTTACAATTTCTCGGTATCCTAATTTGTCATACTCGCTTACTACTCTTTCAGGGGTTAAGTTGTATATATCATCATAATCATCACATAATCTTAAAGATTGAACTGATTGTGTTTCAGGTTCAGTTCTTAAAAAAGTATCTCCATATACATTCCAATTAGAAAAATCTACTTTATACTCATATGAATCATTCAAATACGACATATCTTGAGTTTCCCAATTATATCCTACTGGAACAAACGACCACATAATACTTTTTATATCATCTACAGGTACTTTTTCCCATCCAGGCATTGGCACCCATTCATCTTCTTCTGTCCAATACCAAGGTACCCATCCAGCATATAAATTATCAAAGTCTAATACTATTCTACCTGTTGAACCTGTTGCAGTCCCAGGAGTTCGCCCTTCTGGAAATCTAATTGTTGTTTCATATTGCTGACTTGCACCTATTTCCCAATCATCTAATGGCCTATTTACTACATAGTTCCATAATCTAACATAATAAAAATCACCACTATTTGTTTCTATAGTAATAACTGGACTTATCTCAGAATTCATTAACTCTGTATATCCAGATAGTGAATAATCATATTCTAATATTACGCCAGAAAAATCAGAATTGGTTGGATATTTTAAATCAATATGACTTAAAACATCCTCTGTTTCCCACGACATACCTGCCAAATCTTTATTTGTTCTAAAATTCCCAACTGAAGAGAAAGTGTAATCATCTTGAGTAACAGTAGCTGCCATCATCTCAAAATTAAAATCTGTTGTTAAGTATTTAGGTTTTAATTTATAAATTGTAGATGAATCAGCATATATATTATTTGTACTTGCTATAATGCATATAATCATTATAAATATTAAACTAAAATACTTTTTAAAATTCACTTCTATTCCCTCCTTTCATGTCTAGTCATTACTTCTCATTATATTTTCTCTATAATCAGTGATTAATTTTACTCTCTTTTCATAAATTCTTTTAAACAGTTTTTTATACAATTCATTTTTTGGTTGTTTCGAGATAGCATCAAGTATTTTTTCATAAGCATAATCAAGGTCACCATTTTTTTCTGCTAAAAAAGCGATATATGCATCAATTCTTGAGTCTGTATTTTCTTCTTTAATAAGATCTGCATCTTTTTTAAATTTTTTAATATCTTTTTCGTTTTTAATTTTTACCAGTTTTTCTTCAAGTTCTATGTAAGCTTGTCCATCTTTAATGATTAATTCTAGGTCATTTTCATCACCACTTAAATATACATTATCTAATACAGTTTGTGATTTTTTGACAACTGGTTTTTTCCAATCTTTTAATTTCTGAGAAAATCTTTTGCTTTCTTTTTTGATTTTTTTATCATCATGTTTTATTAATTTTTCATTTTTTGTTTTTGGTGATATTGTTCTATTTAGTCTGTTGTTGTTAGTTTTTTCTATAGACTTGGCATATGCAAAACTTATTAAGGCAAAAAAACAAATAAAAATTATAAACTTCCTTGTTATTCTTTTCAATTTTATTCCTTCCTCTGTAAATTTTGGTAGTTTTTGTTTCTTGTATATTTTAATTATACCATTTTTTGGATTATAGCAAGTCATTTATTAAAATATTTTTTATATTATTTCCCCAACCACAACCCCAGTCTTCAAAACAAATTCCACTTCAACCAAAGATACAACTCTTATCTTTTCTACTAATACCCTAAATAATTCTTCATCAAAACTATTTATCAATCCATACTCATTCAGTATTTTCTCAATCTCTCTAACCCTAGAATAATTATTCTTACACTCCATTTCAGTTTTTGTATATGCGAGTCGCTTACTCCTTAAGTTTTCCATCTCCAAAACCAGTCTGTTGTATTCTTCATCATAAATATCACTGTCAATACTGCTTCTAGAATTTAGTCTTATTAAATTTGTTATCTGCTCTCTAATCTCTGCTAGTCTAGAATCAATAGCTTTTATTTCTTCATCTTCTTTATTTTTAATTAGCACTTTTTCTATATTACCCATCATTTTCTTTATTAATCCATCACTATCTTTTATTACCTTATTAGCCACTCTAACAAATGCTGCCTTTAGCTTTTC
>NZ_FRAG01000060.1 GCF_900142245.1 Paramaledivibacter caminithermalis DSM 15212 | reverse complement strand
AAGCCAATTTTTTCAAGAAAAGAACGAACTATTATTAACCCTGCATCTGAAGAAAGATTACCTCCACCGAAATCATATGAAAAACTTTTGTTGAAGTTAAGTGAATTTTGATGTAAACTTGTCATAGAAAGAACCTCTTTTCGTGATATAGTTTTTGTTTTAACGCTTTAACTTTAACACAAAATTAGGTTCTTTTCTTTATTTTTTTGTTATTTCACCCAATGGGTGCAAAGTCCAATTTGTTGGACTACTTGTTAATACTACGATTCAATCATTTTTGATGTTTTCTATGAATAATTCAGGCTTATTAAAGAATTTGTTATATTATCTATCTTTTCAATATTTTCTTTAGTAAGTAATGAAATGAATTTATCTATTCCTTCCGATTGTATTCTTGAGTAAATTATACCGCCATATTTTTCTTTGTGTTCACCTATAAGAAATGGAATATATAACTTGATTAGCTTTTGAAGGTTTGCAGTTTCATTCACTTTATTTACCAATTCCATATGATGCTTTGAGATTTCATTGTATTGTTCTTGTTTAGATAAAATATTTAATTCTAGTGATTGTTCTAACCCTTCTTTATCTGCTTTTAACGTATTACATTCAGATTTTAATAAAGCTAATTCTTGTCTTAGTTTGATGTTTTCACCAGCTAATCTCCTAATCTTGTCCTTATCATTTGAATCAACATTTGAATTGCATGATGATAGCATAAGAAAATTAATCAATAATATAAAGACTATAGCTTTTTTCAATGTATTACCCTCCAATTAATAGTATTTTGATAAATTAGCTATATAGGAAATAGTCTTTTATATTATATCACAATTTGGAATAGTTTTACTTAAATAACTATATATAGAATGATATAAGGATGATTATGCAGATAATAAAGAGTATGCTGGTAAAATGTCTGTAGGGACGGAAGCTGCAATTATATTCTAAAGCCGAAAAATAGCAAAGTAATTATTCAATCACCTTGCTATTAGAAAAATAAATCTTTATGTTCATTAACTTGAGGAAAATACAAAAATCTTATTCATTTATGATTAACGATACAATATAGTAATAGCCTGCTGGAGATTTTTCAGATGCTTCTTTATCAACAGTAAACTTTAAATTCTTTCCAAAATATTTTGCAGCTATCCATAAATGACAAATTCCTATACTCATATCAATTTGATTTATCTTCTTATAGAAGATAGCTTTAATAAAGTTTGGTTTATCACAATAAACGTGGATTATATCATTGGATATACTATAAAACCATGGTTGACTATTTGTCGAGGATGGTGCAAGTCGAGCTGATTCTAGAAGTTCATCTTCTTTATCAGTATTTCTGATTTCTTGGATAGGCTTTCTCTTAAACTTTGATAAATTTTATCTATGCAAGGTTTCTGCAGGTTCTCCAAAGGCTAGAGCAATAACATATTCTAACTGAGACTCCTTTATTATTTCTTTCTTTGGTCTTGCCATTCCAACCCAACAACTCCCTGTAGTACTGGAAAGCCCAATCCCATATTGAGTGCTTTAGAATCAATTAATTCAAATACCATGTTTTTAAAATCCTTTGAAACATTACGAATTATATTCATAGTTCCACTTAAATCAGTGGGTATTGTCGTTACTATCACATGGGTATATCCTTCCTCTTCCAGCTTCCTAAAAAGATTAAATGTATCCTCACTAGAAGGTAGTGATGTTGTGGGAATAGCTTTATCGAACCTTTCATATATATCCTCTGGTGTTATTTCTACTCGATCTCTGTACTCTTCTTCATGGGAGTATACTACTTTCAGGGGCAATATCTTTATGTTATACTTTTTTACTATGTCATCCATCAAGTCACTGGTAGAATCAGTAACAATAGCTATCTTATTTCATTGTTCTCCTCCTCATACTTAAAACTTTATATGTATCTAATAAAAGTACATGTTTATTTTTAACAGTATTAATAAGTAATATAATTATAAAAGCAATAGTTAAATTTTACTAATCATATCATTTTTTAATAGGTTATTCAAGAAATTTAAATTATCGTACCTATTTTAAATCGAGGTTTTTAGATGAAACTAATAGCTATTTTTGAAAGAATGAAACTCTAGCACAATACTAGTCCTATTATAACTAATATTTAATATACTCAATTACTTCACCAAAATCATTATAATATGACATTATTGTTTCAACCATTGTCTTTTACTCTTCAACTATTTTTTCAATTATACCATCTATAATAATATCCATGACTGGTTGATTTTCCTCATCTGAAATCAAAGAGGATGCAAGCATAAAAACGAATTGAACTGTTTTAACAACCAATGATGTAGGATAATTGAATTTTACACCAACCTCAGTTAGTTTTTGAACTACAAAGGCATCGTTTATGTTATTGTTTTCTATAGTCTCTGGTGGTATGCGGCGTGATAGATATTTCCACGATTCTCCATTAATAGAAGAGATAATTGGGTCATTAAAGAATTTATCCATTACAAAGCAAATCACGAGTTTCATAAGTTTCCTTGGCTTTCGGTTTTTGTTTTCATAAAACAAACATTCAAGTCCATCAAAAATCTCTTGCTGCTTTTTTAGATTTATTTCCATAAAAAGGTGTTCCTTGCTTTCGAAAAATGTATAGAATGCACCATGGGAAATACCAGCGGCGGTGGTAAGGTCGTTGATGGTGACTTTTCGAACTCCATGTACTGAAAAAAGCTTTTCTCCCTCTGTAAATAGCCGCTTTTTTATAATATCTCGTTCATGTTTGCTAAATTTAGGCATCTGCTGTCACCTCGTTTGTATTCTCTAGAAACCATTTTGCCACCTGCTCACATACTTCATCAGCACGGAAATAATAGCTATTATGAACATCATCAATAGAGTACAATTTTTTATGGCAGGTAAGTCTATCATAATAATGTTCAAAATATTCCGCAGGAAAGTAGCGGTCAGAAAGGGTTTGAAATACCAGTACTGGGCATTTTGGCGTATCTTTAAGATAGCTGTTCTTTCCTAAAAAGATTTCCATAAGTGCTGTCATCCAATTAATATTTGGTTTAAACATATGCGGATTCTCCAAGAGTGACATCTCATAAAAATAATCGTCTTGTTCCTTGTTTTTCCCATAATATTCTGGAGGCTTCATATTGATGCAAAGATTGGGAGCTATTTTTTTAAGAAGCTTCATCATATTATAAACCGTTTTTGCAGCCCATAAAGAAAGACCTAGTGGGGACAAATCTTCATAAATACCAACAGCAAACTGAGCAAAACCATCCAGTCTATTACTGTAAGAGGCATAATATTGGCCCCAAATCCCACCTATACCTGTACCGCCAAATAAAAATACCTTACCATTAAAGTTTTCTTCTATGTAGTTTATACAGCTATCTAAATCAGAAAGTACCCCATTAGCTGTAAATTCACTAACGCTTCCTTCGCTCTTGCCAATGCCAGCTAGGTCCACTGCAAAGATATTGAAACCATATTTTGATAAGGGCTCATATGCTTTTTTAGTAAATCCCCCCACCGAGCCCAAAGGTGTTTGAATGTATAAAACATTTGGTGCATCAATAGATGTAAAGTAGTGACGGCAAAATAATTGTTGTCCTTTGTGGTTAGAAATTGATATTTCAATCCATATATGTGTGCTTTTCATTTTAAAACCCATCCTTTTAAATTATATAACTATAAATATTTTATAGTCATATAATAATACAAGAAAGAATACTCGTCAAGCATTTTGAAAACTTTTTATATTATATTCAAAAAAATAATCGCTGTTGACAAACCCGATAGACTTTGTTTACAATCTGTATTATCTTTAATAAGATAATTCCTTTGTATAAAAAAGGGTTTTTTATACAATATACAATAAGAGCAGGCATTTTAGCCTGCTCAAATTATAATTATTGAATATCAATTTTTTTACTACCCTTTGATGGTTTTTCCTTTGGAAGTATAACCTTTAAAAGACCATTTTTAGGTGCTTTAGCAGTAATTTCATCTTGCTTTACATTTGGAATATAGAATGAACGACTTATCCTACCTACTCTTCTTTCTCTTCTAATATAGTTATCTCTTTCCTCATTTATTTCTTCATTTTGATTAATTGTTAAATATAAATGGTCATTTTTATACTCCAAATTAATCTCATCCTTTGTAAATCCTGGGACCTCAGCTTCTACAATATATTCTTTATTATTTTCCTTGATATCAGCCCTAATAGATCCCAAAGGTGAGTCTTTAAAGAAATTATCAGTCATTAAATTAGAAAAGAAGTTGTCCCTAAATACTTTCTCAGCAGCCTCTAACATATTCCTTCTTCTTTTGTCAAATGGCATTAAATCAAACATTTAGCACTCCTCCTTTTTTATTATTATTTGTTTTCTAATAATATTTTATACCAAAAGTCAAAGAAAGTCAAAGTCTATTTTATTTTATTTATAAAAAGGGGTACAGACAGCATAACCGAGTTAAAAAACTGCTTTATTTAACTAACATTTGTATATTAACGGTGATTTATAAGTTTGCACTAAATTTATATTAAGGTGGTGTTCTTTATGAATAAAAAAATAATAATATTAATAAGCTTGGTAGCAATATTAGCAACGAGTATAAATGTTCTTGCAAATAATAGAGATATATACTCCAATTTAAATCAACGATATAAGATATCAAAAGAAGAAAAACCAGTAAACGAAGCAAAAGAGCTAACAGAAAAAAGAGTAGAATTGTTAGAAAAAGTTAAAGCTAGAATAGAAGATTCATGGAAAGACATTGAAAAAAAAATTATATAAACACAGCAGAGTATACAGCAATTAGTCTTTTAGATTTTAGTAACTTTCAGAACAATCAAAAAGAAAGTTTGAATTTATCTAAAGATCATGTTGACTATATTTTAAGGCTAGCCTTTTCGCGTATCAAAGAATTGCCTAATGGAACAAATATATATTACGAGTCTAAAATTTATGAAAATAAAACTAGAGTTAGCAATAGCATTCATGAGAATTGGAATCATGTTACAACTATAAAAAAGGTTAAAGGCACACCTATAAAAAAATTGACTAAAAGCGATATCATCTGAACTGTAGTGCTATATTACTACTTTGCCCTTGGTTACAACTTTTCTGGTACTACTCCTAATTACAAGAATTTTAATAACTTAGAAAATTAATCAATAGGTGGATACTTGACATTTTTTTGTTATGTCAATATCTATATTTCTTTTGTCATAGATTATACAATACATACTTTCTTTTAAATCTTTTTTTCCAGGAACGTAATGATATGAATAAATAAACTCAGGATCATCTTTATATATTATATCAATATTATACCCTCCTATTTTATAATCTTTAAATATTTGTTTTGATTGTATGTTTTCATCGGTACATCTTTAAATAGACATATATTCTTTTAAGGCTTTCTCTGCAAAATATTTTTGAATTGGAAAATAATACAATATACACATTGATACAATTAATACAATTATTATGTATATTTTGGGTTTCATTATGAAACTCTCCTTTATTTAGTAGTGAGGGTAATTGTGTTTTAAAGTATAATTTTGATAGATAATGAGATATAACACCGTGTTATCATTGACTATTTCACTCTAAAACCATTAAAATATTGTTCTATAATATAAAAGCACCATATTAATCAAATATTAATTTATGTATTTGCCATTTATTATTTTCTTTTTTATTAATGAAAAATATAATTACTAAGAATATGATTAATATTATAATCAAAGTAGACATAATTTCACTTCCTTTAAAACAAAAATAGGCTTTAAACCTCTTAAAAATCTATTTAATTTTTTTGGTATTTTCCCATAGAAGACGCAATGGTTTTAAAAGATTATGCCCAATATATTCTGCTAAAATCATATAAATCCTTATTATAATAATAAGGAATATAAAAAACATAAAAAATCTTATAGTAAAATATAAAGTATCCATAATAGTATTTCACGTCCTTTTGAAAAAGATAAATAAATCAGAACCTTTTTTATTCTATTTGTTTTTCTTTTCAATAGAATTATCAAAACAAATAAGAATCTATAACCTTCCACTTAATTTTTAAATTATCATCATTATTAGTTATTTCATAGCTTAATAGCATATATCCATATGTATGACCATCTTCAAAATAAGCTAATACCCATCTATCACTTAATACAAAGATATCTTTATTTGAGAAAAAGGACATTCTTCCACCTAATGATCCTTTATAAGGAATTAATTCAGGGTGCTTCATAAGATCTTCTTTGAGTTTAATTGGATCATCAATACCTTTTTCTTTTAGTTGCTGTAACATGGGTTCATCAAGCTTAGGCAATTTTTCAATGATTTCATTTTTTGATTTTATAATTGAATTTAATTCTTCTATATTACTGGTCAATTCTTTAATAGCAGCATCTTTAGCTTTAAGTTTTTTATTAAGCTCAGTATTTAAACCTTCATATTTGTTATTTAAATCACTTACTTTCTTAATTAAAATATTTCTCTCAATAACAAAAATAAGCAAAATACAAATAAGAATAAGATATGTTGTTATAATAATAATCTTTTGTTTTTTCAATGTGTATCCCCCCAGATTTATTTTTTATTTAGAGGAGTTACTAATTTATCGACTTTGATAATTATAACTCCTCTTATACTATGTTATTTCATCTGTAATATTGTGGAACTGTAGCTTATATAGTCTTGAGTATAATCCCTGTTTTTTCATTAATTCATCATGATTTCCCTGTTCTTGTATGCCTTTATCGGTGAGTACAACAATATTATCAGCATTTCTTATGGTTGATAGTCTATGGGCTATAACCAAGGTTGTCCTACCTTTTGAAAGCTTTTCTAAAGCTTCTTGTATCTTTATCTCAGATTCGTTATCTAGAGCTGATGTGGCTTCATCTAAAATTAGAATAGGAGGATTCTTTAAAAATACTCTAGCAATAGATATCCTTTGTTTTTGACCTCCAGAGAGCTTTACTCCTTTTTCTCCTATATGTGTATCATATTGGTTTGGTAATTTCATTATAAATTCGTGTATATTAGCTTTCTTTGCTGCTGATATAACTTCGTTATCGGTAGCTTCTGGTTTTCCATAGAGAATATTATCTTTTATAGTTCCTGTAAATAGAAATACATCTTGTTGTACTAATCCAATATTCTTTCTAAGTGATTTTATAGCTATGTCTTTAATATTTATTTCATCAATAAAAATATCGCCAGCCTCAATATCATAAAATCTAGGAATCAAATGACATAGAGTTGTTTTTCCTCCACCAGAGGGACCTACTAGTGCTACTGTTTCTCCTGCATTAATACTTAGATTTATATTCTTGAGAACGGTTTCCTTTTGATTGTAGCTAAATGTAATATTTTTCAGTTCAATATCTCCCTTTACATTTTTTAGCTCTATTGAATTTTCTTTATCAACTATTTCAGGCTTTATATCTAGTATTTGAACAAATCTTTCAAAGCCTGTCATACCTAATTGGAATTGTTGAGCAAACTGAGTAAGTCTTCTTACAGGCTGCATAAAAAAATTAATATATAGAATATAAGCTACTAAATCCCCAAGTGTTATTAATTCTCTATATACAAACATACCACCAACTGCTATAACAAGTAAATTAAGAAGATTAGATAAAAAGTTTATACCTGTAAAAAACTCTGCCATTGATTTAAATGCAAATTCTCTTGATTCTTTAAATTCCCTATTGCCTTCAAAAAATTTTCTCATCTCATATTCTTCATTTGCAAAGGATTTAGCCACCCTTATTCCAGAAATACTATTTTCAAGCTGGGAGTTTACATTTGCTATCTTCTTTCTTACGTTTCTAAAAGCGTTACTCATTTTTTCTCTCTTTTTTATTGCAAACCAGATCATCATTGGAATAAAGGCAAATATTATTAATGTAAGCCTCCATTCTATATTGAGAAGTATTATAAATGAACCTATAATCATAATTACAGATAAAAATAAATCTTCTGGTCCATGATGGGCTAATTCTGATATTTCTCTAAGGTCATTTACCACCCTTGACATTATATGTCCAGTTTTAGTTTCATCAAAATATTTTGTATCAAGGGTTTGTATATGAGAAAATAAGTCATTTCTCATATCTGCTTCCATTCTTGTTCCTACAACATGACCCCAGTAATCTACAACATAGTTGAAAATTGCTCTTAATATGTATAAAATGAATAGTGTTCCAATCAAAATATAGAAGGTTCTAATTTTACCATTTGGTAAAATATCATTAAATAGACTTCTAGTTACCATAGGAAATACAAGATCGATTACTGCCATAAAAAAAGCACAAAGCATATCTATAATAAATAGCTTTTTATGAGGCTTGTAATAAGACGAAAATAATTTTATCACTTATATCACTCCTTTAAAACGTTATAAAAAGTTTATTATATTTTTTATAATAATTCAATATCGTCTAACAAAAATGCAAAGAAAATATAGAAATTTAAGTAAAGACTTTAATTTATACATGTCCAAAATGCCCAGAAGGATTGCATATTTGTACATGTATAAATTAAGTTTCACTATGTAAATTTTATAAACTTATTTCAACTTGAAATTTAGATAATCAATTGCATTATCTTCTAAAACAGGGATTGAATAACTGTATCTATCTGCAATCCTAGCATCAGACCATCCGAATTGGTTTTTAACTTTTTCTGCAGAAGCACCATTTTTAAGACATAATGCAGCTGCGCTGTGTCTTAAATCTCTAGGTGTATATATGTGCTCAAATTCTGCTTTTTTACACGCATCGGTTAATATTTTTCTTAACCATCGCCCACTTAGAGGCTTGCCAAACTTATTTCTAAATACATGAGAATCTTTATTTACTGGTTCAATAGATTTTTTGTACTTAGCTAAAAGCTCTGCCATATCATCTGATACCTTAACATATCTCTTTTCATTATTTTTGACTTTGAATTCTATAGCTATATTGGAATTTGCATCTTCAATAAAGTTATTCCACTTTAGATCAATGGTTTCTCTCAGCGTTAATCCAGAAGTAAATATGAGCATTAAGGCTGTATAATCCCTTAAATTACCTTCCTTTAGAATAGATATTAATTTATCTAATTCAGAGAAGGAAACTATTTTGTCACTTGAAATACTTCTAGGAGCAGAAGGTTTCTCAACTGCTCTAAAATGATTATAGAAAGAATCAGGGATAAAATCATATAGGAGTTTCACACTTTCAATATAATTAAAGAAGCTAAATAAATATATATATTTCTTTTCAACTGTGAATATACTCATTTTTCCATTATTTGCATCATCCTTAAGCTTATTTATATAACAACTGCAATCTTCGTTATTAGCATATAAAAAATCTTTATTTATAAAATCTGTAAATTTTAATATTTCCCTAGTGTAATCTCTACGAGTTTTTTCTAATTTTAATCTTTCTATAGTAAAACATTTGATAAGATTTTTGCTATTGTATGAAATAATATTTTCATGCATTATTTATATTGCTCCTTTCCTGATTATATGAAAAAGATAATCTGTTAAATTGAGAAATTTATTTATATTACTATTATAATATACATATTTTGGTTTAAACATTTAATTTTAGAGTATTTTTGTTTTTTGGATTTGTATGTAATTAATTAGAGAAATAATTTATGGATAAAAATATATTTGTTCAGAGTTTAATACAACTCGGAATTTAAATTTATGCTTTTATCTACCTACTGCTAACAAATATAAAAAAGAGGTCCATGATATACATAGCCTCTCTTCTCGTAATCATTTTTTAAGCATCTCTTTTATCTTTTCACTCCCTATAGTATTTTTTATACCACCAAATTTTAATGATTTATATTAATATAATCCTTCATAGATGTTTAAAATATCTTCCTTTGATAACTCTACATAATTATTAGCTAAAAGTCTTTGTTGAGTTTCAAATACGTTATCGGTAAATATATTAATTTCATTTTCTGTCATCCCATAGCTTCTAAGCTTATTTTTAGAAAGAAGCTTTCCAAGAACCTCTTCTAGCTTATCATACACCTTTTCTTCAACACATCCTAAAATATCTGATATCACTTTATTAATTTCTTTAATGCTTCCATTTGGATTCTTTTTATTATACATTTTAAATACTTCAGTAAAAAACTGATAATTAGCTTCTCCATGGGGGACATGATATTTCCCACTTAAAGGATAAGATAATGCATGAACTGCACCCACACCAGTATTGCCAAATGCTATACCCGCATAATTACTAGCAATTAGTATGTCTTCTAATCTTTCAAACCTATAATTTTCTCCTTTTTCTATGATATTAAGATAAATATCAAGTATCATTTCTATAGCCTTTGTGCTATAAAGTTTAGAATAGGGATTAGACTTCGGAGATATATAAGACTCCACTGCATGTATTAAAGCATCTATTGAGCTATATACATAAAACTTATAGGGAAGTCCTTTTAAAAAATCAGGTATTAAAACTGCATCATCGGGAAACAATTCGTCTACGGCAAGTCCCATTTTAATACCCTTAGACTTTATTTCGGCTATTGCTATATTTGTAACTTCACTACCAGTACCACAGGTTGTAGGAATAGCTATTAATTGTTTTTCCTTAACAAAATCTATTTTCTTTTCAAATGCATCTACTACATCATCTAAATCCTTTAGTATAAGTAACTTAGCTATATCTAATACAGTACCACCACCAACAGCTATTATTCTGTCAAAATCTTCTTTTTTAGATTCTTTTAATATGGAATTCATCATTTCATCTGAAGGTTCCCCTTGACCATAATCCTCTTTAATAATAAATCTAGAATCCAAATTCAAATCCTTTATAGATGGTTCATATACAAATCTATTTGTAAGAACTAAATCTTTTTTACCTAAACTAAATTCCTTAGCAAATTCTCTAAATTTATCAAATTTATGTATTCTAGCTTTTAATTTAAATACCTCCATAATTATCTCCTTTCTTAATAATAACTATAGTTTTGCAAAAATCAAACTCTAGCAAAATATCACTTGAGCCTACTAAGAAAAATCTTCTTAGAAATACAAAGTCCTTTAAAACTAAACTTAGATGTCCATGGAGTATCTTCATTTTTCCTCCACAATTATTTCAAATTCTCATTTAGTAGATTTTTCTTTTCTAAGGGTTAAATACAGCCCTATTCCTAAAGCTGCTAAAAAAAGCCAATAAATAATAGAAGGAATATAATTGTATTCATAACCCGTTGACCAAAATTCCCCAGTGGTTTGATCAATGTATTTTGCTAAATTTGAAATTGAAATTTGAAGGCTTAAAGTAATAATACTCAATGCAATGATAAATAATCCAACTATTTTTTCAAGCTTCATGTGAATTCCCCCTAGATAGGTTTGAATATTAATAAGATTTTCAATTATAAATGAAAGGGTTTAATAAGGCAAAGCCTATGACCAATATACCACCTATAACATTTAACATGATTGCAAAATTAGTTGGTTCTCCCCCAGATACATCTAATATATGTTGAAAATCCCAAATTCTTTCTGGATACATAATACCTGCTAATCCAAAAAAAATCAATGGAATTGAAAAAATAAAAATTACTATCATAAAATTTCCATCAATAAAGTCATATACTTCCTCTATATTGTTTACAAGCTGCACATCAAAAGGAATAAATTTATCGGCTTGTGAAACTTCTCCTACATTTATTCTAATAAAGTTTTGTTTATACTTTCTTCCATCTGAAAGTGTAATAAAGCAACCCTTATTATTCCAATCTGAACTATCGTATTTTATGGTCTTATCTTTATATTTAATCTCATATTTACCAGCTATAGAAGAGAATGTATATCCACTATGAGACAAATCTATAGTTACAAGAACTTCATTTCCTTCTTTATCTTGAAATATAATGTTTTCATCTGAATGGGATATATATTTAAAACCTTGCCCATCAATGGTAAATTTTATTTTTGATTGATATGTTATTGTTAAAATTAATATATTAAGAACAATAATCAAAAAAGCTATAGCAAGATAAATTTTTCTTTTCCCATACTTATCATATAACTGCTCTAGCATAATTCCCCTCCTTATTTAAACGCAAAAAAATAATAGATCAGCCAAGTTTTATATATTTATACATAATTTTCATATTAAAACTAATTCTCCATAAAATATATATTTCCTTTTAAAATATGAATTTTTATAATAGTCTTTTTTATTTTTATCTAGAAATTATAACTTTTTTAACAGAACTAACCCCTTTATTTATAGGTTAATTTTATAAATAAAGGGGTATCTAATAACTGATATAATTCTTGACTATAAATTTCTATATATTAAGCTATGAAAAGACTAATTTTTTTCTTTGATACTTATAAGGAATACCCTAATACTTAGAATCTAGAATTTACAACTAAATTTCCACATGACTTGTCCTCTCTAAACCTTTAACTCAACATCTACCCCCAATATATCCTTATTAGCCTCTAAAATTGGATTTATATGCTCTTTAATAAACTCTTCTACCTGCTGTGGTGATCTTCCTATGAAAAGCATAGGATCTAATAAGTCATTTATCTCATCCATTGAAAGATTAAAGGCATCATCTTTAGCTATTCTAGTTAAAAGATCATTTTCTTTTCCTTCTTCTTTAACAACCCTTCCAGCATCCATTGAATGTACTCTTATTCTTTCATGAAGTTCTTGTCTATCTCCACCTTTTTTTACTGCTTCCATTAATATATTTTCAGTAGCCATAAAAGGCAATTCTTCCTTAATCCTTCTTTCTATTACCTTTGGATAAACTACTAGATTTGAACTTATATTTATCGCAATCTCTAAAATCGAATCTATACATAAAAATGATTCTGGAATAGAAAGTCTTCTATTTGCTGAATCATCAAGAGTTCTTTCAAACCATTGTGTAGCAGCTGTATTTGCAGGATTTTGAGTATTTACAATAACATATCTTGCTAATGATGCAATCCTTTCACTTCTCATAGGATTTCTTTTATATGCCATTGCAGATGAGCCTATTTGATTTTTCCCAAAGGGTTCCTCTACTTCTTTTAAATGCTGTAATAAACGGATATCATTAGTCATCTTATGTAAACTTTGTGCAATCCCGCTTAATACTGATAAAACTTTGTAGTCAAATTTTCTACTATAGGTCTGTCCAGATACAGGGAAAGTTCTTTCAAAGCCTAATTTTTTAGCCACTAACTCATCTAACTGCTTAACCTTTTCATGATCACCATCAAAAAGCTTTAGATAGCTGGCTTGAGTTCCTGTTGTTCCCTTTACTCCTCTAATCATCATTTTAGAGATGAGTCTTTCCACATCGTCTAAATCTAATAATAAGTCCATAAGCCAAAGTGTGGCTCTTTTTCCTACAGTTGTTAGCTGGGCAGGTTGGAAATGTGTGAAGCCTAATGTAGGTAAGCTTCTATATTCATATGCAAACCTAGCTAGCCTGTCTATACAATTTATCAACTTTTTACGAATAATTTTTAAAGCTTTTTGCATTACTATTAAATCAGTATTATCACCAACAAATGCACTGGTAGCTCCTAAATGTATAATACCTTTAGCTTTAGGACATTGCTGAGCATATGCATGAACATGGGACATAACATCATGCCTTGTTTTTTTTTCCATCTTCTTTGCTACTTCATAATTTATTTCATCCTTAAATCTTTTCATTTCCTCTATTTGTTCATCGGTTATTGGAAGCCCTAATTCCTTTTCAGCTTCTGCTAAAGCTATCCACAGCTTTCTCCATGTTCTAAATTTTGTGTCAGGAGAAAATGTTTCAAGCATCTCTTCACTTGCATATCTTGTGATTAAGGGATTTTCATATAAAGATGTCACTAGATCACTCCTTACGTTTATTTAAAATATCATAAAAATGTTCGTATCTTTTCATATAGTATTATACAATATATATTTAATAATAACAAATAGTTTATATTCTAAATGGAAGGATTTGAAGATACGTTTTTAAATAGTATTGCAAAATATTATTTGCTTATGCTAAATAAAAAAAACCTGCTTATTTATTAGCAGGCTCCATAAATAAATAACTTGAAAATTTAATAAAATTCAAAGAAAAGTTCTGAAACCTTCATTATTTTCTTTAAATTTTATTTCAATTTTATTGTTGTTTATCTATAGTAGAATCGTTTTCACTATCTAGGCTGTACAATGAGCTTTATAGCAGTCCTTTCTTCACCATCAATTTCAATGTCTGTAAATGCTGGAATACAGATTAGATCCATACCACTAGGAGCAACGAATCCTCTAGCAATTGCAACTGCTTTTACTGCTTGATTTAGAGCACCTGCACCTATAGCTTGAATTTCAGCAGCACCACGTTCTCTAAGAACACCTGCCAAAGCTCCTGCAACTGAATTTGGGTTTGATCTTGCTGACACTTTTAATACTTCCATTGATTAAAGCCCCCTTTAAAAAATTTGATTAATTAGTGTTTTGATTGCTTATTAACCCACAGACATATATTATAGTTATGAGTTAAATATTTAATAGATTTCCACTAATTAGTAATATTCTACACAAACAAAAAAAATCCTTCTATAAAATAATATAAATTAAAAACTTTCTTTAAATTTTAATAAAAAAACAGCAAAAAAAGCTATCTCTTGATAGCTTTTTTTATTTTGCGTAATCTATGGCCCTGGTTTCTCTAATAACGTTTACTTTTATTTGCCCAGGATATTCAAGTTCATTTTCAATTCTTTTGCTTATATCTCTTGCTAGTAGTACCATATCATCATCAGTTATATTTTCAGGCTTAACCATTATTCGAATTTCTCTACCAGCCTGAATAGCAAAGGCTTTTTCTATGCCTTCATAGGAATTTGCTATATTCTCTAACTTTTCTAGACGTTTTATATAAGTCTCTAAAGTTTCTCTCCTTGCACCTGGTCTAGCTGCAGATATTGCATCTGCTGCAGTAACGAGTACTGCTTCAATAGTTTGAGGCTCATAATCACCATGGTGTGTAGACATTGCATGTATAACTTCTCTTGATTCCCTATATCTTCTAAGTAAGTTAATACCTATTTCAACATGTGTACCTTCTACCTCATGGTCAACTGCTTTACCAATATCATGTAGTAAACCAGCTCGTTTTGCAATTCTTACATCTACTCCCAACTCAGCAGCCATTATTCCTGCCAAATATGAAACTTCTATAGAATGTTGTAGAACATTTTGTCCATAACTAGTCCTATATTTTAAGCGACCAAGCAATTTGATTAACTCAGGATGAAGATTATGAATTCCTAAATCAAATGTTACTTTTTCGCCTTCTTCCTTTATATGATCATTTATTTCTTTTCTTGCTTTTTCAACCATTTCCTCAATTCTTGCTGGATGTATCCTTCCATCTATAATAAGTTTTTCAAGAGCTACTCTTGCTACTTCCCTTCTTATTGGGTCAAAGGATGATAAAATAACAGCTTCAGGAGTATCGTCAATAATTAAATCAACTCCTGTTAATGTCTCTAATGCCCTGATATTTCTACCTTCTCTCCCAATAATTCTTCCCTTCATTTCGTCATTAGGTAAACTTACAACTGAAACTGTGGATTCTGCAACATATTCAGCTGCACATTTTTGAATTGCATAGGCTGTTATTTCGGTAGCTGTTTTATTAGCTTCTTCTTTAGCTTTACTTACAATATCCCTGATCATAACAACAGCATCGTGCTTAACATCTTTTTCTATATCCTTGAGTAATATCTGCTTTGCTTCTTCGGTTGTAAGACCAGAAATTCTTTCAAGTTCCTCAATTTGTTTTTGATAGAGACTATCAATCATGTCTTGCTTCCTAGCCAATTCTTTTTGTGCTTTCCCTAAATAATCTTCCTTCTTCTCAAGATTATCGGATTTTCTATCGAGGGTCTCCTCTTTTTGAAGTAATCTTCTTTCTAATCTTTGAAGCTCATTACGTCTATCTCTACTTTCTCTCTCTAATTCATTTCTTAATTTATGAACCTCTTCTTTAGCTTCAAGAAGTATTTCTTTCTTCTTGGTATCAGCTTCTTTATTAGCTTCAAAAATTATTAATTCAGCTTTTTGCTCAGCACTGCCTATTTTTTTCTCAGCAGTCATCTTTCTTAATATATATCCAATCCCAAAGCTTGTTGGGGCTGAAATTGCTATTGATAAGATTACAGATAAATATTCTTTAATAAATTTCACCTCCCATATTTTTTTGTTATTCAGTTGTTATTCACTCTTTAGCTTTTATATTGTTTAAGTAAAAAAGTAGATGGATAAATTAATATTCATAAAAACAAATTAAAGTATAAATAATTATTTTATCGATAACCACTATAATATTTAATATAATTTATAATAATATAGTTATCGATGTAATTAACCAGCTTTAAATTATAATATTTAGTTTAATAGTTGGCCAATTATAATAAATCAAAAAATATAAACCGATAATGTCGGCTTTGAAATCCAAAAGCTCATAAAGGGAATGAATCATGGAAATGGAGCAATACTCTGTTTCCTTTTAATTTTATATCTTTTTCAAATTACTGTCAAGAACATTTGAAAGTTCAAAGTTTTATGGTATTCCTACAGAGCCTTAAAAATTAATAATTCTATTTCTTTATTTTATAGATACCAGTTTGTATTTTTATATACAGATTTCCAATAGTAAAACTTAATTTATGCATATCAAAATATCCAGATCTTTTAAGGATTTTTGATACGTATAAATTAACTGTTTTACTAGAATATCTATAATGATTGCTTTTACTATATATTAATTTATACAATCCATTGGTTAAAACTTTTTATATCGAGTAGCTAGAAAACAGGATAATTAGTTCTGTTTTCTTTGCTCTCACAGAACTGGACTTACGTTTGCCGTATCCAGCTCCTGAAATTTCTCACCGAATTAATAATAATAATTCGACAATAACCCAACTTCGTATTTCTGCATATCAATAAGACCTAGGTCTTCAAAGTACTTATTTGGTAATATCTGATGTATTATATGTACTTTGGAATTCTTCCACTTTGTTACTGCCATCTTTAAACCATTTCCTTTAATACCTAGTCTTCTCATTTCTTTATGCATTGCCTTGTAGGTTTTCCATTGTTTCATCTTTATC
>NZ_FRAG01000026.1 GCF_900142245.1 Paramaledivibacter caminithermalis DSM 15212 | reverse complement strand
TCGGCATACAGTCTACACTTTTTAGATAATCAGGACTTTGTGTGGGGAGTAGGACTTTTGGTTAGTGGTCTATTTTTTGCAATAGCATTAACTAAATATGGACTAGAAGAATTAAGAACCAAGGATATCAATATTCCAGAAACAGATTTCATTGTTGGAAAATGGTGGAACACATGTATTAGATTATTCCCCATATTCTTTGTAATTATTCTAGGATGGTGGGTACAACAAGCTATATCATGGTATCCAAATAGCTGGTGGAATCCCTTTGAGACCTTTAGTGCAGGATCAATAGCATTTCAATTTACTATTTTAATAATAATCACATTAGTAACTAAGAACTATTTCATTAGCAAAGTAATGGATGGACCAATGACAGGAAGTAGGCTCAAAAGCTCTAGTGAAAAGTAGTAAAAAGCACTATTTATATAGCACATAAAAAAGGAGGAAAAACACATGTCCATGACATCAATTTTCATGATGATTATTGCAGTGGGGTTTTATGGCATAGGATTTGCATATTTCTGTAATAAAGCTTTTAATTCTGGTAGCAAAAAATAAAACATAAATGGTTCTCCTTTAATTTAAAGGAGAACCAAAAGTTACGACGGGAGGGGAAAATTTTGAGAATTGATAAGCACCCTATTCTAGAGTTTAAAAAGGGAAAAAAGGTTAAATTCACCTTTGATGGCAAGGTCTATGAGGGATATGAAGGTGAAACTATTGCAGCCGCACTTCACGCTGCAGGAGTAAAGGTGTTGACCCACAGCCATGAAAAGAAAAGACCAAGAGGTTTTTATTGTGCTATTGGTAATTGTGGGCAATGTGTTATGGAGGTTAATGGAGTATCAAATGTAAGAACATGTATAGAACGTCTTAAGGAAGGTATGGTAATAAAAACTCAAAAAGGGAAAGGAAGTATACTATGAAGCAAGTAGAAATCCTTGTTGTTGGCGGAGGTCCAGCTGGTCTTTGTGCAGCAATAAATGCTGCTCAAGCAGGTGCAAAAGTTCTTGTTCTTGAAAGAAATGAAGACCTTGGAGGACAATTAATAAAGCAAACCCATATGTTTTTCGGTTCAGAAAAACAACATGCTTCAGTAAGGGGAATTGATATAGCATCAATACTATTCAACAAAATATATGAGCTTGGTAATATTGAGATTTACAAAAATGCAACTGTATTAGCCATATATGATGACGGTATTGTAAGTGCTGAAATAAACGGTAGATATATGAAAATAAAGCCAGAAAGAATAATAGTCTCAACAGGTGCCAGTGAAAAGACATTAGCTTTTCCAAACAATGATTTACCTGGTATTTATGGTGCTGGAGCTGTACAAACATTAATGAATGTACACGGGGTAAAACCTGGGGATAATGTTTTAATGGTAGGAGCTGGAAATATAGGTCTTATAGTAAGCTATCAGTTGATGCAGGCAGGTGTTAATGTTAAAGCCATACTTGATGCAGCACCTGAAATAGGAGGGTATCTTGTACATGCTTCAAAGGTTCGTCGTATGGGAGTACCTATCTATACTGGATATACTGTAAAAGAAGCTTATGGTAAGGATTATTTAGAAAAAGCTACAATAGTTAAGCTGAACGATAAGTGGGAACCAATTGAAGGTACAGAAAAGGATTTTGATGTGGATGTTTTATGTATTTCAGTTGGATTATCTCCATTAGGGGAGTTGTTATGGCAAGCTGGTTGTGAAATGAGATATGTAGGGCAGTTAGGTGGATTTGTGCCTGTTAGAACAGAAAACTTAGAAACAACTGTAGAGGGTATTTTTGTTGCAGGAGATGTTTGCGGAGTAGAAGAAGCAACTAGTGCAATGGTTGAAGGATATTTAGCAGGCTTAACAGCAGCAGACTCTCTTGGATATGAAATAAAAGATTTTGAAGAAAGAAAACAAGATTATCTCGAGCAATTACAATCCCTTCGTTCAGGACACGTAGGAGATAAAATACGTGCAGGATTAGATCAAGTAACAATTAAGAGTGAAGCTGCGGTAGTTTAATAAGTGGTAATACTTAATCTTAAACTATAACCTAAAAGATTGATCCTAAAAAGAATCTCAAACTAATAAAGTGCCAAAAGCATATTTGTTTACTACTAATGGAGGTGTGAAAATGTTAGAAAGAACTGGAGTACCTACTGCAGAGCAGATAGATAGTGTTTTTCCATCTGAAGATAGATTAGCTAAGGGACCAGTTGCAGTAATTGAATGTTATCAAAATATACCCTGCAATCCATGCTATACGGCATGTAAGAGAAATGCTATCAAGAAATTTGAAGACATAAATGATTTACCCAATATAAATCATGATGATTGTAATGGATGTGGATTATGTATAGCTAATTGCCCAGGATTAGCCATTATGGTGGTTGATGCCACTTACTCACAAGAAGAGGTTTTAATAAAAATCCCTTACGAATTTATTCCACTGCCTGAGGAAGGTCAAGTTGTAAAAGGATTAGATAGAGAAGGACAGTATGTATGTAATGTTAAAGTGATAAAAATATTGGATTCAAAAGCATTAGATAGAACTCCTATAGTTTCTATTGCAGTTCCAAGAGAATATATGAAGGTAGTAAGAAACTTTGGCATATAAGGGGGATTAAAATGTCAGATAATAATATAATATGTCGTTGTTCTGATTTGACTAAGGAAGACATAAGAAGATTGATAGAAGAAGGTTATACAACCTTTGATGAAATAAAAAGGGTAAGTAGAGCTGGAATGGGACCATGTCAAGGTAGGACATGTATGCCGTTGATCTTAAGAGAAATATCAATAATTACTGGAAAACCCATATCAGAAATTATGCCAGGGACATACAGACCTCCTGTTAAGGCTATAACCTTGGGTCAGATTGCAGAGGCTTGTACAGAAGGAGGTAATGAGCATGATTAAAAGTGCTGATGTTGTTATTATTGGTGGGGGAATATCTGGAGTAGCAATAGCTTACAATTTAGCTAAAAAAGGAGTAAGGAATGTAGCTGTTATAGAAAAGGGCTATCTTGCCAGTGGATCTACAGGTAGATGTGGAGCTGGTATTAGGCAACAATGGGGAACTGAAATGAACTGTAGGATTGCAAAATTTGCCTGTGAGCTTTTTGAAAATGCCAATGAAGAGCTTGAATATGAAGGAGATATAGAATTTAAGCAAGGTGGATATTTGATGATATCCAGCACAGAAAAAGAACATGAACAATTTAAAAAAAATGTTGAGCTGCAAAATAGTTTGGGAATTCCATCAAGACTTTTATCCCTTGAAGAAGCAAAGGAAATTGTTCCCTTTCTCAATACAGATGGGTTAGTGAGTGCAACCTTCTGCCAAAAGGATGGGCATCTTAATCCATTCCATACTACGGATGCTTTTGCTAGGGCAGCAGAAAGACTTGGTGTTAAAATATATAAATTTACAGAAGTTACTAGTATAATTACTGAAAATAATAGAATTAAGGGTGTAAGAACTACAAAGGGAGATATATCTACTAACGTGATTGTTAATGCTGCTGGTGGATATTCACAGCAAATAGGAAAGATGGTAGGTATAGACCTTCCAATTTACTCAGAGAGACATCAAATCTTAGTTACAGAAGCAATAGATCAGGTACTTGAGCCTATGGTTATGTCTTTTTCATTAAATTTATATTGTCAGCAGGTTCCACATGGTGGATTACTTATGGGTAGGGGGGATGAAGGAGAGCCTAGGGATTTACGTATTACATCAGGATGGCATTTTTTAGAGGAAATGACTAAAACCATTACCAATGTATTACCTCCTCTTAAAAATGCAAGGATGATAAGGCAATGGGCGGGTCTTTATAATATAACTCCCGATAGACAGCCAATTTTAGGACCAGTAGATGAAGTGGAAGGCTTTTACTTAGCAGTAGGTTTTAGTGGGCATGGTTTTATGTTTGGACCAGCAACTGGGGTATTAATTGCAGAATGTATTTTAGGGGAAGATACTACTTTACCAATTGATATGCTTCATTTAAACAGATTTAAAAAAGGTGAGTTAATATTTGAACCATCAGTTGTTTAGAGGGGATATAGATTTGATAAATTGACCTATTGTGCCAGTTTCTATCTAAGGGGTGGTAATTAACTTTTTGGGGTTGAGATAAGAAATAGCAATAGATTTAAGGCTTAACATATTGTTGTTAAGCCTTAAGCTGCATATATGACGATATTTTAGATTATGTCAAAAAAATAAGACTGTGTAAAATAATAAGTACATCGAGAATATGCTGGATAATATAGTCTGTATTGACTTTAGACATATCTATATATAGATATTCCAGTAAAGCAATTAATCTATATATATCAAAAATCCTTAAAAATTCTAGATATTTTGATATGTATAAATTAAGTTTTACTATTGGAAATGTGTATGTATAGGTTTGGCATAAAAATTGCATATGTTATCATGTAAAATCTATAAAATTTCTTGGAAAATTAATCATATAGATAAACGACATTTTCATTTATTAGGTCTTCAAGTCGCTTATCTTTAACAATTTCTAAAAATATCAGGAGGTGAATAAAATGAAAGTAAAGGTTTTAACAAAGAAGGAAGAATTATGTATTGCATGTGGTCTATGTGAGGAAGTATGTTCCAATGCTTTTTTTAAAGAGAAGAATAGGGATAAGGCATGTATTAAAGTAAAACCAGGAGAAAAGAGCAGTATTGATGTATGTACTCAATGCGGAGTATGTATTGACATTTGTCCAGTGAAAGCGATCTCAAGGGATAAAAGAGGGATAGTTAGAATCAATAAAAAGGAATGTGTTGGGTGCTTTATGTGTGTAGGGTTTTGTCCTGAAAATATTATGGGGCAGCATGATGATTACATTGAGCCATTTAAGTGTATCGCTTGTGGTTTATGTGCAAAAGAATGTCCTACAGGTGCTATTTACATAGAAGAAGTTGAAATAGAAAAACAGGAAAAAGTAACACCGTCTGCAGTATAGAAAAGAAAGGGGATGAAAAGTGATGGATATTAAAACTTTAAGGGATGCACATAAGCTTTTAACTGAATTCAAGTATGAGCTTGGAACTGTAGAAAGAGGATATACCAATAGAACATTATATATAAACATTTCTGATAATATCATTAAATCAAAGCCTGTTACCCAATTGATGAAGGATAAATTTATAGGAGGTAAAGGCTTTGGATTATGGTATTTATGGAATGCGGTAACACCAGAAACAAAATGGAATGATCCTGAAAATGAAATAGTTATAGCAGGTGGGCCTATATGTGGAATTACACAGTATCCAGGGGCAGGAAAGTCCCTTGTATGTACTATATCACCACTTACTCATATTCCTATAGATAGTAATGTTGGTGGATACTTTGGACCATATCTAAAATTCTCAGGATGGGATGCATTGGAAATACAAGGTAAAGCAGAAAAAGATGTAATAATTTATATAGATGGAAATAAAGGGATAGTAACAATAGAAGAAGCACCATTAGAAGCTATTGATGGTCATGTTATATCAGAAGAGCTTACAGAAATGTATGCAGACTCCGAGGAGGATAAGAAAAACATATCCGTTATTTCAGCAGGAACTGCTTCTGATTACGCAAATATTGGTATACTTAATTTCTCATTCTATGATTTAAGAAGACAGGTTGCAAGATTAAAGCAAGCAGGAAGAGGCGGTATAGGAAGAGTATTCAGAGATAAAAAAATAAAAGCAATAGTAATTAAATTCAAGGGAACAAAGGGCAATCTAAACAATCCTGCTAACCAAAGTTTAATTAATAAGGCTGGAATAAAACTTCACAAACAGATACATGATCTTGATGATGTTCAGTGTAGAATGAGAAAAATAGGAACAGCAAACATTATAGAAATAATGGATGAGTATGATTTACTTCCTGTTCACAACTATCAATATGGAAGTCATCCAGATACACATAAAATTGAATCAAATGTATTCATAGAAAAATATATTACACAGAATATGCCTGATGGCTGTTGGTATGGATGTTCATTGTCATGTGCTAAGGCAGCAGACAATTTTGAATTAAAGACTGGTCCATATAAAGGGCATAAAGTGACAATAGATGGGCCAGAATATGAGAACGCAGCTGGACTAGGAGCAAACTGTGGTATATTTGATCCAGAAATTATTCTTGAAGCTAATTTTTATTGTGACACCTATGGAGTAGACACTATTTCCTTTGGAACAATATGTGCATTTGTAATGGAGTGCTATGAAAGAGGTATAATAAATAAAGAAATAACTGGAGGATTAGAGCTTAACTTTGGAAATGGATTTGCTCAGTTGGAGTTATTGCATCAAATGTCTAGGGGAGAAGGCTTTGGGTATTTAGTTGGACTAGGTGTACGACGATTGAAAGAAATATTTGTTAGAGATTACGGTGCAGATCCTAACTTCCTAAATGATATCGGTATGGAGCAAAAAGGACTGGAGGTATCAGAATATCTACCTAAGGAATCCCTTGCACAACAAGGTGGATATGGACTTACAAATAAAGGACCCCAACACGATGAGGCATGGCTGATTTTTATGGATATGGTAAACAATCAAATACCTACATTTGAAGATAAAGCAGAAGCTCTGCATTATTTCCCAATGTTTAGAACATGGTTTGGACTCATGGGATTATGTAAGCTTCCTTGGAACGATACTACACCTGCAAATAATGCTGAAACGGATGAACCTGCTAAGATACCTGAACATGTACAGAATTATGTTGATCTTTTCAATGGAATAACTGGAATGAACATAGATAAACATGAACTAATCAGGCAATCAGAGAGAGTGTATAATTTCCAAAGAGTTTTCAATATAAGAATGGGTAAGGGACTAAGAAAGCATGATGCAATGCCTTACCGTTCAATGGGTCCAGTAACAGTGGAAGAATATGAATCAAGACAGGAAAGATATGATAAACAATTACGTGAATTAGTAGGATATGATCCTGAGGGCAAGACAACAGAAGAAAAAATTAAAGTTATGAGGACATACAGGGAAGATCAGTATGAAAAACTTACAGATGCTGTTTATAAGAGAAGAGGTTGGACTCCTAATGGCGTACCAACAATAGAGCATTTAAAAGAAATTGGTATGGACTTACCTGAGGTTATTGAAGTTGTAAAGCCTCATCTTCAACAAGAAGCATGCTGCTAAGAGGCAACTCCTAGCATATACCCATAATATTTTGGAGGTTTATAATGATAAAAGTCAATGATAGGGATTTTGAGTGGGAAGAAGGATTAACTGTAGAAAAGCTTTTAGAAAAGAAGAGATATGTTTTCCCCAAAATTATTGTAAAGGTCAATGGAGAGTTGATAAAAAAAGAAGATTGGGCAAAGACCATAATTAACGATGGAGATGACGTAAAGGCAATCCATGTTTTTGGAGGCGGTTAATTATGAAAATAAGGAATATCTCAAATTGGCTTTATGAGTATATCAAAGATCATGGAAAAGATATGATAATTAAAGAAGGACATGTTATTAGAGGTTGATGAATGGTTATTAGATATCCATCAGGGGTGATGGGGAAGCCAGAAGAAATCTCGGATTATATATGTGTCAAATATAGAGAAATAAAAATATTTTTTAAACAAGATATTCTTAACAAAATAAGTAATAATAAACTAGAATTATTACTTGAGGGATATGGCAAATATATTATAGAATTTGAAGAATAGTGAAGAAGCCTTAAGCATCTAATTTAGTGCTTAGGGTTTTTTTATTGAAACCCTTTTGTAAGACAATGTTAATACAATTTTAATATTTGCATAAATAAACGAAGAACACAAGGAAAATCAAAGGATGTGACAAATTATATGTTAATTGTACAAATTGCTACATTCTTCATAAAATGATACAATTGATATGCAAATAGAGAGAGCAGTTAATAAATTTTATTAAAAATAAAGGATAGAAAACAAAAGGGGGAATTAAATTTGTTAGATTTAGGTAATATATTTAGCAAGCTAAATCCGTTAGCTATTATAATAATAGCTGTAATACTTGGAATTTTTATTTCAGCATTTGTAGTTTCTTTAGTTCTTAGAAAAAGATATTTCACAATGCTGCGGGATTTACAAGATGACAAAAACAAAGAAGCTTCAATATTTGAACATAAAGTGTTTAACAATATTATTGATGATTATAAGTTAGCTGTTAAAGCTAATGTTAAAGAGATAAATACTCAAGCTATTATAGAAAAGAATTTCAATAAAGATTTAAGCTCTATGTATTTAGGGGAGAAATTTGTTAAAAGAGCAGTTTCATTGATGATTGTATTAGGACTTTTAGGAACATTCTATGGTTTAACATTATCTATAGGAGAATTAGTAAAAACTTTGGCTGCAAGTGGAGGTATAGACGTATTAGACAGCATGGATTCAGTTATTGAAGGACTTATAAGCTCCGTTAAAGGTATGTCTGTTGCCTTTGTTACTTCACTATTTGGTATTGCATCTTCGATTTTTTTGACTATAATTAATATCTTCTTTGGAGTAGAAGAAGTTAGAGAAGCAGTAATGATTGAAATGGAAGAATACCTTGATAATGTATTATCGCAACATATTACTAAAGAATCTGAAACCCCAGAAACTTTAATTAAAAATGAATTAATAGCAGGTCTTGAAGATTTTAATAATAAGCTGCAGCAGAACATGAGGGAGATAACGGAGGTATTGAGTTTTAGATTTGAATCAGCAACCAGTGGAATTGAGCAATTTTCAGAGTCCTTAATTAAAAGTGTAGATAGGTTTGATAAATCCCTTAATGTATTTGCAGAAAACACTAGAGATTTTTCAGAATTCAATCATCATTTAAAAACAAACATCCAAAGGATGAATGTTAGTTTCAATGATTTTACAGAAGAATTGAAGGAAAATACTAAAGAAATTGCTATAGGACTTCAAATAGATAATTTATCAAAATCAGTAGAAAAATTAGCTGAAAAGATAGATAAATAGCCTCTTTTCATTTCAAAGTATATTAGATGTAATATATTAAGACAATTAAATTATTACAGAGAGCATGAGAAGAAAAAAATGAAAGGAGGAAGATTATGAAATTACGTAGAAGAAATTACAAGAAAAATGAAGAAATAGAAAATTTTTGGCCATCATTTACTGATATGATTTCAACTATAGCGTTAATATTATTTTTCTTAATGCTGTTAGCATATATTCAAAATATTATTACTGGAAAAAATCTTGAATTTGCTAAGAAACAGATTATAGATACCCAAAAAAAATTAGAGGAGTCAAATGCAGAGATAAGTAGAGCTGAAAAGAAATTAAGGCTATTAAAGGATAAAATTGATGAAGCAAAGGCTGAAGTTAAACGGGGAGAAATAGCCCTTAAGCTATCAGAAGAGCAAATTGAAAAGCAGAGAGAAATTATTGCTGAAAGCAATAGAGAATTAGGAGAGCTTAGAACAAAGCTTCAAGGCATTGCTGTATTAAGACTTGAAGTATTACAAAAGGTTAAGGGTTCTGTTGAGAAGGAATTAGGGAAGACTAATGAACGTGGTGAAGAATTGGTATTGATCAGTGATAATGGCAATATCATAATTAATGAAAATTTAGTCTTTGATTTTGGTTCATATCAATTAAAACCAGAGGGCAAAAAATTACTAAATCAGCTAGCACAAGCTTTTGAAAGAGTTTTAGATGATAAAAGCATTAGAGCTAATATAGATGCTATCAATATTCAAGGACATACTGATCATATAGGTTCTTCACAGAACAATAGGGATTTATCAGCTAAAAGAGCAACGGCAGTAGTAAATTATCTAATGAGTTCAAACAAGGATTTAGAGAATAAATACGGAAAGTATTTTGCTGCCAGTGCCTATTCAGAATTTAGACCAATAACAAATGGAGAATCTGAAGGTGATAGGGCAAAAAATAGAAGAATAGAAATATCTATTACACTCAAGGATTCAAATGTTCAGAAGGTGATTAATGACTATTTAGATGAATCTCTAGATATTTTTAATCAGGAAAATTAATGATGTATTATTATTTGTAACATCATAAAATAGATTAGGCTAGGTATATACCTAGCCATTTTTAATTTATTAATACATTGTATTTTTATTAATGTCTTCTTTAGCCTGCATTTTTTCTGAAGGCTTTAATTGAGATTGAGCTCCTACATTAGTAGTTCCAGCAGTAACTCCAGCCCCAGCTGTTGTATTGGTCATTGCGTTTCCAGCTGCACCAGCATAAGTTCCCATTCTTTTTTTAGCTTGTTCTATTTCATATTGTCTCATTTGACTAGTTGTAGAAAAGTTATTCATTATTTAACCTCCACATAATATTTTGTAAGTTAATATAACAAATATTCAAGCTATATTCTTTAATAAGTATAAGAAAATCTTATACCATGCTTTGTTAACTTACAAATATATTATTTGAAAATAAAGATTAAATATAACAAGTAAAAAATCCCATAGGAAATAAAGTTTTTAAAACTGTATTACATATATTATGAGATTTTGCCAAGCTAGAATTGCGTAATTTCCCAAGTTTAATAAGCATAAAATAATTCTAAAGATATAAAATATTTATCGGAATATAATATTGTGCTATAATCCAATTATATAGATTTCCCATAGTAAAACTTAATTTATACATATCAAAATATCCAGAGTTTTTTGGGATTTTTGATGTGTATAAATTAACTGTTTTACTGGAATATCTATATAGATTTCCCATAGTAAAACTTAATTTATACATATCAAAATATCCAGAGTTTTTTGGGATTTTTGATGTGTATAAATTAACTGTTTTACTGGAATATCTATAATATCATAAAATTATTACGATTTTTTTATAAAATATAGGAAATCATAAAAATATGTAGAATATAGATAAATGAGGAAATTGCATAATTACCTTAATCAAAACCGTAAAACTATATATTTTTAAAAAGATAATATATAAATCGGGAAAATGACTTTAAATGAAACGAATTAAATTTTTGCGATAAACATTAAGGTAATAGAAGCGCACAAAATTTAAACTGAAAAATCTTTTGTGCGTTCTATATACTTAAAATTTTTATATAAAAAAGAAATTTTTATGAGGTGTATTTATGGAATCAGGAACTATTAGGGTTCTTTTAGTAGAAGATAGTAATTTTGATGTTTTTATAATTAAGGATATGCTTGGCCAAGATAAGAATAATTTTAAAAGATCTTCATTTGAAATTGTAAGAGCAAAAACATTTCAAGAGGCTAAGCACAAGCTTTTAAAAGAATATTTTGATATAATATTGCTAGACTTAACCTTGCCAGATAGCTTTGGCTTAGATACCCTAAAGAAAATATATAGTGAGGTTCCTGAAATACCTATTATAATATTAACCAGTCTAAATGATCAGTTAGTGGCAATTAAAGCAGTTAAAGAAGGTGCACAAGACTATTTGGTTAAGGGTCAATTTGATGCAAATTTACTGCTTCGATCAATACATTACTCTATAGAGAGGCATAAAATGTTAGTTGCACTTAGAAGTATGGCACTCATCGATCAACTTACTTCCCTTTATAACAGACGTGGTTTTTTAAATCTTGCAAATCATCATATATCTCTTGCTAAAAGGAAAAAAAGAAATCTTCTATTTCTATTTTGTGATTTAGACAATTTCAAGTTTATAAATGACAACTATGGACATCTTGTTGGAGATAGTGTTCTAAAGGACATATCATTAATACTGAAGGATGCCTTTAGAGAATCGGATATAATAGCAAGATTCGGTGGCGATGAATTTGTCGTTTTAGCTTTAGATGTAAAAGAGGAAGATAGGAAAATTATCATTGATAGATTAGAAAGTAAAATTAAGGATTATAATAATACGAAACAAAGGCCATATACGCTGTCAATGAGTATAGGAGCAGTATTCTATGGACCAGATGATATAACAAAGCTTGAGGATATCTTAGATAAAGCCGATAAATTGATGTATGAACAAAAAAAGAAAAATAAAGGATGTTAAATTTAACATAGAATTAACATTAAACGAACTTAAAATTAACATAAAAAAAATATAATTAAAATGGGAACATCTATTGTAGATTGCATTATATTCTGATTTAAATAAAAAAATACAGGCGCCTGTAGAATTTTCATAAATTATTCAAGGCGTTTTTCTATAAATTATAGAAATTATATTTTGAAAATATAAAGGAGAGTATATATGGAAAAAAGAAGAGTCTTGGTTGTTGATGATGAGCAACATATTTTAGAATTAATTCAATTCAACCTTGAAAGTAATGGATTTGATGTCTATACTTGCGATAATGGAGAGGATGCAGTGAGAATTGCTAATAATGAAGAATTTGATCTTATTATATTAGATATCATGCTTCCGGGAATAGATGGGATTGAGGTTTGTAAAAGAATAAGGGATATAAATGGTAAAAATATACCAATAATAATGCTTACGGCTAAGGGTGAAGAAAATGATAAAATAAAAGGTCTTGATATTGGTGCGGATGATTATATGACTAAACCCTTTAGTATAAGAGAATTATTAGCTAGAATAAGAGCTGTACTAAGAAGAACTGACAAAAAAAACAATGACAATATTATCAAAGTTAAAAACTTGATAATAGATATCGAGAAACATGAAGTTAAAAAAGATAATGCTCTTTTAGAATTAACTCTAAAAGAATTCGAGTTATTAAAAATGCTTGCAAAGAATAAAGGCAAGGTTTTATCTAGAGATGTTATTTTAGACAAAATATGGGGATATGAATATTTTGGAGATACTAGAACTGTAGATGTACATATTAGACACTTGAGAAAGAAGATTGATGATAACGATGGAATTTTTATTGAAACCGTTAGAGGCGTAGGTTACAAGATTAGATAGGTGATTGGATGAAAAAGAAAATATTTGCTACTTATGCTGTTTTATTATTAATGGCAACCATACTTACAGGTTTACTTTCTCTAAGCTTTATTAGAATAAGCTATCTGGATAACATTGAGAATATGCTAATAACTAATGGGAACCTTATAAATAGCCTAGTAGAGGATAAGTTAGATGATAAGATTTTTTCTCAAATTGATTTTACAAGTCTTGCCTATAAATTTTCAGATAAGATAAATGCTAGAATAACATTTATTGACATATATGGAGATGTAATTGGGGATTCTATGATAGAAAAAAAGGATTTATCTAAAATCCAAAATCATTTGTACAGACCAGAAATTCACAAAGCATTAAATGGAGAAATAGGCAAAAGTGAGAGATTCAGTACTACTACCAAGATAGATTATTTATATGTTGCTGTCCCTATGAAAAAAGACGGAATAGTATATGGTGTTACAAGGCTGGCATATCCCCTTAATGCAATAAATAAAATTAATTTTGGACTAATAAGAAATATAATAATTTCTGTAATTATTGGATTGCTTATTGCAATACCCCTAGGCTATAGATACTTAAATCATATTACTGAACCTATAAAGGAAATTACAAATATAGCTAGAAAAATAGCTAATGGCAATTTTAACAGCAGAGTAAATGTAAAAAGTAGAGATGAAATAAAGATATTGGCAGATACTTTTAATTTCATGTCTCACACAATTAATACAAATATATCTGAGCTTCAAGACAAAAACACTAAATTAAAATCAATCATAGGGAGTATGAAGGAAGGTTTGATTGCAGTTGATAATCATAAGAATATTATATTAATAAACTCACCAGCAAAAAAATTATTTAATATTAATCTAGAAGATGTATTAGGTAAAGGTGTGTTAAACCTTATAAAAAATGAAAAGCTAAAGTATAATTTAGAAGATATGTTAAATAAAAATACATCAAGTAAAATGGAAATCACATTAAAAGAACCATCAACAAGGATATTGAAAATATATACCGAACTTATTAAGCTAAATAATGATCCCAATAGAATTATTGGAACACTAATATTAATATTAGATGTGACAGAAGTAAGAAAGCTTGAGGAGATGAGGACAGATTTTGTTGCCAATGTTTCTCATGAACTCAAGACACCATTAACATCAATAATGGGCTTTATTGAAACATTAAAAAATGGTGCTATAAATAATGAGAAGGTAAGGGATAGATTTTTAAATATAATTGAGATAGAGACAGAAAGATTAACAAGACTTATAGACGATTTGTTGACACTTTCTGATATTGAAAGCAATGGAATAGGTGTTGCAAAAAAAGTAAATATAAAAATAAAGGATGTTATATCCGAAGTCAGTCATATGGCAGAGGAGCTTGCAAGACAAAAAAATATTAAGTATTCCCATGAAGTTGAGGAAAATTTGCCTTATGTTTATGGAAGTAGAGATTGGTTTAAGCAATTAGTATTAAATCTTATAGAAAATGCAATAAAGTATACACCAGAAGGTGGAGAAGTTAAAATATTGGCACATAAGAGAGAAAATAATATCATTATAAATGTTAAAGATACGGGAATAGGAATTCCTAAAAAAGATATTCCTAGATTATTTGAAAGATTCTATAGAGTCGATAAGGCTAGATCTAGGAAAGTGGGGGGAACAGGGCTAGGACTAGCAATAGTAAAGCATATAGTTATTTCATTTGGAGGAGAAATAAGAGTTAAAAGTGAGGAAGGAAGGGGTTCAGAATTTATAGTGAGGATTCCCCTGTAACACCTCACTTTTTTTATGCTAAAAAATATATTGAAAGTAAAACTACTAAACAAGAAGTCGGAAAATTATTTAATTCCTTTATCTATAAAAAATTTGTAAAAATAGGTTGAAATATGTATTATTATAGTATAGATAATATAACCTATTGTAATAGTTTCTATGGTGATAATATAAAAAATAAAAAATTCCATTAACCAGAACAATGAGTTGATTTAGCTATATATTAGATAATATGTCTTCCAAAATGTTTTTTATAGGAGTGAGGATTATGCTAAAACATAGTTTGAGAAGAAGATTATTGATATTTACACTTCTGATGTCAATAACCCCACTAGTTTTTATGGGATATTTTGGATATTCTAATACAGAAAAAACTATTATCGAGAAGGAAGAAGAAAAAATTAATTTTTTTTTAAATAATATAAGAGGGAAAATAGTAAAATTTTTTTCTAACACCAAGGGGGATCTTTTATTTTTAAAGGGAGTAACTGAGGATAGTCTGTTTTATTCTAATGACAATATAAGTGATATAGATAAAAAAGAACTTGAAAATATTTATTATCACTTCTCAAAGAATAATAAGCAATATGCTCAAATTAGATTTATAGATAAAGATGGTTATGAAATAATAAGGATTAACAATAATGGAGATAATGCATATATAGTATCCAATGATAAACTTCAATACAAGGGATGTAGCTACTACTATCAAGAAGCATTGACCCTAAAAAATGGAGAAATATATATTTCTCAGCTAGATCTTAATCGAGAAAATGGAAAAATAGAAATACAATTAAAGCCTATGGTTAGATATATCACACCAGTTTACATAGATAGTGATTTGAAGGGATATATAGTTTTAAATCTAAATATTCAGTATTTATTTAAAGATATAGAAATATTAAAGAATCAAAATGGGTATGAAAATACAATTATTTTAGATAGTGAAGGATATTATTTGCTACATCCAAATAAAGAAAAAGAATGGGGTAGTGAAGTTGATTTAAATACTAGAGAGAATTTTAAAGCAGATTATAAAGAAATTTCAAAAGAGATACTTATGTCCAAGGAAATGAAAATAAAGAGTGTGGGACAAAACATATTAGCATGGAATCCTGTAAAAATTATAGGTTTAGATAGCAGAAAAATGATTATATTTTTAAAAATTGCAAAAAATAACTATTTACAACCATTAATCGACTTTAGAAATCTTTTTATTATTGAGTTGATTTTTATAACTTTAGTAATGATTGCCATAGCCATTATAATCTCTTTTTATATTACTAAACCAATACTGAAGATTGTAAATGCAGTTGAGAATATTGGTAAGGGAGAATTTGATGTAGAGTTAGATATAAATACTGGTGATGAGCTTGAGCTTTTAGGATATGAAATTAAAAAAATGTCCTTTCAATTAAAAAATATGTACAGGAATATGGAAGCTCTAGTCGATGAAAGGACAAAAGAGCTAAAATTAGCCCATCGAGAAATGGAAATAATGGCTACTAGGGATTCGCTAACAGGATTGTATAATAGGCATTATTTTAATCAATACATTCAAAGTATTGCTGATGATATTAAAAATAATTATAAAAATATGATGGTTTTAATAATTGATATAGATAAGTTTAAATATATTAACGATAATTATGGGCATAATATTGGTGATATAATATTAAAGGCTGTAGCTAACCTATTAAAGAATTCAGCAAGAGAAAAGGATATAACTGTAAGGTATGGGGGAGATGAATTTTTAGTAATTTTAAATAATAGTACAAAGGTAGGTGCTGAAAAATATATACAAAGAGTAGAGGAGAGTCTTGATGAATGGAATATAAATAGTGATATTTTAAAACACCAGCTTACCCTTAGCATAGGATACGATGAATATAGCAGTGGCAAGCATATTATAGAAGTGATTAACAATGCCGATAAAATGATGTATGAAAACAAGGTATATAAATCGCAAAAATGATTTTACATGAAACGAATTAAATTTTTACGATAAATATTAGGGTAACATAAGCACACAAAATTTAAACTGAAAAGTTTTTTGTGCGTTCTATATAGCTAAAAGAAAAAAAGAACAGGAGTAGTATATGAGAAAATGTAAAATAATTGTCAATCTATCAAAAATAATTCTTGTGATATTTTTACCTTTAGCCATACTATTGACTATTTTGCAATATTATGCCTTCAATAAAGATTTTTACATTAAGGAATTTAAAAAATATAATACTGTAGACGTTACAAAAATAGGGGAAGAAGATCTCAGCAATATTACTGATATATTGATAGCATATATAAAGGGTGAAGAAAATGATTTGGATATAAAAGCTGTAATCAATGGAGAAGTAACAGAGGTTTTTGGACAACGTGAGAAAGATCATATGATAGATGTGAGGGACTTATTTAATAAAGCATATATTATAAGAAGTATTAGCTTTTGGTTTGCTTTAATAGCTATAATAATAATTATTATAGTATCTAAAAAAAGTAGAGTAGATATATATCAAGGTCTTTTATGGGCTGGTATTGTTCCTATCATATTAATGTTAATACTATATACATTAGTAAAGATAGATTTTTACAAATATTTCACATATTTTCACAAGCTTCTTTTCACCAATGATCTATGGCTGTTAGATCCTAAAACCGATGTATTGATTCAGATGCTACCTTTAGAGTTTTTTATTGATATATCCACAAGGATTATAGGATGCTTTATCTTCATATCAATGACTATGATTATCATAACATTAACAAATTTAAAGAAAAATAAAAGTACAAAGATTTCTCTTTGATGTGGGATAACTGCTTATAAAAAGGGTTCTAAAACTTGAAACTGGCAAATTAAAACATGAAACAAATGAAGGAATATTATGACGGGTTTTAGTTGTAAATTTCAAGTTTTTGAGATTATTCTTTTAGGGCTAGAAAATCTTAACTCCTGTAAAAGATTTATATTGTCAACGATAAAAAAGCGCCACAGGGCGCTTTTTTAATACAATGGATATTTATCGCAAAGTGCTTTAACTCTTTCTTTAGCCTGTGTTAAATCACCATCTCTATTATCTATAGTCCAGCTAATTATGTCGGCTATTTCTATCATTTCTTCTTTACCAAAACCTCTGGTAGTAGTAGCAGGAGTACCTATTCTTATGCCACTTGTAACAAAAGGACTTTCAGTTTCATTTGGTACTGTATTTTTATTTGCTGTTATACCTATCTCATCTAAAAGGTGTTCCGCAGCTTTTCCAGTTATATTCTTATTTCTAAGATCTATTAGAAGTAAATGATTATCTGTTCCTCCAGAAACCAAGTTAAAATCCCTATCTTGAAGAGATTTAGCTAATATCTTTGCATTTTCAAGAACTTTCTTTTGGTATTCTTTAAATCCTTCAGACATGGCTTCTTTAAAGCATACTGCCTTTGCAGCTATAACATGCATAAGTGGACCACCTTGAATTCCAGGGAAAATACTTTTATCTATTGCTTTAGCATATTTTTCTTTACAAAGGATTGCTCCGCCCCTAGGACCTCTAAGGGTTTTGTGGGTAGTAGTTGTTACAAAATCTGCATAAGGTACTGGATTCGGATGAAGGTCGGCAGCGATTAATCCAGCTATATGAGCCATATCTACCATTAAATATGCATCTATCTCATCACAAATTTCTCTAAATTTAGCAAAATCAATTGTTCTAGGATACGCACTTGCACCAGCAACTATCATCTTTGGCTTTTCTTTTAATGCTATTTCTCTTACTTCATCATAATCGATATATCCTTCAGCATTTACACCATATGATATAACCTCATAGAATTTACCAGAGAAATTTACTGGACTACCATGGGTTAAATGTCCACCGTGGGATAAATTCATACCTAAGATTTTATCACCGGGCTTTAAAACAGAGAAATAAACTGCCATGTTTGCCTGCGAGCCAGAATGGGGCTGTACATTTGCATGATCTGCACCAAATATCTTCTTCATTCTGTCTCGGGCTAGATTCTCGGCTATATCTACATATTCACAGCCGCCATAATATCTTTTACTAGGATAGCCTTCAGCATATTTATTTGTAAGTTGAGATCCCATAGCTTCCATAACAGCCTTGCTAGTAAAATTTTCAGAAGCTATCATTTCAATTTTATTTGACTGGCGTTGCATTTCTAGTCTTATACTTTCATAAATCTCTGGATCTTGTCTTTTGATTGAATCTAGGCTCATTTCAACACTCCTTTTTAGAATTATTTTAATCTAATATGTATACATAGACTATGATATCATCAATAATTTTATCAAAGACAGTCAAGAATATAAAGAAGATATGATACATATTTTGATAAAAATTGAAAAATATTTCAAGCCTATGTAATTCTCTCAATTTATTATACCACAATCAATTATATTTACCTTAATACTTGGATTAATTTTAATATTTTGACAACATTTTTTCCGACCCAGTTTGTTTCATTAGCTTTGATAGGGTAAGAATATTTTATTCATGATATAGTTCTAAATAATAGCTATACAAATTGGATTTATAGAAAAAAATTCATTAAAAACCATAAAGGATTTATTAGAATCAACATAGAAATTGTATATAGATATTACAGTAAAACAATTAATTTATATAATTAGAAGCTAAAAAAGGCGTTAAAGGTTATAAGTTGAAAGTTAAAGTTTTTTAGGGTAAGGTTTTGGATGAAAAAACACCTAAAGGCGTAATTTGAAAATCTTCAACTTTTAACTGTTGAAAATGTTTTTATCGAGGTGATACTATGAAAATAAGATATATATTAGGTAGAGCAGGCACTGGGAAGTCTCAGTTGATTTTCAATGATATAAAGTATAGATTAGAACAAGGTGGAGAAAACAAGCTATTATTGCTGGTTCCAGAACAATTCACATTACAAACAGAATTTGACCTTATAACTAAAAATGAGCTTTCAGGTATAATGAGGGCTGAAGTCATCAGTTTTGAAAGACTGGCGTATAAGGTATTTGATGAAACAGGGGGACTAAAAAGGATAGATATAAATGAACTTGGGAAAATAATGGTACTTAAAAGGGTTTTTGATAAACATTCAAAGGAATTGCAGGTTTATAGTAAGGCTAGTAAGAAGGAAGGTTTTTTAGAAAAATTTTGTTCGTTAATAACCGAGTTTAAAAGAAATGACATATATCCTGAAGCTATAAATGAAGTTTTAGAATCTTATGAAGAAGAAAGTATGCTAACAAGAAAGCTTAGAGATATTAATTTTATATATGGAATATTTAATCAATATATGGATGGTAGATATTCAGATGAAGAAGACAAGCTAAGTATGCTTATAGATAAAATAGATGAGTCAAAATTCCTAGATAAAGCAGAAGTTTGGATAGATGGTTTTAGTGGTTTTACATCCCAAGAATATAGGATTTTGGAAAAGCTCATTCTAAAGGCAGAGAAGATAAATATAGCTTTAACCTTAGATATTGATGCTGGAGTTAAAGATAAAGCATTGTTTGCTCCTACTAAAGAAACCTTTGATAGATTAAGAGAAATATCTATTAGACATAATGCTATAGAGACGAAAATTGTTCTTAAGAAGGAAATAAACAAATCTGCAGAGCTTAAGCACCTTGAGAAACAAATTTATGCATTTCCCTATAATAGATATAAAAATACCGTAAGGAATATTGAAGTTTTTTATGGCACAAATCAGTATACTGAGATAGAGCATACAGCTTGTAAAATAATTGAGTTAGTAAGAGAACAAGGCTACAGATGGAAAGATATAGCCTTGGTTAACGGTGATATGGATACCTATGGGCTTATCATAAAAAGAATTTTTGATGAGTATGAAATTCCCTTCTTCATTGATGAAAAGAGAAGTATAATGAATAATCCTATTATTAAGCTTATATTATCGTCTATAGATATACTTAGTAGAAACTATAGATATGATGACGTTTTTAGATTTATAAAAACAGGTTTTTGTGACCTCAATAAGGATGAAGCAGAAAAACTTGAAAACTTTGTGCTTAAATATGGTATCGAAGGTAATAGATGGTTTGAAGATTTTGACTATAAAGATGTAGAAAAAGAAGATATGGATAAGATTAATGAAATCCGTAAAAAATTCATAACTCCCTTTACCCACATTAAGAGTAAATTAAAAGGCAGTAATTTAGTATCTGTATTTAGTGAGTACTTATTTGAATTTTTAATTATCCTAGGGATTGAGGAAAAGCTTGATTCATGGATAGAAGCCCTAAGAGAAAGGGGTAAGCTGGAATATGTAAATGAGTATACACAGATTTGGAATATAATTATGGAGGTACTCAATCAGCTTGTTGAAATTTTAGGTGATACAAAGGTAAATCTAAAGGAATATAAAAGAATTTTAGAGGCTGGTTTTTCACAGTATAAGGTAGGTATTATACCACCTACAATAGATCAGGTCTTGGTTGGAAATCTTGATAGATCAAGAAGCCATAATATAAAGGCTCTTTTTGTGGTAGGTGTAAATGATGGAATTTTGCCTTCTAACCAGGATGATGATGGACTGCTTCTCGATGAAGAAAAGTTGATGATTAAAGAAAAGGGAATAGCTTTGCTTTCAGATAGTGAAACTAAACTTAAGGAAGAAGAGTTTTCCATTTATACTTCCCTTACAAAGCCATCGAAATACCTATGGATGAGCTATGCATTGGCAGATAGTGAAGGTAAAGCCTTAAGACCCTCAATATTGATTGATAAAATTAAAAAAATTTACCCAACATTGGAGTTCAAAAGTGACGTAATTAAAGGTAATACTGTTTTAAATGAAGAGAGGGAGTTAAATTTAGTTTCTATTCCTGTACCTACATTTAAATATTTAATAGAAAATATAAGACTTAAGATAGATGAGAATCCTGTATCGGACCTTTGGGATGAGGTCTACAATTGGTATTATGAAAATAAAGACTGGGATAAGAGACGTGCTATGATGATAGAAGGGCTTTTTCACAATAATCAAGAGGATTATATAGGTGAAAATAGGGCAAAAAATTTATATAATGTTCCTTTGAAATCCAGTATTTCAAGACTCGAAAAATTTGCAAACTGTCCCTTTGCCCATTTTATTAACTATGGCTTAAAGCCTGAGGAAAGAAGGGAGTATAAGATAAACATTCCAGATATAGGAAGGCTTTTCCATGATTCCATGGAAAACTTTGCAAAGAAGCTGTCCTTTGAAAATCTCAATTGGAAAGAAATAGATAAAAATAAATGTGATGAAATAGTTGAGGCAATTATTGATGATATAGCTCCAAATTTTAGCTATAACATATTGGAAAGCAGTTTTAGATACAAATATCTTGTTAATAAATTAAAAAGAGTGAGCAAAAGAGCAGCATGGACCCTGACTAAACATGTAAAGAAAGGGGATTTTACTCCCTTCCTATATGAACTTGAATTTGGAGAAGAAGCCTTTAGCATGATTCCCCCTATTATAATTGAACTTCCTGGTGGGGAGGAGATTAAGCTTGAAGGTAGAATAGACAGGGTTGATATATTAAAGGATGAAGAAGGAAGCTATATAAAAGTAATAGACTACAAGTCTGGAAATAAAAAATTCAGTTTGTCCGATGTTTATTATGGATTGCAGATACAGCTTGTGGTCTACCTCGATGCAATACTGGAAAATAAAGATAAGCTTAGAATTGATGATGCCCATCCTGGTGGGGTATTTTACTTTAAGTTGGATGATCCTATGATTGAATCCAATGACGATGACCCAGCCTCCATAGAGAAGGAAATAATGAAGAAACTAAAATTAGATGGTATTATAACTAAGGATATAAAGATAGTAAAGGCAATGGATAAGGACATTGAAAAGGAAAAGAACTCTTTAGTTATTCCAGCAAATTTAAAGAAGGATGGAAGCTTTAGTAAAAATTCATCGGTTGTAGAGGAAAAAGAGTTCTATAGTATTATAAGACATGTAAGAAATCTTATAGTTGAGATAGCAGGGGAAATATTAAAGGGTAATATTAATATACAGCCCTGCAAAATTGATAACAATATTTCATGTAGCTACTGCCAATATGGCTCAATATGTCAGTTTGATAGGAATTTTGAAAATAATGATTATAGGGTCATAAGAAAATTAAAGGATGAAGAAGTCTTAAAAAGGCTTCATGCAGAGAATAGGGGTGATAAGAATGCCAAATTGGACAAGTGATCAGGAAAAAGCCATAAAAATTAGAGGAAAAAACCTTTTAGTATCAGCTGCAGCAGGTTCTGGTAAGACAGCTGTTTTAGTAGAAAGAATAATTAGATTAATTACAGAAGATATGATTGATATAAATAAGATGTTGATAGTAACCTTTACTAATTCTGCTGCAGGTGAAATGAGGGAGAGAATACTCGATGCTCTTATTGATGAGATAGAAAAGGGATCTGAGCATGAGGAACATTTGAGGAGACAAATCACTCTTTTAGGAAGATCCTATATTACAACCCTACACTCTTTTTGTATTGATGTTGTAAGAAAAAATTTTCATTTAGTAAATATAGACCCATCCTTTAGGATAGGTGATATTACTGAAACAAGTATCTTAATTCAAGAGACTTTAGATGAGCTTTTAGAGGAAGAATACAGGGAAGGAAATGAGTATTTTATCGAATTAGTTGAGGGTTTTGGTGGAAATAGAGAGGATATAAAGCTCCAAGAATTGATACTCAAGATTTATGGATTTATTCAAAGTAAGCCATATCCTCAGCAGTGGCTTAGGGAAAACATAGAAAAGTTTAACATGAATAAGGAAGAGTTTGAAAAAAGTGATTGGATAGAAACCATAAAAGCCAGTATCGAAGTTGAATTAAAAGGAGCTAGGGATCTTATAGAAGGAGCTATAGAAATTTCTAGAGAAATTGGAGGACCTAGGGAATATGAAGAAGCCTTGCTTATAGATAAGGATAACCTTGATTGTCTCCTAAAGAGTTTAAGGATAAGTCTTGAAGGCTTTTATATTAACGCAAATGATATAAAGCATCCAAAACTTAAGACGATTAGAGGTGAACGAAAGCAGGAAGTAGATGAAAATCTTCAAGAAGAAGTTAAAGAGCTAAGAAATAAGTATAAGGAGAGTATTAAGTCTATAAAGGAAAAGTTTTTAATAAAAAGCTTTGATGAATATCTAGAGCAGATAAATAAAATATATCCCACCATGAAATATTTAGGTGAAATTATATTCAAATTTGGAGAAAGATATAGGGAGAAAAAATTTGATAAAGGCATATTAGATTTTAATGATTTAGAGCATTATGCCTTAGATATTTTGCAAAATGATGAGGTCAATAGGGAGTATATGAAGAAATTTGAACATATATTTATTGATGAATATCAGGACAGTAATATTGTTCAAGAAACTATTATAAACCATATAAAACGTGAAAACAATCTATTTATGGTAGGGGATGTAAAACAGAGTATATATAGATTCAGATTAGCTGATCCTTCACTTTTTATTGAAAAATATGAAAGATTTGGGAGAGATGGAGAAAGTTTAAATCAAAGAATAGATTTATCTCAAAACTTTAGAACTAGAATAGAAATCCTAGATGGGATTAATTATTTATTTAAAAATATAATGTCAAAAAAACTAGGGGATATAGATTATTCAAAGGATGTTTACTTGTATAAGGGCTTGGACTTTGAAGAAATCCAGAATCCAAATATTGAACTAAATATAATAGAAAATAGGATTGAATCTACAGACGAAAGCTTAGAAAAGCTTGAAGAAATGTCTAGTATAGAATGTGAAGCAAGACTTGTTGCGGCTAGGATAAAGGAATTGATTGGACAAAGGACCTATAATGCAAAAAAGAAGACATATAAGCCCATAGAATACAAGGATATAGTCGTTTTATTGAGATCTCCCAAAACATGGGCGCCAGCGTTTTCGGAAATTTTCATTAAAGAGGGAATACCTGTATATACCGATGATAATTCTGGATATTTTGATACTATAGAAATAAATATGTTTCTGGATTTACTTAGATTAATAGATAACAAAAGGCAGGACATACCACTGATTAGTGTTATGAGATCTCCCATAGGTGGATTTGATATAGAGGAATTAATTAAAATAAGAATCAGACACATGGAAGGAAACTATTACAAAGCTATGGAAGAATATGTAGCCAACTGCCATGATGACCTTAAGGCAAAGCTTGAAACCTTCCTAAGTGATTTGGAGAGATGGTCAGTTGAAGCAAGATATTTGAAGCTAGATGAGTTCATATGGAAGCTTCTTATAGAAACTGGATATTATCACTATGTGGGAGCTATGCCAGGAGGAATACAAAGACAGGCAAATTTGAGGATATTGGTGGACAGGGCAAGCCAATTTGAAAAAAGTGCTATTAATGGTTTGTTCCTCTTCTTAAGATTTATTGATAAGCTTACTAAGAGTAAGAGCGATATGGGAAGTGCCAAGATACTAGGGGAAAATGAAAATGTAGTTAGAATTATGAGTATTCATAAAAGTAAAGGTCTAGAGTTCCCCGTCGTTATATGTAGTGGAATTGGTAAAAAATTTAATTTAATAGATATACAGCAGGATATATTACTCCATAAGGATTTAGGATTGGGACCGAAATTTGTGGACATAAAAAATAGGATATATAATCAGACCCTTCCACAATTGGCCATAAAAAGAAGGATGAAGATTGAAAATCTATCGGAGGAAATGAGGGTGCTTTATGTTGCATTAACCAGGGCTATAGATAAGTTAATACTTACGGGTTCGGTAAATGAACTGGAAAAAGAAGGTAAGAAATGGCTAAGGGGTACTGCCCTTTTTAATCTGCTTAAAGGACAATCCTATCTTGACTGGATATGCTCAGCCTTAGTAAAACATAGAGATGGTGAACCCCTGAGAAAGCTTGGAAAAGCAGTTTTTAATGAATCTTTGATTGAAAAAGATGAGACATCAGGATGGACAATTAACCTTGTGAGTAAAAAAGATATATATTTTAAAGAAGTAGAAAAGGTTGAGACGAATAGATATCATAAAGAACGACTTGAAAAATTTCAGCTTGCATTTGAGCCAAAATATAAAAAGATTATAGAAGATAGATTTCAGTGGGAATATCCTAATAAATGTGATATTGGAATCCCGTCTAAGCTAGCGGTTAGCGATATAAAGAAGGCCTGTGCTGAGAATATAAATGATATAGTCTATAAAATACCTTCCTTAGTTAAAAAGCCTAGATTTATGGAAGGAAAGAAGATATTTACAAAGGCGGAGACAGGTACAATTATACATTTTGTTATGCAACATTTAGATTTGGAAAATATAAATAATACAAGTCAGATACAAGAACAGGTGGATAACATGGTCATGAGGGAATTGCTTACCGATGAAGAGGCAGCAGTAGTTAATCCAGAAAAGATATTAAAATTTTTCCAAAGTGATATAGGTAGAAGAATATTAAAGTCTGATAAAGTATATAGAGAAGCTCCATTTATTTTAAAAAAGAAGGCGACAGAGGTAATTAATGATTTAGAGAATTGTGAGGAAGAACTTCTTATACAGGGGATTATTGACTGTTACTTTGAAGAAGAAGGTGAACTTATACTAGTTGATTATAAAACTGGAAATGTATTTGACGATAATATAGAAAGAATGATTAGGAGATATAGAACACAAATGGAACTGTATAAGGAGGCACTTGAAAAAATCTTAGGTAAAAGGGTTAAGGAAAGCTATATCTATTTATTTGATATAGATAAAGAGGTGAAGATAGGGTTGGATTTAAAATAGCTGCCTTTACCATATTTTTTTTCGATATTTTCTGTTTGTCCTTTAATAATAGTATTAAAGTTTTTGTTTACAATAATAATTGCTATATAAGATGTTTCTCCTGTTTGTGAATTTGTATTAAGCGATGATAATTTAAAATAATTGTTTTGTTGATTAGTATTAGTTAATAAATTATATCTATTAGAATGTGGACTTTTAATTAGATAGGTTGTATTATCTATTATCAAAGTTCCTTGAAAATAGTCTCTAAGTAGTATATTTTTATTAACAACACCTTGTAATATGACCTCACTCTTAGTTATGGGTATATTTTCTTTATTATAGATAGTGCATATATATGTATTATTTATTTTATAGTTCTTAGGATAGAATGATAAAATAGATAATATAGTTATTAAAAAAAGAAATATTATATTTTTTTTCTTCAAGACAATCTCCTCACAATTAAGTATTAAAAAATTTAGCTCTTATTTTAAATAGAAAACAGGTTTAAAAGTTTATAAAAAAATGAAAAAGAGGGAGCCACATAATTAATTTATTCTAATACCATACCCAATTTTAGAAGTTAAAGAGATTTTACATGTGAATTATGTGGTTCCTGCAGGTAATTCAGAGTATTCTAGTAATATATAATATTTAAATAATTATTATATTGTGATATATTGTGATTAATATATGCCCGTAGCTCTACTCCAATTTGAACTATTATTTTTATTTATTGCATCTGAATCATTAAAGGATTCATAGCTGTTAGGTCCATAAAGGATATTATGTTTTTTATTATAAAGAGCTGTATCAGCTAGATGATTAGTGTCATCATAATTTTTAGATTTTTTTATGTATATTGGTGGATAATTATCGCTATTCAAGAATGCTTTATAATCAGAATCAGTTTTACCAGTATCTTTATCTGTATATGCGGAGAAGAAAGTAACGTATGTATCTTGCTTATTAGCCCAATACCATTCAAACCATCCACCTTTTGATTTCTGATATACCTGTGCACTTTTATTGCCTATTACATTAATATTAGCAGTATCAACTGAAACCGTATCCGATTTTCCTAGAATACTGTCAATAGCAGTACCAAATAGATTTATTACAAAATTCCAAACAGTTTTTTTAGTTGCTATATTTGCTATAACCATTATACCAGCTGATTTAGCTAGATTAACAGTTAGTGTTCCGGAACTATCAACATTAACCTCATGCCCATTATTGAGAAAAGACTCTACAACTCTTACATCACCTTCTTCAACGGGTATTGATTTCAAGTTAAATGTTGATTCGTTCTTCTTTTCATTAATTAAGTGTTTCAAAGCTTCTTGATCTTTATACATTTTAACAAAATTACCTTCTTTATCAAAGTATGTGATAGATTTTATTTCAACTCTATCTAAAATATCATCTGATACATTTTGAAATTGTAAACTTTTTACTTGGCTAGAGTTGCCTTTATTCATTAATTTCTGGTAATAAGTAAATTTTATTTTTTTTCAATGTCTTTTTCAGAGATACTCATAGCATCTTGGGCATTGGCAAAAACACTTATAAATGTACAATTAATGATCAAAACCATTACTAAAAGCATGAAGAAAAATCTTTTCATTTTAATCATCCTTTCTAAAAAAATACTAAACAATATCTAGGAGTTGCAACTCTATAACATAATATCATAAAAAAAGAATAAATTCAATTATTTAACAAAAAAATTAAAAAATACTATAATTGACAAGTAGAAAAATTATATTATTTAAAATATATTATTTAAAAGCAGGGAGAATTGACTTAAATTAAACTAAGATTAAAAATGTGATATAATTGTTGTGCAATAATGTATATATAATATAGAAAGCTATACTTACTTATTTGATATAGATAGGGAGAGGGAGGTAGGGATAGTATGAGAATTTTACATACTTCCGACTGGCATTTAGGCAAATATTTAGAAAATCAAAGCAGAATTGAAGAACAGGAGAAAATCATAGAAGATATTATTAGAGTAGCTGATGAAAAGGAAGTTGATCTAGTAATTATTGCTGGAGATATCTATGATAATAGCAATCCCTCGGCTAGAGCTGAAAAACTTTTATATAAATCGCTTAAAAGCTTAGGAAAAGCTGGAGAAAGGGTGGTTGTTGTCATAGCTGGCAATCATGATAATCCAGAAAGACTTATGGCGTCTACTCCCCTTGCATATGAACACGGAATAATACTTCTTGGAAGTCCTAACAGCAGGGCTTCCAAAGGAAGGGTAGGAAAGCATGAAATACTAGATGCTGGCGAAGGATATATGGAATTAAAGGTCAATGATGAAAAAATAATAATTTTAACCCTTCCATATCCCAGTGAGCAAAGGTTGAATGAAGCTTTAGGAGATATATCAGATGAAAAGGAACTTCAAAAAAATTATTCGGAAAAGGTTGGACAGATTCTAAGTAATATTTCAAAAAAATTTAGACCTGACACTATTAATATAGCTGTAAGCCACATATTTGTATTAGGAGGAGAAACATCGGATTCTGAAAGGCCCCTTCAAGTAGGTGGCGGTCTTACTGTAGATGGAAATAAATTATCAATAGGAGCACAATATATAGCCCTCGGGCATCTACATAAGCCCCAAAGAATAAATAACAAAGAAGTAAAGGCATACTATTCTGGTTCGCCTCTACAATACAGCAAAAGTGAAATAGGCTATAGTAAATGTGTTTATATAATAGATGTGAAAGCAGGAGAAGAAGCAAAACTAGAAGAGGTTTTACTTAAAAATAGAAAGCCAATTGAAATTTGGAGATGTGATGGTATAGATGAAGCGATAGATATGTGTGAAAAAAACAAGGATAGAGATGTGTGGGCATATCTAGAGATAAAAACTGATGAAGCTTTAGGTCAATCAAAGATAAAGGATATCAAAAAAATAAAACCAGATATATTATCTATAACTCCAATCTTTGAAGAAGTGGAAAAGGACGATGAAGAACTTGAAGCTCTTAAGGAAAAAAATATCATAGAATTATTTAGAGAATTTTATATGAAGGAAAAAAAGATAGAACCAACGGAAGAATTTATGGCTTTATTTACTGAAATAGCAGGAGAAGAATAATCTATAAAATAGAGTATATCGGCGAGCCACTGTAAAAAGACAGTTCGCCGATTTTTTTTTCTTAATTCTTAATCTCTTTATATCCCTTTGTCCTCTTTAAAGGGATTAGGAGTACGAACATGGAGTATTTTTACGATTTTATTAGTAAAATTAGCCCAGTTATGAATGGTATTAGAATTATACTGTGCACTGTCTCCAGGATATAAATCATATTTTTGATGGTTTAAAAATAAGGTTAATATTCCTTCTAACACATATATAAATTCTTCACCAGTGTGCTGAAATTCTTGAATAGTTTCTTCACCAGAAGAAGGTAGCAGTGTAACAATTTCTGAAAGAATTTGTCTGGTCTTTATATTATTTGAAAGATGGGAGTGGATAAACTTATTCTCAATTCTTGATACTTCTTGATTATAGCTACGCATAATTACTTATTCTTTTTTATTGTCCTTTGATAATATAAAATATGAAAGATCTACATCTAAGGCATTTGCTACATTTTCTAAGGAGTCTATAGCGATTGTTGTCAGCCCTCTTTCTAACTGAGATAAAAAGCCAGTAGATAAACCTGTCCTATCGCTTAAATCCTTTAATGTTAGTTTTTTAGAAATTCGCAGTTTCTTAATTGCCTTACCTATGTCTATAACCATTTTTATTCCAACTTTCTATATAGTAGTTGATAGATAGTGAACACTATATATGTTCATTATAACCAATCTTTTTTATAATATAAAGTCTTTAAAACCACATTGATAATAGGAAATGCAAAACTTTTTCATCTCTTTTTTACTAAAATATTCATTAAATTCTATGTGTATCGGTGATTATGTATTTGAACTTTATACATGCCATAGAATTCAATATAATTTTACTACAATGAACTAATATTTACAAGTTTAGATTTAAACATATTACTCTTTAAAACATATGGACTTCTATGATGAAAAGTAATATAATAAAAGTTAGATATAGACAAGTATAAGTTTAAAAAACTTATACTTGCTAAATAAAGAACTTTAAAGTCTAAGGATTTATTTTATTTACAATAATAAATTGCAGTTCACAATAATAAAATTTTCAAAAGAATAAATATAAACAACTATATAGAGGGAGGTGGGAAAAATGTTATATTTAAACAAAAATGATATTTATGATCTAATTACATACGATGAAATAATGGATGCCATTGAAGAAGCTTTTAAGATTCATGGAAGTAAAAATTATGATATGCCTAATCGTATACATGTAAGCTATAGGAATAATACACTTCTATACATGCCGTGTTTCTTGCAGGATATATTTGGAACAAAGCTTCTTACATTATTTCCTGAAAACAGAAAAAAAAATAGACCTGTAATAGATGGATTAATGCTGCTAAATGACTATGAAACAGGTGAACCTATAGGTATGATGGATGGAAAAATCTTGACTGCTCTAAGAACAGGCGCTGTAGGAGGAGTTGGAATAAGGCATTTTACACCTGAAACTGCAAAAACGGTAGGGTTAGTAGGTGCTGGAGTCCAAGGATTCTATCAGTTATTGTTTGCATGTAAGGCTAGAAAAATTGATAAAATAATGGTTTTTGATATTTTTACAGAAAAGCTAGCTGCCTTTGTTAAAGAATTAGAAGTATTGCTTCCAAATGTTAGTATAGTAATAGCAAATACAATAGAAGATTTACTCAAGGAATCACAAATTGTTATTACAACAACAACTTCTTATAAACCTGTATTGCCTGAGAAGCCAGAGCTATTAAAGGGAAAATCCTTTATAGGGATAGGATCATATAAGCCCAATATGAGAGAATATCCTGATATATTGTTTTCTTTATTAGATAAAGTATATATAGATACCGAATTCGCAAAAGAAGAATCAGGAGATTTGAAAATTCCATTAAGTAATAACTTATTACAAGAAGATAAAATTGAAACTGTAGGCAGCTTTTTAACTAATAAAAAAGAAATTATCAATAAGACTATATTCTATAAGTCGGTAGGTATGGCTTTATTCGATGTGGTGGTTGCCAAATTAATATATGATGAGGCAAAGAAAAATAATGTAGGTCAAAAAATAATACTGTAGATAAGGGGGAGCATTAAAAATGATGCATTTTAAAAACAGAATCGATTGTATCGATGCTCATACTGGTGGAGAACCTCTAAGAATTGTTACATCAGGACTACCACCTATTCTTGGCAATACTATTCTTGAAAAAAGAAAGTATATGCTAGAAAATTATGATAACTTAAGAAAATTGATGATGTTAGAACCAAGAGGTCACAGTGGAATGTATGGATGTATTCTTGTTGATGCTGTTACTGAGGATGGAGATTTTGGTGTACTATTTACCCACAATAAAGGATTGAGTTCTATGTGTGGCCATGGAATTATAGCAGTAACAAAGGTAGCAATAGAAACAGGGATGTTAATTGCCAAGGATGGAGAAAATGTTGTAAAAATAGATACTCCTGCTGGAAGAGTTACTGCATATGCCGATGTAAAGGATGGGGAAGTTGAAAGAGTAAGATTTCAAAATGTACCTTGTTTTGTATATGCCCAAAATATTAAGGTTGACGTAGATGGAATAGGTGAAGTTGTTGGTGAGGTAGTTTATTGTGGTGCTTTCTATGTATATTTAGATGTAAATCAGGTTGGTTTAAGGGTAAGTCCCGAATATACAGAGCAATTAGTGAAAATTGGTATGGAAATAAAATATAAAGTTATGGAAATGATGGAATTTAATCATCCCACTTCTGGAGTAAATTGGCTTTATGGAACTATTTTCTTTGAAAAACCAGAAAGAGAAGAAAATAAACTTATAACAAAAAACGTGTGTATTTTTGCTGATGGTCAAGTTGACAGATCTCCAACTGGTACGGGAACTGGCGGAAGAGTAGCCCTTCACTACCAAACAGGTGAAATGAAGAAGGCTGATATCCTTGTGAATAAGAGTATAATTGACACTGTGATGGAAGGAAAAATTATTAAAGAAACAAAGGTTGGAGAGTACGATGCAGTAATTACTGAAGTATCGGGTACAGCCCACATTATGGGCTTTACTCAATTAGTACTGGATCCAAAGGATCCATTACCAGAGGGCTTTAGAATTATTGGAAGCTAATTTAAAGGGCTATATAGAGTTTTTACTCTATATAGCCTTTTTAATCTTAAACCACAATTTTCAATTTTTCTTAAAATTAATCTTTTGAAATGTTAAAGGAAATTCCATATAATTAGTAATAGAATATACTCGTAAAGATTAACGGCGTTTAAAGAAAAGGAGTGAATTTCAAAGAAAATGAAACCTAAACTTTTAAAAATATCTGGACTTAACAGCTTTGTTGATGAACAGATAATAGACTTTTCTACCCTTGTTGATAGTGGATTATTTGGCATATTTGGACCTACAGGAAGTGGTAAATCTACTATTTTAGATGCCATAACAATAGCTTTGTATGGGTATAATGCCATAGCTAGGGACACAAAGGAATTTATAAACACAGATTTAGAAAAAGTATACATAGGGTATGAGTTCGATTGTAGCGGTAGTAACGGTAGGCAGACCTACAGGATTGAAAGAAGTATAAAGAAAAATAAAAATGGTGGCATTAAAACAGCTTTTGCAAGACTTTCCTTTTTAGATGATGGTGGAAATGTTTTAAAAATAATTGATAAGGTATCACAAATAGATGAGGAAGTAAAAAAAATAATAGGGCTTAATCATCAAGATTTTACAAGATCTGTAGTTCTTCCTCAGGGTAAATTTAGTGAATTTCTTAAACTATCAGGAAGTGATAGAAGAAATATGCTGGAAAGAATCTTGGGATTAGAGCAATATGGTGGAAATCTCACGGATAAGATAAAGAAGTTCAAGAAAAAAAAGGAAGAAGAGCTGCAGCTTTTAAAGGGTGAGCTGAATAGATTTGATGGTGTATCAGAAGAAAATTTAAAGGTATTAAAAGAAGAATTATGTGAGATTCGAAAAAAAGAAAAAGAACTAAAAATTGATATAAATCTTATAGAAAAAAGATACCAAGAGCTTAGTGACATATGGAGGTTGCAAAGTGAATTAAGTGGATACTTAAAGAGCATGGAGGATTTAGAAAAAGAAACTAAGGAAATTGAAAATATGAGAAACAGGTGCGAAAGGGCGAGAAATTCTAAAAACGTGAAACCATATCTAGACAGATATAATGACACCTTGGAAGACATAAATAAAAATAAGGCTATATTAAAGGATATATTGATAAAGCTTGATGATATCAATGAAAAACTGAAGGGAAAGGAATCAGAATATAAAGAAATATGTCGAAGAAAGGACCGTGAGCTACCTATATTAATAGAAAAGGAAGCTAATGTAAAATACGCAATAGAATTAAAAGAAGAAGCACAAAGCCTTATTGATGAAAGAAGAGAACTTACAGAAAAATATATTAAATATAGTGAAATAATAGAAAAAAGTGAAAAAGAGCTTAACAACTTGAAAATGGGTATAAAGAAGGATAGTTATGAGATAGAAGAACTAGAAAATAAATCAAGTAAATTAAAGATATCGCCAGAATATAGAGAAAAACTGACTAATGCTTGGGAGTTTAAGAAAGAATATGATGAATTAAAAAGGGAAAAGAAAGTAAGTCTAAAGAGCATTGAAGACTTGAAAAACAATATATTAGCAAGTGATAATCAATTAAGTAAAATAAAAGAAGAATTGGAAATAAGAAATACAGAATATGTAGAAATAAAAGATAAGCTCCAAAGGCTTGAGTTAAATCCTCCAAAAAATAATGATTATATAATGAATAAAGAAATAGAATTACATAGATTGAGGTCAACCCTTGAAGATGCAAAGGAGAATATTGAGAAAAAGTCTGAAATAGAAGAGGAATTAAGATTAATCTATGAAAATAAAAAGGATACCCAAATAAAAATGGATTATCTAAAAAATAGACTTACACACAATATTGATAAGCTAGAAGATGTAAAAAAGGAGATAGATGAATTAGAAAAATCCCATAGAGCTGCAATTTTAAGTCAGGATCTTAAAGAAGGCAAGCCTTGTCCAGTATGCGGTTCCAGTCATCATCCTAATGTTGCTGAACCCATTGATTATGAAGCTATTGAGAAAATAAGAAAAATAAAGCAGGGATTTGAAGAAAATAAAAAAGAGCTTGAAAAGGCTATATATAAGCTAGAAATAGAAATAAAAAGAGATGAAAAGGAAGAAAATAAGTATAAAAGGGAACTAGATAAATATATAAATAAACTAAAAAATATAAATATAGCTAAGCTAGAAAAAGAAATAATAGATTTAATAAAAGAAATAGATGATAGGAAAATTTCTCTTAAAAATTGGGAAAACAAAAGAGATAAATTGATCAAAGCTTTAGAATTTAAGGATAAGGAAAAAATAAATTTTGAAAAACAGAGTATACGTTTTGTTGAGTGTATAAAAAAGGATAGAACTAGATTAGAACAAGAAAATACAAGGAAAGAAGAATTAGATAAAAAACTTAAAGAAGCAAGTAAAGCCTATATTGAAGCTAAGACCGATCTTAATATAGAAAATATTAAAGTCGAAATAGAAAATATAAAGAGAAATGATAAAGAGCTAGAAGTAATCGAAGCAAAATTAACACAATTAAAAAATAACGTGAAAAAATTTGATAGCCAAAGAGAAAAAGTAGAAAAAAAGCTAAATCAGATAATGCTGGAAAGAAGTAAAGTAGAAGAAGCTGGTAGAGAAAAGGGAAAAATTATAGATGAGTATAATAATAAAATCAAAAAAATAGTTAAAAATAGAGAACCAAAGGTTTATTTAAAGGAGTTAAAAGAAAAAAAATCAATCATAATTAATGAAGAAGAAACCCTTAGAAAGATAATTGAAGAAGAGAAAAAAATCTTGGATGATCTAAAACAAAAGAGAGCAGGACTTGAAAATACTAACAAATCCTTAGGAGAATCCATAATTAATATTGAACAAGATTTAAAAGAAGCTTTGAAGGAAAATAGATTTAATAGTATAGATGAGGTAAAGGTTTATTTATTGCCTAATGAAGAACTTAAAGCAATGGAAGATAAGATAGCAAAATATGATAATGAAAGTAACAAGCTCAAAGATAATATTAATAGAGTCAAAAAGAAATTAAAGGGTTCTTCATTGGAAGAAAAAGAGTTTTTAAAATTTAAAGAAGATATGGAAAATAAAAAGGAAGCCTATAAATTTTTAATTGAAGAAATAGGTAAGAAAAAAGAAAAAATAAATGAGATGGAAAAAAATTTTCATAAGATAAAGAAAATAAACAAAAAAGTAGAAAATCTAAGTCATATAACAGACATGTTAAGTGAGATGTTTAAGCTGGTGTCTGGAAATAAATTTGTAGAATATGTTGCAACAAGCCATTTAAGATATATTGTAAAGGAAGCTTCTAAAAGGCTTATGGATATAACTAATAATCGATATAATCTTGAACTAGACAGTAATAGTAATTTTATTATATGTGATAATTTCAGTGGAGGAGTAAAAAGAGATTGTAATACCTTATCTGGCGGTGAAACCTTCTTAACTTCTCTAGCATTGGCACTATCCCTTTCAAGTCAAATACAACTAAAGGGAAATTCAACAATAGAATTTTTTTTCTTAGACGAAGGTTTTGGAACATTAGATAACCATCTGCTAGATATAGTGATGACCTCCTTGGAAAAGCTTAATCAAGAAAATCTGGCAGTTGGAATTATAAGCCATGTTGAAGAACTAAAAAACAGAGTACCTATAAAGCTTGTAGTAACTCCACCAGAATCAGGATTATATGGAACAAAGGTAGCTATAGAAAAAAATTAGTTTTTTATTACAAAAAAACTAAGGACAATATAAATTATAATAATAAATTTATAAAATTTGATTATTATAATATAACTATAGAAATTTAAGTAAAAACTTTAATTTATACATGTCCAAAACCCCCATGAATGCTGCGTATTTGTACATGTATAAATTAAGTTTTACCATTGTAAATTTATAAAAAATATAGAGAGATTTTAGTAAAGAAAAATGGATAAAAATTCCAGTTAAAGGAAATAATATTTCAGCTTTTGATAGAATAACAGACCTGCATTGTTTTTAGAAGTTGAAATAATAGTTTTGTACTGGGGGAATTAATCTGTTTTGTTTACTAAAATCTCTTATTTTATTGTAGAAGTTACAGCTTTTTAAAATGTGATACGAATTAGAAAAATATCGAATTATGCAAAAAAATGTAATACAAAATCATTATGGGAAAAATACAAAAAAATACAAAGTAAATATTTACAACTAAAACAAAAAATGATAATATTAATTTGTATTATTAAATATACAAATTTAAGTCTTTATTAGAGTTTAAATTTAAAAGATAGTTAAATTCATAATTAGCTTAATCTAGAAACGGTTAAACATGTTTTTAACAACTTAAAAAAGTTTAATAAAAATACAATTTTATAAAAGATTTTAATTTAAGAGTTTGTAAAAATTTTTATAAATTTATACATAAAGGATAAAAATTTTCTCATAGAAAAGCTAATAATTCATTTATATTAAAAAGAAAGGTAGGTTATTTTTATGAAAAAGTTTAATATAAGCAGATAGTTTCAAATAATCAAATAGTAATGGGAAAAAATTAAAAATATGGAGGGGGAAATATGATGATTGAAAAAAAAGTAGAAGCTTATATTAAGGAGCTAACTAATGAAGACATTTTAGACCATTCAATGAATCTTTTTGAGGCGGGCATATTGACATCGTTGCATGTGTTAGATTTAATTTCTTTTATCGAGGGAACCTTTGACCTTGAAATTCCAGTTGATGAGATTAGCATGAATAGTTTTGGTTCGGTTGATGGTATTGTAAATCTTATTGAGAAGTTAATAAAAGCATAATAAGGTGGTAGATATTATGCAATTTATTCATGAAATGTTAGAAAAGGCTTCTAAAGAATTCAGAAATAAGCAAGGAATTGTTTTTAAAGATAAGCGTTATACTTTTAGTGAAATAAATGAAGCATCAACAAAGATTGCTGACTTTTTAATTTCTAAAGGAATAAAAAAGGGTGATAGAGTAGGAATTTTCTCTACTAAAAATGTTGAAGAAATTATTATAATATTTGCAGTAATGAAAATAGGTGCTGTTTTTGTTCATATAAATCCAAGCTTTAAAGAAGATCAATTACGACATGTAGTAACTGACTGTGATATAAAAGTTTTATTTATTCATGAAAGTAAAGTTGAGATTTATAAAAAAGCTAATATAAACCAAGAACAAATTGATATGCTTATAAGCATGTCACCTTTAATAGATATAGAAGATAATGAGAACATGTATTATTTTAATAAAATACTTCAAGAAACTATCCTTCCACTTAAGCAAACCATAAATATTAATCAACATGATCCAGCAGCGATTATATACACTTCTGGCTCTACTGGGAAACCAAAGGGAATTATTGTTACTCATAGGATTTTTTATGATTCCACCGTTATTTCAGCAGACTTTCTAAAAAATAAAGCAGATGATCGTTTAATAAGTATAACACCGTTTTCATTTGATGGAGCATTAAGTCAACTATTTACAATGGTATATGTAGGAGGTACTTTAGTTTTACAAGAATCCCTATTTCCAAAAGATATTGTATCAACTATGATAAATGAGAAAATTACAGGTATTCATGCAGTTCCTTCTTTTTGGAAAATGCTTTTACAGAAATATTCTCCCTTTGAAAAGTACGAATATCCACACTTAAGATATATATCAGTTATAGGAGAAGCTTTCCCTATGGAAGATTTAATGAAGCTTAGAAAAATACTAAATAATACAGATTTTTATATGATGTATGGAACAACTGAGGCTTTTAGATCTACATATCTTCCTCCTGATGATTTTGATAGAAAAATACCATCTGTTGGAAAACCAATTCCAGGTGTAGAAATCACGATTGTAAATGAAGATAATAGTCCTTGTGAAGCAGGTGAAATTGGTGAGATAGTACATCGTGGAGTATTTATATCTCCAGGCTACTGGAATGATCCGATTAAAACTAAAAAGGTATTTAAAGATGGTGCACTCTATACAGGTGATTTGGGAAGGCTTGATAATGAGGGATATCTATATTTTGAAGGGCGAAAGGATGCAATGATTAAATCAATGGGATATAGAATAAGTCCTGAAGAAATAGAAAGCTGTATATGCAAGCTAGAAGGTGTAAAAGAGGCTGTTGTTGTTAGCGTAATAGATAAGGATTATGGAAATAGAATAAAAGCAATAGTAGTATGCAATGATGGAGAAATATTAACCAGAAAGGAAATAGTAAGTCACTGTAAAGCTATTTTACCCTATTATATGGTACCTCATATAGTTGAGTTTAGAGATAATATACCAAAAACAGGAACTTTAAAGATAAATCGATCTCAATTGAGTTAGTTTTTTATCAATATAAGAAACTATGTATAATTATTATTTGAATTCTATTTTATATAAAAGGGGAAATAAATTATGAAACGATGTACCGTATGTGTTTTGCCTGAAACTTTTCCTAAAATTACATTTGATGAGAAAGGAGTCTGCTCTTATTGTAATAGTTTTAAAGAAAAAAATAAATTTATACCTTCTTTAGAGAAGTTAAAAGCTAGATTATCTGAAATAATTGATGAAAGTAAATCTAAAAATTTAAAATATGATGTGGTTGTAGCCTACAGTGGTGGAAAGGATAGCACTTTTTTGATATATACTTTAAAAGAAAAATTTAAGCTTAATATATTAGCCTTTACCTTTGATAATGGTTTTATGTCTACCTATTCCTTTAAAAATATGAATAATGTTTTAAAAAATTTAGATGTAGATCATGTAATAGTAAAGCCAAAGCAACAACTGATGAAAAAAATTTTTATTGAAAGTTCTACTCCAGGGATTTATCCCCAGCACCTTATTAATTCAGGAAGTGGGATTTGCATATCCTGTATACGCATGGTTGCAAATATGTGTCTTAGGATAGCAATAGAAAAAGAAATACCTATGGTTATGCTTGGAAATAGCCCAGGACAATTATTACAATCTGAAAGTGAAATAATTTATAAAGACAATAAAATTCCCTATGAATTAAGGAAAAATTTATTTAAACCATTAGCAGAAAGGGTAGGAGAAGAAGTTTACTATTATCTAATGCTAAGTAAAGAAGAATATAAGAAAAACCCTTTTCCTTATACTATAAATGCTTTTCCTTTAATTGGATATAATGAAGAAAAAATATATAGTACTATAAAAACAATTGGCTGGAAACGACCAGATGACGTTGATCCAAATTCAACCAACTGCAAATTAAATTCTTTAGGTATTGTTAAACATAAGGAGTTGTATAATTTCCATCCATATGATTATGAGATGAGTATGTTGGTTCGACTTGGCATTATCAGTAGAGAAGCAGCATTAAGAAGAGTTGAGGATCCAGAAGAAAGAGCATTGAAATTTGCTAGAGAGATAGAAAAAAACTTAATGTATTAGTTTAATGTGAAGGGAATGATAGTTATGGTTTCCCGTAAAAAAATTAATGAGCTTTTTAATTCTAATCCATATATATTAAGATTACTTGTAACTAGTGACAACATAAATGATGCACGGACAAATATGTTTAATTACTTAAATAAATGTGAAAAAGAAATTTTGTCTGCAAATTGTTTATTGCATACACTTGAAAAAAAGAATGTAAGAGATTGTATAAACGTTTTTAAAAACATTATATCAGAGGATAGTGAAAAAAAAACAAAATGTAGTTGTTTAAAGATTCTTTGGAAATTGGCAACTGAAAATTTGGATGAAAGTGATTGGGAGGAAATTTCTGATGCTTTTTTAGAAGAAATGATTCATTTATTCAAGGGGATAATTGGTCTTTCAGGAATTTACTCAAGATCGGGTATTTGTAAAAATGAAGTTCCAGCTTTTGTAAACATGGTAGGTAGAGATGCTGCAATAGCAAGATCTAGTTATTTAGACAAAAAAACAAACCAATATTTAGAGTTTATAAAAAAAAATCAATACAAAACAGGATTGGCACCAGATGTAATTGAGAGAAGACGACAAAATAAAAAGGCAATACTTGAAATGTTAGGAGGTACAGAAGAGGATTGGCTTAATTACCGTTGGCATTTGAAAATGGTACTACGTAAGGTAGAGGATATAGAGAAAATTATTGAGCTTAGTTCATATGAGAAAAGCTGTATTGAAACAGCAATTGATAATAAGGTTCCTTTTGGGATTACTCCATATTATTTATCCCTTATGGATAAAAAAAAGGACAAGTTAAATCATGACAGGTGTTTGAGAACACATGTTATACCTAATAAAACATATTTAGATAAAATATTGAAAAATGGAATAGAACATATGGAGTTACTTGATTATATGCATGAATCAGATACATCCCCTGAAAATTTGATTACAAGAAGATATCCTATGATAGCCATAGTAAAGCCATATTCATGGTGTCCTCAAATATGTGTATATTGTCAAAGAAACTGGGAGCTTAAAAATGATAATTCCATAGATGCTGCATTTTCATCAAAGGATTTAGGTAAGGCTATTGATTGGTTCAGAAACAACTCTAGAGTCAAAGAGGTTCTTATTACTGGAGGCGATCCGCTTATTCTGAACAATGAACAAATTGAATATATACTTAAAGCTTTTTCAGAAATAGAACATATTAAAAGAATTAGGATAGGAACAAGAACTCTTGTAACAATGCCTATGAGATTTGATGATGAACTTTTAAGTATTTTAGAAAAATATCATAAGATTTCTGTTAGAACAATTTCTATAATGACTCATGTGCAAAATGCTTATGAGATCACTGAAGAAATGGCTAATGTGATTAAAAAAATAAGAATGTTGGGAATTGACGTGTATAATCAACAAGTATTTACTATGCAAAATTGCAGAAGATTTGAAACCAGTTTTTTGAGAGAAAATCTTAAAGCAATTGGAGTTAGTCCATATTATTTATTTAATCTAAAGGGGAAAGAAGAAACATCAGATTTCAAAGTGCCAGTTGCACGTTTGCTTCAGGAACAAAAAGAAGAAGCACGTATAATGCCTGGTATTGTTAGGACAGACAAGGCGGTATTTAATATACCTACCCTTGGCAAAAATTATCTAAGCTCATGGCAAGATCATGATATAATTATGATTTTAAAGGATGGTAGCAGAGTTTATGAATTTTATCCATGGGAAAAGTATATGACTCCAGTTAATACATATCTTTATACAGATGAACCAATATATAACTTTTTAAACAAATTGAAAGCCTTGGGAGAAAATCCAGAGGATTATAAAACTATATGGTACTATTTCTAAGCTAAGCTAGAATATTTTGGAGGGAATAGAGGATGTGTGGAATTTGTGGGATTTATAATTTTGAAAAAGATATGAAGATAGATAAGACAATTTTAATTAATATGAATAAAGTTATGGCTCATAGGGGACCAGATGGTAGTGACTATTATTTAGATGGATTTGTTGGCTTAGGGCATATAAGATTATCTATCATTGATCTTGAGTATGGTAATCAACCTATGTGCAATGAAGACGAAAGTGTATGGGTAACTTTTAATGGAGAAATATATAATTTTGAAGAAATAAAAATAGAATTAAAAGCAAAAGGTCATAAATTTATTACAAACTGTGATACAGAGGTTATAGTGCATAGCTATGAAGAATATGGAACTGATTGTGTATTAAAATTCAATGGGATGTTTGCTTTTGCAATATGGGATAAAAAGAAAGAAATTTTATTTTTAGCAAGAGATCGTATGGGAATAAAACCACTTTATTATAGTATAAGCAGTGGTAATATAATATTTGCTTCAGAAATTAAAGCGATTCTTCAACATCCTGATATTAAAGCAGAGTTAGAAGTAAATTCTATTCCAGAATATTTTTTTTCCACAATATTATTGGATGGAAAAACAATGTTTAAAAATATATATTCTCTACCAGCTGGATACACTCTTGTTTTCAAAAATAAAAGTAAGTTTCTGAATCAATATTGGGATATAGAAATACGAGAAGCAGAAGGAACTCATTACTATAACCAATATAAGGAAAAAATACTAAACTTATTTAAGGATTCGGTAAAAAAAAGGCTTATGAGTGATGTGCCTTTTGGATCACTTCTAAGTGGAGGATTGGATTCAAGTCTTGTTTCAGCAGTGGCTACAGAATATGTAAATAACAAACTAAAAACTTTTTCTATGGAATATAGCGATAATAGTGGACTTAACAATTCTAACTCAGACATAAAATACTCTCGGATTATGGCTAAAACTTTTAAAACAAAACATAAGGAATTTTTACTTAAGACGGAAGAATACAATGATATTTTAGAAAATGTTATATGGCATGTAGAAAAGCCAATAGAACTTACAACTCCTTCTTTGTATCTTTTATATAGAAATTTAAAAGATGATATTACTGTTGTTTTGTCAGGTGAAGGAGCTGACGAACTTTTTGGAGGATATTTCTTTTTTCTCAATCAAGATAATCAGCTTACAGAATTCCCTTGGGCTCCTTATTATAATGAGGTTTCAATGTTGTTTGAGCCTGAAATTGAAAAGGAAACACATTTTACAAAGAAAATCAGCACTACATTACATGATATGATGAATAGATTTGATACCAATGACTATTTAAATAGAAAGTTATATTTATTTTTAAAGCTTTATTTACTAGAAATGCTTGAAAGACAAGATAAAACAAGTATGGCATGGAGTGTTGAAGCTAGGGTACCCTTCCTTGACCACCGATTAGTAGAATATGTAGCGAATGTGCCATCAAATTATAAGGTGAGGAATGACGTAGAAAAATTTATATTAAAGGAAATTGCAAGGGAAATATTGCCAACTGAAGTTGTGAATAGAAAGAAGAAGCCTTGCCCGTTCCCAATAGATCCAAAGACTATTTATGTTAGAAAAAATATTGCTAATGACTTAGTTCAATCAAGTAGTTCAAAAATTTCGCAATATTTCAATAAAAAAGCAGTAAATGATTTTTTCAACAAGAAAAATAGGTTCAAAAATATAGATAATTTAGCTATATTTAGAACTTCATATGCCTTAATATCCCTTGAGGCTTGGCATAAAACTTTTGGAGTGTGATATTTATGGAATATACAGAATTACAAAAATTGGCGATAGATACAGGTAAAGCTTTTATCGAAAAAAAAATTGCACCAATGGCTAGTCTTATAGATGATCAAGAAATATTTCCTTTTGAAAATTTTAAGGAACTAGGAAGGATGGGGTTATTGGGAATAAATTATCCCGAAGAATATGATGGAGCTGGTTTAGATTATATAGCTTATACAGGATTTGTTAGAGAGGTTGCAAAGGTATGTGCTTCAACAGCCATGACAATTGTATCCCACAGTAGTTTAGCCTGTAACCCAATATATTCCTTTGGTTCTGAAGATCAAAAAATTAAATATTTAAAGCCCCTTATTAAGGGTGAAAAAATAGGAGCCTTTGCATTGACTGAGCCTAACAGCGGTTCAGACATATCATCAATGCAAACAAAGGCAGTAGAGCATGAGGATTATTATTTATTAAATGGAAATAAAATATTTATTACTAATGCTAATGTAGCTGATCTATATATTGTTGCAGCAAAAACAGCACCAGAAAAAAATATATTAGGTATTAGTATATTTTTACTCGAAAAAGGAATGTCTGGTTTAAAAACATCAGAAAAAAAAGAAAGAAAATTAGGTATGAGGGGGTCTGATACAGGTGAACTGATTTTTGAAAATGTTAAGGTGCCAAAGGAGAATTTAATAGGTAAAAAAAACTATGGATTTAAAATACTGCACAACACTTTAATTACAGCAAGATTAGGCATGGCAGCTATTGCCATTGGTATTGCAGAGGGTGCCCAAAAAATTTGTTTGCAGTATGTAAAGCAAAGAAAGCAATTTGGCAAATATTTATATCATTTTCAATCAGTAAAAAATATCTTAGCTGATATGGAAATGAATATAAATGCCGCAAGTTTACTTTTATATAAGGCATGCAGGATGAAGGATGAGGGTAAGCAAATATCTAAGGAGGCATCGGAAGCAAAGCTTTTTGCATCTGAAATGACAACAAAAGTAACAAAAGATGCGATTCAGCTGCTTGGTGCATATGGATATTCTAAGGATTTTCCTCTAGAGAGATTTTTCAGAGATGCTAAGATAACAGAAATAGGAGACGGGACATCGGAAATACAAAGATTGATTATAGCAGATGAAATTATTAAGAGAAACAGTTAGATTTAAACATATTTTTATTAATAAATATCTGTATAAAAAAGAAAGGCTGGAGTTTTATATGAAGAATAATAAGAGAAAATATGATAAAATTCCTCACTCTACAGGAATAATGAATTGTCCACTATCATTCCAACAAGAAAGAGTATTATACTTATCGCAACTACAACCCGACAGTACATTATGGAATAAGCTTTCCTGTAAACATTTAAAGGGGAATATTAGTGTAGAAAAAATGAATGAAGCGGTTCAGGCTTTAGCAAATAGACATTCTGTTCTTAGAACAAGGATTAATTTTGTTAATAATATACCTGTTCAATCCTTTTCAAATTTAGAGGATAAGAATTTTCAATTTATTGATATCTCTAATATGGCTCAGCCAGAAGCTGAAGCTTACAGGCTTCTAGATAAAGAATATAATTTACCAATACCAGTTAATCAAGGACAATTATTTAAAGCTTCACTTATCAAGATGAAGGAAGATGAATATTTATTAATTCTAAAGCTTCATCACATTATTTCTGATGCAACTACCTTCCAACTTCTTTGGAAAGATTTAAAGCAAATATATAACGCATTAATGTGTGTAGACAATGCGAATATTTTACCTTCTTTGAATATAAATTATCATGATTATGTTGTTTGGCAAAGAGAAATGTTTGATGAGACTAAAACTAGGGAGCAAGAGGAATATTGGCTAAATCAGTTTAGCGGGGAATTACCAATATTAGATTTACCTACAGATTTTTCTATTCCACCTAAAGTTAGCTTTAATGGTTCAATAGAAAAAGCTGCATTGCCCAAAGAGTTGACAAAAGATCTTCAGAAGTTGAGTTTTGAGAATAAGGTAATATTGTTTTCAACATTTCTTTCTGCGTATTATATACTTTTGCATAAATATAGTCAACAAGAGGATATAGTAATAGGTACAGTATTTTCAGGAAGACATTATTGTGCAGATATTAGAAATATGGCTGGATTTTTTATAAATACAGTTGGAGTGAGGCTTAATATAGAAGATAGTGATACTTTTGAAGCGGTACTAAGAAAGGTTCAAGAAAAAATAAATGAAGCATATTATATGCAAGATTATCCATTTGAAAGATTAATTGAAAAGATTAATCCTGACCGCATAGATAATCGAAATCCTTTATTCCGTGCAATGTTTAATATGCTGAATTACTATGGTGAAAGGGAACTATTTAGTGGTGTTGAAAATGAAGAGTATATTGAACCAGAAATAAACTCAACCCAAGCGGATATTTTATTTGAAATACATAACAATAATGGAGATATCAAAATCTATATTGAATATAATACTGATATTTTTAAAAGAGAAACGATAAGACGAATGATAAAACATTATATTAAATTATTAGGTAACATTGTAAGAGTACCTAGTGCAAAAATATCGGAGTTGGATATTCTTAACTCAGATGAAAGGAAACAACTATTGGAAAATTGGAACTCGACAAATAAAGAATATTCAAAAGAAAAATGTATACATCAACTTTTTGAAGAACAAGCATTAAAAACACCTGAAAGTATTGCAGTAAAATATAATGATAGTCAGTTGACATATAGTCAACTCAACAAGAAATCAAATCAATTAGCATTAGTATTGAGAGAAAAAGGAGTAAAGCCTAACGATATAGTAGCCATAATTACAGAAAAAAGCCTTGAAATGATAATTGGAATATTGGGGATATTAAAGGCTGGTGGGGCTTATCTTCCAATAGACCCATCTTATCCTTTGGATAGAATAAAATACATGTTAGAAAATAGTAAAGCAAATTTACTATTAACTTGTGGTGATATTGCTAATGAAATAGGCTTTGAAGGACAGACTTTATATTTAGAAGATAAAGAACTTTATAATAATATGGTTTCAAAAATTAGCAATAATAATAAGTCTACCGATAGAGCTTATATAATATATACATCTGGTTCTACGGGTAGCCCAAAGGGTGTTGCGGTTAGTCATAAGTCGTTACATAACTTTTTATGTACACTCTATGAGCAATTTGAAGGAAAGGTAGGAAGTGAAGATAATTGCCTTAGTCTTGCAAATATATCTTTTGATGTAAGCGTGGGAGAGATTTTTCTTCCTATTGTATATGGAGCAAAGCTACTGCTTTTTGATAATGAAATGGTAGTAGATGTGCATAAGGTAGCACAAACAATATTAGATGAAAATATAACTTTTACATATATACCACCTGCATTGCTAAAGGAGATACATAAGCTTATTCTAAAATTAAAATCAGATAAAGAAGTTAAGCTAAACAAATTATTAGTTGGGGTAGAGCCTATAAGATTTGATACGCTTGAAGCCTATAAACAGTTGAATAAAGAAATCTGTATCGTAAATGGATACGGACCTACAGAAGCAACTATATGTGCCACTATGTATAGATATGATGGGAATATTAATGATAATGACTATGTACCAATTGGTAGACCTGTTAACAATAGTAAAATATATATTTTAGATAAAAATAATAATCCAGTACCAGTTGGTGTTCCTGGGGAGATTTGTATAAGTGGTGTTTTATTAGCTGAGGGATACTTAAATCTTCCTAAGCTTACGGAATCAAAGTTTGTAAGTAATCCCTTTGAAAAAGGAAAATTAATGTATAAGACTGGAGACATTGGAAAATGGTTAAGTGATGGAAACATACAATTTATTGGACGTTCAGACAATCAAATTAAGTTACGTGGATATAGAATTGAACTTGAAGAAATAGAAAAAACGTTGCTTTCACACGCTGAAGTCAAGGAAGCTGTAGTAATAGTAAGAGAAATAGAGCCTAATAATAAACTTCTTACAGCTTATGTAGTAATGGAGGGAGGGTCAGCTTTATCAGAAAATGGCTTGCGCAAGTATCTAGAAAAATGGCTTCCAAGTTATATGATACCGTCTATTTTTGTAAAACTAGATGCTTTACCTTTAAATCAAAATGGTAAGGTGGACAGGAAAGCTCTTCCAGATCCGGTGATTGAAAAGCAAACTACAAAGGAATGTGAGGAAGCTTTGACTGAAGTAGAGAAAAAACTAATAGAGATTACTGAAAAATTACTGAATATTAAGGGAGTTAGTATCAATGATAACTTTTTCCGTATTGGTGGAAATTCTTTACTAACTATTAGATTTATTTCTGAAATTGAAGAAACTTTTAATATAAGTCTGTCAATGATGGACTTTATAGATTTGCCAGTACTTTTTGAGATAGCCAAAACAATTGAATTAGCACTTAGTGAAGCAGCAGTGGCAAGAAATTGAATTGCAAAATATTCTCTAAAACATGGGTTTAGAAAGGTTGGATTATAATGGGAAATACTATGAGAAAATATCCTCCTATTTGTAACGCTGAGGATAAAATGTACTATCCTTTATCCTTTCAACAAGATAGGCTTTGGTACTTATCTTTATTACAACCAGAAAGCACAGTATGGAATTTAATTTCCTGCAAACGTTTAAAAGGTAGAGTAAATATTGAAGTTTTACAACAAGCTCTAGAAGACATAATAGATAGGCATATTGTTCTTAGGACTAGAATGAAAATGATTAATAGTAGTCCAGTTCAATATTTTCACGAAATGGATGATAATACTTTTCAATATATTAATCTATCACATATGAATGAGAAACAACGTGAAATAGAAGCAATTAATATATTGAATAAAGAGGGTTTGACTCCAATGAATGTTAATGGAGGGCAATTATTTTATGCTACCTTAATAAAGCTTAATAATAATGACTATATTATTATACTAAAGCTCCATCATATAATTTCAGATGCAGCTTCTTTTCAAATAATATGGAGTGAATTAAAGCAAATATATAATGGGTATTTAGGAGTAACAAGCAATAGTACATTACCTTTATTAGAATATGACTATAAGGACTACTCAGTATGGCAGAAAGAAAATTTTATTGAATGCAAAACAAGGGAACAAGAGGAATATTGGCTTAAGGAGTTTAAAGATGAAGTTTCAATATTAGAGCTACCTACTGATTATTCATCTCCAGCTAATATAACCTTTAATGGAGCATTGGAAAAAGAAAAATTACCAGCAGATTTAGTGAAAAAGCTTCGAGTTTTATGTTTAGAAAAAAGAGTAATAATGTTTTCTGTATTATTATCAGCATATTATGTGCTTTTACAGAAATATTCACATCAAGAGGATATAGTAATAGGAACAGTATTTTCTGGTAGACATTATAATCAAAAAATACAGAAACTAGTAGGCTTTTTTGTAAATACGGTAGCGATAAGAATGAATGTTGACGAAAAGCTTACATTTGAAAATTTTCTAAAACAAGTACATAAAAAAGTAGAGGATGCATATTATATGCAGGATTATCCCTTTGAAAGACTTATACAAAAGCTTAATCCTGATCGAAGTAATAATAATAGTCGTAATCCTCTATTCCGTGTAATGTTCAATATGGTTACTAGTTATGAGGAGAATAGTAAGTTTGACGGTGTAATATCAGAGGAATGGTTAGAACCAGAAGTTAATTCAACACAGGTTGATATTCTCTTTGATATACATAATAGTAGTGATGGTATTGATATAGTAGTTGAATATAATACAGATATATTCCGAAGAAAAACGATTTTAAGAATAATAAAGCATTATAAGGAATTATTGCACAACATAGTAAGTAATCCTAATGGAAATATAGCCGATATAGAACTGATAACAGAACAGGATAAAAAACAACTGCTAATAGAATGGAATAATACCTATGTAGAATATCCAAAAAGCAAGTCAATAAATGAATTGTTTGAAGAACAAGTAGACAAAATGCCAGATAAAATCGCAGTAGTATATGAAGACGAAGAATTGACATATAAAGAATTAAACCAAAGAACAAACAAGCTAGGAAGACTTCTAATAGACAAGGGAATTGAAGCTGAAGATATAGTTGGAATAATGACCGATAGATCCATAGATATGGTTGTTGGAATCATAGGCATACTAAAAGCAGGTGGAGCC
>NZ_FRAG01000005.1 GCF_900142245.1 Paramaledivibacter caminithermalis DSM 15212 | reverse complement strand
ACATACCAATTCTTTTTCCTATTAGAAGATTCTTTTATAATTTCATCACATATCTTCAATGCTTCTTCTACTATAGCTATTCCTATTTCATCAAGCATTTTCTTAGTATCTAAAATATATCTTGAAATGTCCTTATGCTCTGTAAATAGTTTTTCCATATTTTTATTGTTATCTTTAATGATTTTTGTCATAATTTCCTGTATAATATTATTCATGAGAATAGCTCCTTTCATATGTTTTGATGTGTTGCTTATACACTTCCATCTTAACATAAGAAGCTATTCTCTTTTTATTTTTTTCCTACAATAATTTTACACTAAGCAATGATTCGATAGTTTTTAAGTATTCTATTATGTTCTAAAACCGTAATAAGTCTTATTTTTACCTAATCAAAAAGGCAATATCAGAACTGCTGTGATAGAAACCAGATTGGTGGGTTGCTTTAATATTTTTACCTGAGAAACTTGCATAATTAACACTAATAATTTTGAAATACAATATGTAGATAGCTTCCTTGACTCTCTCCACCACATTTTGTACTCCAAAATTTTTTAAACGTATTATGCAATTTTCTCACCTTTTAAAAATATATTATTAAGTTACTTATCTTTATGATAAAATAATTTATATGCAAAGAAGATTTAGGAGGCAACAAAATGATAGCAATTTCATGTAATAATGTTACTAAATCCTTTGGAATTGATTTAATATTGGAAGATATTTCTTTCACTATAAATATTGGGGACAAAGTAGGTTTAATTGGTAAGAATGGTACTGGAAAATCCACCCTTTTTAGAATTTTAACTAATCAAAGTTCTTATGATAAGGGAAATATATATATTTCTAAGGATTTGAATATAGGGTATTTAAAACAAAACTTAAGTTTTGATAATGAAAAAACAATTTTTGAAGAATGTCTAACAGTTTTCGAAGATATAATCGAGATGGAAAAAAAAATTAGAAACCTTGAATATCAAATATCAAAAACAACAAATCATGAAGGTAATGAATTTAAAAATCTAATGAACCTCTATTCTAATCTTCTGGATGAATTTAACAATAAAAATGGATATGGTTATAAAAGTGAAATTAGAGGCGTTCTTAAGGGGCTGGGTTTTAGTGATGAAGACTTTGAAAAGGAAATCATGAAGCTCAGTGGTGGACAAAAATCTAGGCTCAATATTGCTAAGCTTCTACTTCAAAAACCCAATATTTTGCTTTTAGATGAACCAACAAATCATTTGGACATCGATGCAATCAACTGGCTAGAAGGCTTTCTTAAAAATTATTCTGGAACTCTTTTAGTAATATCCCACGACAGGTATTTTTTAGATCAAATATCTAATAAAGTTTTTGAAATTGAAAACAAAAATATCGTTCAGTTTGAAGGAAGCTATACAAAATATATAGATTATAAGAAAAGCATGTATAAGCAGCAAATGAAGCAGTATCTACAACAGCAAAAGGAAATAGCTAAGCAAGAGGAAATAATAAGAAGATTTAAGCAGCATGGCACTGAAAAATTAGCAAATCGTGCCAAAAGCAGGGAAAGACGTTTAGAAAAAATTAATGTTTTAGATAAACCCATTATTAATAATCACAGGACACAAATCAAATTTCAGTCAAAGGAAAAAAGCGGCAGGGAAGTTTTAAAGGTTAATGCTTTATCTAAATCCTTTGATAATCAAACTCTGTTCCAAAATATAAGCTTTAATATATACAGAAATGAAAGGGTAGCTTTAATTGGTCCAAATGGTATAGGTAAAACTACTTTGTTTAAAATATTGTTAAATAAGCTAAATTATGATAGTGGAGATATTGTTTTAGGTCACAACGTTTTTATAGGATATTATGATCAGGAGCAAGAAAATTTAAATCCCAATAATAATCTTATAGATGAAATATGTAATGAAAACCCTAAAATCTCTATTCCAGAAGCTAGAAATCTCTTAGCTGCCTTTCTTTTTACAGGAGATGATGTTTTTAAAGAAGTAGGAAACTTAAGTGGTGGAGAAAAAAGCCGCTTATCTCTTTTAAAGCTTATGCTTTCCAGTGCCAACTTCATATTACTGGATGAACCTACGAATCACTTAGATTTACCTTCAAAGGAAGTATTAGAAGATGCATTATTAGAGTATGATGGTACTATTTTTACAATATCCCATGATAGATATTTTCTAAACAAAATAGCCACAAAAATACTAGAAATTTCTCAGGATGGTATTAAAGAATACTTAGGCAACTATGATTATTATATAGAAAAGAAAAAACAGCTGGAACAATCTACTGATGATAAAAACTCTGAAACTATAACAAAAACTAAGCTTAAAGAAGAAAAAAAACGTAAAAAGATAGAAGAAGCTGAAAAGAAGAAACATAAGCAGATGATAAAAGAACTTGAAGATAAGATATTGGATTTTGAAACTAGGTTAAATGAATTAGAGCATTTAATGTGTGATAAGGATGTTTATGCCAATCCCGATAAAAGTAAACAGCTCCATAATGAATATGAAAATATAAAGCGTGAATTAGAGAATTTATACAGCCAATGGGAAGAAAAAATATAAAATTCTTCTAGACAATCATAAAATTTTAAGTATAATAGTAATAGATTATTAATATGATAATTTAAAGAAAGACTACAATAAATGATAAAAATTATCTAAAAGGAGGAAAACTAATGGTATTGGATAAAATTAAAGAATTAATTATTGAACAATTAGGTTTAGACGAAGGAACTGAGATCACTATGGATACTTCCCTAATGAATGACCTTGAAGCTGATTCTTTAGATGCAGTAGAAGTTATAATGGCCATCGAAGATGAATTTGACATTGAAATTCCTGATGAAGACGCTGAAGACTTCAAAAATATTGGTGATATAGTTAGATATGTAGAAGAAAGAATTTAGTCTGGATTTATTTCCAGACTTTTTTACTTTAAAAAAGGTTAAAGGAGATAGGAAAAGGAGAAAGGTTTTTACAGCATGATTAATCTCTATAAATATTATGTTTACCTTATTTTTTAGTCATATTTTCTTAAGTAGTTTCATATAAATTAAGTAAGGGCTATTATATACATTGATATCCACATATTTTCCACATTATTCACAAAACAATCCACATTTTTATTAGCAAAAACCCGTTTTCCATGATTTATTAACATTTTCCACATTTTTATCCACATATATTGTGTTAATTGTGGATAAAAAAGAAAAAACCTGCTTATGGTTTACATAAGTAGGTTTTATGAAGTAGTTATTGTTTACCATTTTCACCTCAATTATTAATACTCTAGATTCTTTCATATTTTTGACCAATCTTTAAATTTGGTATAGCATTTAAGTACATATCCGCTGAATACCCATTTATATAATCATAATATGCTGCACAGCCTATCATAGCAGCATTATCTGTACATAGAGATATTGGGGGAAACATTAATTTAAAGTTATTCTTCTCGGTTCTTTCTTTGAGCAATTGCCTTAGTCCACTATTAGCAGCTACTCCACCTGCTATGACGATTGTATCAACTCCACATCTTTTAGCAGCTAATATTGTCTTGTCTACTAAAACATCAATAACGGCTTGTTGAAAGCTTGCTGCTACATCTTCCTTGATTATCGAAATTCCCTTCATTTTTGAATTGTTAAGATAATTTAAAACAGCAGATTTTAATCCGCTAAAACTAAAGTCAAGGCTATCATTTTCCAAGTAGGTTCTAGGAAAATTAATTGCATTCTTATTTCCTTTCTTGGAGAGTTTATCGATTATAGGCCCTCCAGGATATCCCAAGCCTATTGCCCTTGCAACCTTATCAAAGGCTTCTCCAGCTGCATCGTCTCTAGTTTTTCCAAGAACCTCATATACTCCATAATCCTTCATATATACTAAGTGAGTATGCCCTCCTGACACTATTAGACAAATAAATGGAGGTTCTAAATTCTTATGTTCAATAAAATTTGCATAAATATGTCCCTCAATATGATTTACTCCTACAAGGGGTTTATCTAATGAATATGCCAAAGCCTTAGCAGTTGACAAACCCACAAGTAAAGCTCCAACAAGACCTGGTCCATAGGTTACACCTATTAAATCTATATCCTTAAAGCTAACATTAGCTTTATCAAGGGCTTCATCGATAACATAACTAATATTTTCTACATGCTTCCTTGATGCAACCTCTGGTACTACTCCTCCAAACTTCTTATGTAAATCTATTTGAGAAGATACAATATTTGAAAGTACCTCCCTGCCATTCTTTAGGACAGCAGCCGATGTTTCATCACAACTCGATTCCAGTGCTAAAATTATTAATTTTTTTTCCATTTTTCCTTTCTCCTTTAATTTTCAGCTAATTTCATTCTATATTTTTATATTATATACTACTATTATTTATATAACCACAAATTTTAGTAATACATAAGAAAATGTGATATAAGAATAGATACATTGACCAAATGATAAAAATTTGAATCAAATATATCGTTTCCCATATCACATTTTCCTTTGATATTATATTTCCCTCAGTTCCCCACTGTCCCTATGAATCCTTTTTTTACTGCATAATAATAGCTAACACTACATGATATACAATTAAAATACTCCAAGGACCAAATACTGCTACTGCAGCCTTTCCTTTACTAATCCTATGAACAACACTAATTCCTATCATTGAAACTATCAAATACCATAAAATAAATATATCAAACTGTGTCATTAAATTGTATAAAGGTGTATTAAATTCTAAATTTGGTATAACAGAAGCTAAAGATATGGTAACAAAATAACTTTGTGTTAATAAGCATATTATTGTCTTAATAATCTCCCCCAACATTACTATGAAATATGAAAAAAATATAACCGATAAACTTTGCTTTATATCCCCTTTACCATCAAATAACCTTGTAATGCCATGGGAAATTAATCCTTTAAACAGTGCCATGATTATAGGCATAATGGAAGCACTTATTGAAGCAATATATACTGTAGTCATCATAATTTCTTCAGGTATCTCTACTGAATTTGGATTTAGCTCCATCTGCTGGAGGGTGAATTCCTTTAGCAAATCAATTTTTAATACATTTAACAAAGTAAATACTAATAATGTAGGTAATATAGCAAATAGTAAAGTTGGTTTTATGGAAATGTCCTCCATAACCTTAATAGGATTTACAAATACATTTACAAACCTCTGAAAAAAAGACAACTTCGATTCCTCATTATCTTCTTCAAACTGAGTATTAATAAAACCATCATCACTCATTGAATATTCCTCCTTTTACTCATTTTCTACTCATACCTCAAGGCTTCTATTGGATCAAGCTTTGCAGCCTTGTTTGCAGGATAAATTCCGAAGAAAATTCCTACCCCTGCTGAGAAAACCCAGGCAATCAGTATCGTCATAGGAGAGACAGTAGGTGGTATTTTTATGAAGTTTGATATAATGTAGGAAAATCCTATTCCTAAAATCGTTCCAATCATTCCTCCAATTCCTGAGATAATAACTGCCTCAACCAAAAACTGTAAAAGAATATCTCTATGTCTAGCCCCAATAGCCTTTCTAATACCAATTTCCCTAGTTCTTTCTGTAACCGATACCAACATGATGTTCATAACACCTATTCCTCCAACCAATAATGAAATAGCTGCTATTGCTCCCACAACCATGGTCATCACACTTGTTATCTTATTAACTGATTCCATTTCACTTTCGGCATTATAGCTTCTATATTTATCCTTACCAGCATTTCCATGACGTCTTTCTAACAATTTTATCATCTTATTTAAGGTTTCTTCAATATTAACACCTTGTTTTAGATTCATTTCCACCATATATACTCTATCTCCAACACCAAACATCTTTTCTACTGTTGATACTGGTAAGTAAAGATATTTGGGACTATTTCCACCAAAGCCTCCAGAAAACAGTGATTTTTTATTTTTATATATACCAACTATAACTGGAGAAATACTATTTGTTCTAGTATTTACAATAATTCTTTCTCCTAAAACATTGGTTCTACCAAAGATATCCAATGCTAATTCCTCATCAATAACAACCACATTCCTCTTAGCCTTAATATCTCCTTCAACTAAATATCTACCCTTAATAATTTCTTTCTTATCAATATTATTATATTCATGTTCCACTCCATATATATAAACACTTTTCTTTTCCTTGCCAGCTACTATCTCACCCGTAGTATCAAAATAATGGGACATAGCTGAAATTTCCTTTTCAAAAGCCCTTCTTAATGCCTTTAAATCTTCATGATTCATATAATCCTTTGATGTGGGGTTCTTCCTCCAATTATGCCATATAGCTGCTCTATTGACACCAAAGCTTTCAAACTCTTTATTCATCATGTTTTTACTCCCTTGTCCCAATGCGACTACAGCTATAACAGATGATATACCTATTATTATACCAAGCATTGTAAGCAAAGACCTCATCTTATTTACCCATATAGCACTGATGGCCACCTTTATACTCTCAATAAAGTTCACCTTATCAACTCCTTTGTTAAGCGAAAAACTTGTAGCATATTTTCTTTATCCTTCATTCTTCTCATAAGTCATGAGCCTAGCTTTTAAACTTATGGCTTAGAACTTAGAGCTTTTGTATCCTCAACTATTTCACCATCTTTAAAAACAACAATTCTCTTTGTTTTTTGTGCTATATCAGGTTCATGGGTTACTATTACAATAGTAGCTCCTTCTTCGTTCAGCTTCTTAAAAATATCCATTATTTCATCACTAGACTTAGAATCAAGATTCCCCGTAGGCTCATCGGCTAAGATAACAGCTGGACTGTTAACTAACGCCCTTGCAATAGCTACCCTTTGTTTTTGACCTCCAGAAAGTTCATTTGGCTTATGATGGATTCTATCTCCAAGCCCTACCTTTTTTAAAGCTTCTAATGCCCTGTCATGCCTCTCTTTAAAGTTAACATTGGCATAAAGCATAGGTAATTCTACATTTTTATATGCAGATGTTCTTGGTAATAAATTAAAGGATTGAAAAACAAAACCTATCTTTTTATTTCTAATCTTTGCTAATTCTAATTCGTTTAATTCTTCAATCTTAGCATTATCAAGCTCATATTTACCCTTAGTAGGTTTGTCAAGGCACCCCAGTATATTCATCATAGTAGACTTTCCAGAACCTGATGGTCCCATAATGGACACAAATTCTCCTTCTTCTATTTTAAGGTCTACTCCCTTGAGAGCCTCAACCTTGATATTTCCATTACTATAAATTTTCCAAAGGTTTTCAATCTTAATCATATTAATTTCCTTTCTTACCTTGTATTCCTTTATTAACTTTAACATCCATACCATCCTTGATTTTTTCTGTAGGATTTAATATAACTAAGTCATTTTCCTTTAAACCATCACCAATTATTTCAGTCACCATGTCCCCTTCTATTCCCGTATTTATAACACATTTTTTGGCTTTATTATCTTCTACAATGTAAATACATTTAGTGCCATCCTTATCAGCATATATGGCTTCATATGGTACTACCAAGACATCTTTTTTATTTGCAGTATTTATTTCTACATTTGCAGAAAAGTTTGGCTTGAATTGTGTATTCTTACTATTGATATCTACTTTAACCTTCACAACTGTCTCTGTTCCTTGACCATTCTTTTCCACTACTGCATTTGGTGATATATATGCTACTGTTCCTTTATATTCCTTGTTTTCTGCCCCATCGCTGGTTACATTAACGGTTTGCCCGATTTTTACTTTCCCAACATCATATTCACTTATATTAGTAATTACCTCTAAATTCTCTGTATCTTGAATTTTAAACATTAATGTATTTGCTGCAATAATAGATAGCTCTGAAATATTGACTTCTATAACAGTTCCATCTATAGGACTGATTATATTTGTCTTTTTTATATCTGATTTAATTTTTTCTATTTCAAGTTCCATGGCCCTTACTTCTTTTTCCTGTATCCTTATTTCTCCTAGAACATCAGCATCCTCATATTTTTTCTTTGCCAAAGTATAATCATTATAAGCTGTCTGCATATCACTTTTTGCTTGTTCTAGCTCGTTTTCACTTATGGCTCCAGCTTCAAAAAGAGCTTTTTTATCTTCATACTTTTTCTTTGCATCCTTATATCTAATTTGAGTATTTTTATATTCTGTTTCCAATGTTGACATATTTTCTTTTCTAAGCTGATTCAGCTTATCCTTAGCTACCTCTAGCTTTATTTCACTTTGCTTTAAATTATATTCTAGTTCATCGGAGTCAAGCTTAGCAAGTAGATCTCCTTTTTTTACCTTCATTCCTTCTTCTACCAATACTTCCCTCACCTTACCCGATAAATCTGATGTAATTTCTCTTTCTTCCTTGGAGACAATTGTTCCACTTGCAAAAATATTGGATTCGATGTCCTGCTTTAAAATACTAGTGGTTTTGACAGGTAATCCCCCTTGTTCCTTTAACCTCATGGCATTTACCGTAGCTAATGAAATAAAGGCTACAACTATTAATACAGCTGAAATAATAAGTATATTTTTCTTTTTAAATTTACGCATTTTTACCCTCCTAATCTAGTATGCTTCATATAGATTTTAATTCTAAATACTATAAACGACAACTATATAAAAATCCCTTCATATTTTCATATTTTTTAAATTTTCCCAACAAAAAAATGCCTAGTTTTAGAATACTTCAACAAATCTTATAGCTAAACAAACTCAGAGGCTAATCAATAACTTCTAGAACCATGTGAATAATTCTTCCATACTCAATTATATATTAACTTTAGTCATAATAATATTAAAAGAATCTTAAAAATAATATTAGCTTTGGGCTTTTTTCTTTATTTTTACTCAAAATTTATGACCCTAATTCTTAATCTTAATTTTAGTCTCAATCTTAATCTCAACCTTAACCTCATCCCTCAAAACCTTCCCATGAAAAAAGAGGCTCTAGCCTCTCCACATAATAATAGCATCTTCATTATTGTCATGATAGTACTTTGGTCTTTTCCCACAGGGTTTAAAGCCTAATTTCATATAAAGCCCTTGAGCAGCAATATTACTTTCCCGAACCTCTAAAGTCATCCTATATATTCTTAAGCTTTCTGCATATTCTATCATGGATTCAACTAAAAAACTTCCTAATTTTTTATTTCTAAAATCCTTGTGTATTGCTATGTTTGTAATATGTGCTTCATCTATTATAATCCACATGCCACCATAGCCTACTATCTGATTTTCATACTCTATTACTAGGTATTTTGCCAGCTGATTATTTCTTATTTCCTTTTCAAAGGACTCCCTAGTCCAAGGAGTAAGAAAGCTGCTATTTTCAATTTCTATGACTGAATCAATATCATCTAGAGTCATTTCTCTAACAGTAATATTACTCATTAATTTCACTGCACCTTTTCATTTTTTCTTCATATTGTCTTTCGGCTTCAGACTTTCTTAAATAAACTGGAGTGATGTTTAAATAATTTTCAGGTTTTGATTGCCCTCCATTTATTTTATCAAGAGCAAGCTGTGCTATGGAGGAAGCCCTCTGCATATTTACGTATTGAGGAGCAAACACTGCTTTTTCTCCTAAGCTGCTAATAATATCATCTTTATATCTGCCTAATCCATCTCCGAGAAAAATAACTTTCTCTTGTCTTTGCTTAAGTTCATCAATGAGTTTATCTATACTTGATGGAGCTTCCTTTATTATGTCTACAAGCTTATGCTTAACCCATTTATAAACTCCTGTATAAACTTGATTTCTTCTAGCATCCATTATCGGACAAATTAATTCTTTACTATATGTAATATTATATGCAAGGCCTTCTAAACTTGAAACTCCTATTACAGGTATATTCCATCCATGTGCCAAACCCTTTACTGTTGCAATGCCTATTCTTATTCCTGTAAAGGAACCAGGGCCTCTTGATACTGCTATAAGCTCTATATCCTCCATTGATAATTCAAGGGTTGATAGAAGCTCATCTATAATAGGCATGAGTTTCTGTGAATGGGTCATGGGACTATTTATAGTATATTCACCAAGCAATTTTTTCCTATCCATTACTGCCACAGTGGCAACAATAGAAGATGTATCTATAGCCAATATATTCATTATCTAATCAACTCCTCAATAACACTTTCATAATGCCTCGTTGTGCCTTTGATATAAAAAACTCTACTATCTATTTTATCACTTAGTTTTATATCTATCCATAGACATTCCTTAGGAATTAATTCTTCTATCTGAGATGCCCATTCTACTATACATACTCCATCACCATAAAAATACTCTTCATATCCTATATCATACATTTCATCTATATCCATTATTCTGTATACATCAAAATGATAGACTGGAAATCTTCCATGGTATTCATGTATTATGTTAAAGGTAGGGCTTGTAACATCCTCCCTAACCTCCAAGCCTTTAGCTATGGATTTAGTTAGGGTAGTCTTTCCTGCCCCTAAATCACCTGTAAGACATACAATATCTCCTTTATCCAAAAGTTTACCTATTTTATATCCTAGCTCCTTAGTTTCTTCCTCATTTCTACAAATAATTTTCTTCAACACTACAACCTCCAACCTTCAACGTCTTTACTTATAATACATATTATCTCCATAATACAATAGATTATAAAGCTAGACAAGAGGGGAGATTGTTAGTTACAAGTTCTATGTTACAAGTTCTAGGATTTTTGTTATTCTTTTGGGTCTATAGATATATATTTCAACCTACAAAAAATGATATGGGGACAGACCCCCAGACACACTAAAAACATGTGTGTCAGCTGGGTCAGTCCCCAAGTCACTTTTTCTCTTCATTTATAAATTATACTATTTGAGAAATTTAATAGGAACTAGCTAAAAGCTATCCTAGTCTATGGATAGCTTTTTCAGCCTAAAAGAATGACTCAAAAACTTGCAACATGCAACTTGGAACTAACAAAGCCTTTTTATTCGGCTTTGTTCTCATAAACCACTTTTCCATCAATAATTGTATATAAAACCTCAGATTTAATTTCAAATGGATGATTACTCCATATAACTATGTCTGCATCCTTGCCTTCCTTGATGCTACCTACTCTATCATCTATTCCTAAAATCTGCGCAGGATTTATAGTAATTGCCTTTAAGGCTTCTTCTTCATCCATGCCTGCCTTAACGGCTAAAGCTGCACATAAACCTAAATGCTGTAATGGAATTACAGGATGGTCAGTCATAATAGCAACCTTAACTCCTGCTTTACTTAAAACTCCTGGTGTTTCAAAGGTAAGATTCTTAAGTTCAAATTTACATCTTTCTCCAAAGCTTGGCCCAACTATTGCAGGCAATCCTTCCTTTTTTATATGGTGGGCTATTAGATGTCCTTCCGTACAATGCTCTAGAGTTAACTTTACTCCAAATTCCTTAGCTATTCTTATAGATGTTAAAATATCATCTGCCCTATGGGCATGGGCCTTTAATGGTATCTCTCCATTTAATACCTTAAGCATTGCCTCCATTTTTACATCTAATGCTGGCTTCTTTGATTCATCTTCTCCAGCAGCTTCCAACTTATCTTTATATTCCTTAGCCTTCATAAGAGTTTCCCTTAGAATTGCTGCTGTTGCCATTCTAGTCATGGGCGATTGTTTTTTCTCATTGTATACTCTTTTAGGGTTTTCTCCAAAGGCACATTTCATAGCTAAAGGCTCTTTAACTATCATATCATCTATCCTATCACCATAGGTCTTTATTGCAACAAATTGTCCACCAATAACATTGGCACTACCTGGACCAGTAGCAGCGCATGTTACACCGCCCTGTCTAGTTTCCTCAAAGGTTCTATCCAAAGGATTTATCCCGTCAATAGCCCTAAGCTGTGGTGTAACTGGGTCAGTCATTTCATTTCCATCTGCTCCTTCAAAGCCTATAGAGTCCTCCCACATTCCTAGATGACAGTGGGCATCGATAAAACCTGGCATTACTATTCTTCCCTCTGCATCAATAACCTGTGCATCAAGGGGTGCAACAATATTTTCTCCTATCTCTTTAATTTTTCCATCCTCAACTAATATACTTGCTCTTTCAAAAATCTTGCCTTCCATTGTAAAAACTTTTCCGTTTTTGATAAGTAACATTAATAATCCCCCTCTAGTTATACTTTATAGTCTATTACATATAGAATTTACATAGTAAAACTTAATTTATACATGTACAAATATGCAATGTTTCTGGGCATTTTGGACATGTATAAATTAAAGTCTTTACTTAAATTCCTATATTGAATGTTAAATACAAAACTATATAGATATCAATATCTTAGTTCAATGTGAAAATTAAGTTCTCCTTCTATTATATAACTTTTTTTATATATTTAAAGAAAAAAATATTTTAGGACTCCTAATTTAAGGAGTCCCATATAAATTATTCTTTTGACCTTAGGATTTTATACAATAATAACATTTAACATATCTCATTAAAACATTCAACATCTCTTAGTCTTTATAAACATTTCTACAATTTGTCTCTTTAATAAGAAATATAAATATAAAACCTATCAAAGCCGATATAAATGAATACATAAAAGCTTTATGATAAAGCTCCACTGGAGACATAGTACCTGCGAACTTATCAAATACTTTCCCTAATAACGGTGGCAAAATAGCAGCTCCTAAGAAACCGCCGATATTTACTACAGAAGTTGAAATACCTGCTATTTCAGGAGGATTAACCTCCTTTGCACATGCCCACCCTAATACAAAAACAGGACATGTAAATCCTAGCATAAATAATAAAGGCATTAGAATTTCAATGGGTGGCTTTCCACCATTTAAGAAAACTAAAATAGTCCAACTTATTACATATACAGTACCAAACACAAACATAGGTAGTTTTCTTTTTTTAATACTATCAGAAAATTTTCCAATAACTATACTGCCTACTGCCAATCCAATAACAGCAGTCATTGTATAGCTTGCAGCTTTAACCTTTGGAATATTATAAACTTCTATTAAATAAGCTTCTCCCCAAGACCCTGATAAAGTAACAAATGCTCCAAAAAATCCAGCAAAAACCACAAAACCTGGCCAAGTTTTGGAATTAGAAATAACTTTTATTAATCCCTTTATGAGATTAGGTTTCTTTTTAAAAGATTTTTTTACTTCCCTTCCTTCTATTTCTGCTATTGATGGTAGTCCCATTTCCTGTGGAGTATTTCTGGCTAATACATAGCATAGTATTGAAATTACTATTGATAATACTCCTATAACTGCAAATGACACTCTCCATGTCAAATATCCTACCATTATTACCAAGGGAGCTTTTGCTAAAATACCACCTAAATTGCCAACAAAGGATGTTATACCTGACATAGTTCCAAATTCACTTTCCTTAAACCACTGGGATTGAATTTTAAGGATAGATATAAAAACAACAGATACACCTAAACCCACCACTAATCTTCCTAAAAAAGCCCACATGATTGTTGGGGCATAGCCAAAAACTATGGAACCTATTCCAGCTAACAAAGTTCCTACAGTTACTGTTTTGCGAGCACCCAGTGAATCCGCCAGCATACCTGAAGGAATTTGCATAAGCATATATGCATAAAAATAGGTTGACCCAAGATTACCAAAGGTCGCCCCTGTGATATTGAAGGTATTTACTAATTCATCCCTAACAACACCAACAGCCAGTCTATGAAAAAAAACGATAATGTATGCTAAAGATAGCACTCCCCATACAACATAGCGATAGGTCATAAGCCTTTTAACCTTTGTATTATCTAATTGAGACATTGAAACTCTCCTTTCAAGTGAGAAACCTGCATAATTAACACTAATAATTTTAAAATATGATATGCAGATAGCTTTTTTGACTCTCTATACTACATTTCGCACTCCAAAATTATTTAAATATATTATAAAATTTTCTTAAGTATATATAATTAGATTTTACAATATCTCGAGATATATTTCCACACTTTTTTAGTAATAGTTCAACTTTTTTAAGTTCCACTTTTAAGCTAATTTCCCCCTAAAATGGTTTTGCTTGAAATTCCTTATTAAACCTGTTTCATGCTTAAGGATATCTTCCCTCTCTCTATATCTAATCCAATAATCTTAACCTTAACTTCATCACCAACTGAAACTATATCCATTGGACTCTTTACAAACTTGTTGCTTAATTCAGATATATGAACAAGACCATCTTGTTTAACTCCTATATCTACGAATGCACCGAAATCCACTACATTCCTTACAGTTCCAGACATAATCATATCAAGCTTTAAATCCTCCATCTTTAGAACATCACTTCTAAAAATAGGCTTTGGCATTTCTTCTCTCGGGTCTCTGCCTGGTTTTTTTATTTCTTTGATTATATCCTTTAATGTAGGAAGTCCAACCTCCAATTCTTCGGCTAATTTTGCAAGTTTTTCTTCGAGATTTTTTGACTTATCCTGTTTTGCTTTATTATTCTCAAGTTTAAAGTTTGCTAAACCTTTTAAGGATTTTATACTTTTCATGCTTTGCTTATTTTCATTAATTTTATTTTCATCCTCTATTTCATATTCTAATATCTTATCTTCTATATTCTTAAGCTTACCTTCTCTAATATCATCTTGGGTATAGCCTAATTTTTCTATGAATTTCATGGTAATATCGTATGATTCTGGATGAACAGCTGTATTATCTAAAGGATTATCACCATCTGAAATTCTAAGAAAACCAGCACATTGCTCATATGCCTTGTCTCCTAATCGCTTAACTTTTTTAAGCTGATTTCTATTAGTGAATTTTCCATTTTCTTCTCTGTATTTAACTATATTCTTTGCAATGGAAGCTGAAATTCCTGATACATATTTAAGTAGAGAAGGTGAAGCAGTATTTAAATCCACACCAACACTATTCACACAGTCTTCTACCACATTCTTTAATGTTTCTCCTAATTTACCTTGATTTAAGTCATGCTGATATTGACCTACACCTATGCTTTTAGGATCTATCTTTACAAGTTCTGCAAGTGGGTCCTGAAGCCTGCGACCTATAGAAATAGCCCCCCTAATAGATACATCTATATCTGGATATTCTTCTGTTGCTAATTTTGATGCTGAATAAACTGAAGCTCCTGCTTCACTGACAATGGTATAGTATACTTCTTTATCTATTTCCCTTAACATTTCTGCTACTATTAGCTCCGTTTCCCTTGAAGCAGTGCCATTTCCAATAGGAATAATATCAATATCATATTTTTCTATAAGTTCTTTCAGAGTGTTTTTTGATTCTTCCACCTTGTTTTGAGGCGGGTTTGGATATACAGTTGTATAATCAAGTAACTTACCAGTTTCATCTAATACAGCAATTTTACATCCCGTTCTATAGCTAGGATCAATAGCTAATACTCTCACGTTCTTGACTGGAGGCATTAGTAATAGCGGCTTTGTATTTTTCCCAAATACCTTTATTGCTTCTTCTTCAGCTCTTTCCGTAAGGCTGTTTCTTATCTCCCTTTCTATAGACGGAGCAATAAGTCTTTTATATGAATCTTCTATCGATTGTATTAATATTTCAGTAGTAATAGCTTTAGGATTATGTATGATTTTATTTTTCAAGTAGCTCAATATTTCTTCATCTGGACTTATTAATTTTACCTTTAATTTTTTTTCTTTCTCTCCTCTATTTATTGCAAGTATTCTGTGGTTGGCTATACTTTTGACGGCTTCATTGTAATCATAGTACATTTCATAAACTGTCTTTTCATCTTCATCCGTAGCCCTAGAGCTAATAATACCTTCTTTAAAATTCGTATTTCTTATTTTTTCTCTATATTCAGCATTATCCGATACAATTTCAGCAATTATATCCTTTGCACCCTCTATTGCATCCTCGATAGTGTTTACTTCTAATTCCTCATTAATGAAGGGCCTTGCCAATTCCTCTATTGTTCCTTTAACTATCTCTTGACTTAGTATTAATTCTGCCAATGGTTCTAGTCCTTTTTCTTTAGCCTTTGTAGCCCTTGTTCTTCTTTTTTGTTTGAAGGGTCTATATAAATCTTCTACCCTCTGAAGAACCTCAGCACTAAGTATTTCTCTTTTTAGCTCCTCAGTTAATTTTCCTTGCTCATCAATTAATCGGACTACTTCTTCTTTTCTTGATTCTAGGTTTCTTAGATATGTAAGTCTTTCATTAAGATCCCTTAACACTTCATCGCTTAAAGCACCTGTCATTTCTTTTCTATACCTTGCAATAAACGGTATAGTATTCCCTTCGTCTATAAGCTTTATTGTGTTAGCCACCTGGGATTCCTTCAATTTAAACTCCGCAGCAATTTGTTTTACTATTAAATCCACTATATTCGCTCCTTTCTTTCTGATTTATTATATCATAATAAAATGTTCAAGTGTTTTAATGTTGTTAAAGTCATTCTTTTGACTTTTGTTATCTTACCCTAATAATATTTTAAACGTTCTAACATATCTCATTTCTATACCATAATAAAAGCAGAGGTTAGCCCCCTGCTCTTTTTTATTACATGTTCCTTTGTTTTAAATATTCATCAATAAACAAATCTATTTCTCCATCCATTACTGCTCCAACGTTACCCATCTCAGCATTTGTTCTATGATCCTTTACTAAATTGTAGGGATGAAAAACATAGGACCGTATCTGACTCCCCCAAGCAATTTGACTATAATCTCCTTTAATATCCTCGATTTTTTCCTTCTGTTCCATTTCCTTTAGTTCTATTAATTTTGCAATAAGCATCTTCATAGCTGTATTTCTATTACTATGCTGTGATCTCTCATTTTGGCATTGGACTATTATTCCAGTAGGTATGTGGGTTATACGAACTGCTGATTCTGTTTTATTTACATGCTGTCCTCCTGCTCCTGAAGCCCTATAGGTATCTATCTTAAGGTCAGCAGGATTGATGTCTATATCTACATTATCATCAAGCTCTGGCATAACATCAACAGAGGCAAAGGAAGTATGCCTTTTACCTGATGGATCAAAGGGAGATATCCTGACTATTCTATGAACCCCTTTTTCTGCCTTTAGATATCCATAGGCATTTTCGCCTTCTAAAAGGAGGGTAACACTTTTAATGCCAGCCTCAGTATCGGGTAATATGTCTAGAATCTTTATTTTATAGCCTTTCTTTTCTGCCCACCTAGTATACATCCTTAGAAGCATCTCAGCCCAATCCTGAGCATCCAGCCCTCCTGCTCCAGAATGAATAGACAGGATGGCGTTATTCTTATCAAATTCACCACTTAAAAGTGTCTCTATTTTTAATTTATCTATAGCTTCCGTAAGTTCTTTTATTCCCTTAGTAACTTCCTTTTCAACGGATGCATCCTTTTCTTCGATTCCTATCTCAGCTAAAAGCTTTATTTCTTCCCAGTCTGAACACAATTTTTCAAAATTGGACACTTTATTCTTAAGATGTTTTGAAGTCTGAAGTATCTTTTGAGCCTCATCCTGATCATCCCAAAACCCAGGCTGCATCATTTTTTTCTCCAGCTCCTTGACCTCTTTCTGAAGATTATCTATGTCAAAGAGAAACCCTCAATTCATCTATAGCTTCTTCAAGTTTATTTAGTTCCAATAGACTTTGTTCTAACACAAGCATCTTATCACATCCTTTACTAAGATATGTTAGTATGTTATGTTTTGCTGTCTATCTTTTAGGTCTTTTTGACCCTTATAGCCTACCTTAATAACATTCTAACATTCTAACATTCTAACATTCTAACATTCTAACATTCTAACATTTAAACATTCTTCCCACAACACTTCTTATACTTCTTGCCACTTCCACATGGGCATGGATCATTTCTACCTACTTTTTTCTCTTTTCTAACTACTGTTTTAGGTTTTCTATTAGCTACACCATCTCCCCCGAAAGTGTCTGTTATTCTTGCAACTTTTTCACGTTTAGCTTCTGTCTCTACTGTAACATTTAATATATGTCTTACGGTATCCTCTCTGATGCTTCTAGTCATTTGGTTAAACATATCAAAGCCTTCCATTTGATATGCTCTAACTGGGTCTTCATTTCCTATGGCTCTAAGCCCAATACCCTGCTTTAGCTGGTCCATAGCATCTATGTGGTCAATCCACTTAGTATCAACTACCTTAAGCAGGATAACCCTCTCTATTTCTCTCATTCTTTCTTTAGTAATTTCTTTTTCCTTTTTATCATATATATCCTTTGCTATGCTTAGTATTCTTTCCCTAAGTTCTTCCTTAGTAAGTTTTTCAATATCTTCAAATTGCAAACTTCCCTTTGGAAGAAACATTATGTGAAGATAATCTTCGAGTCCCTGTAAGTCCCATTCTTCGGGATAATTAGCTTCAGCAGTATAAAGCTCTATGGAGTCATCAACTATCTGTTCAAGCATCCCCAAAATATGCTCCCTTAAATTTTCACCTTCAAGAACCCTCTTCCTTTCATTGTATATAATCTCTCTCTGTTTATTCATTACATCATCGTATTGGAGTACATGCTTTCTAATGCTAAAGTTTCTACCTTCAACTCTCTTCTGAGCAGTTTCAATGGATTTTGAAAGTATTTTTGCTTCTATAGGTTCATCATCTTCCATTCCTAATTTATCAACTATTCCTTGTATTTTCTCACTGCCAAATAGTCTCATCAGATCATCCTCAAGGGATATAAAAAATTGAGATGAACCTGGGTCTCCCTGACGGCCAGAACGACCCCTAAGCTGATTATCTATTCTTCTAGACTCATGTCTCTCTGTTCCTAGTATATGAAGACCTCCAGCTTCTCTTACCTTTTCAGCTTCTCTATCTGTAATCTTTTTAATATCCTTATATAGTGATTTGTAAAGCTTTCTTGCCTCTAAAACCTGTTCATCATCTGTATCAGTAAGACTTGTGACCATGGAAATAACATAATCATCATAACCTTTTTTCTTAAGCTCATTCTTTGCAGTATATTCAGCATTACCACCTAACACTATATCGGTACCTCTACCAGCCATATTTGTAGCTATGGTAACTGCCCCAAAGCGTCCTGCTTGGGCAACTATCTCAGCTTCTCTTTCATGCTGCTTTGCATTTAACACTTCATGTTTTATACCTCTTTTTCTAAGAAGATTACTTAGAAACTCCGAGGTTTCTATGGAAATTGTACCAACAAGTATTGGCTGTCCCGTTTTATGCCTTTCTTCTATTTCCCTAATTACTGATTTAAACTTACCCTCCAATGATCTATATACTGAATCAGGTAAATCCTTCCTAATAACTGGTTTGTTAGTGGGTATTACTACTACATCCATCCCATAAATATGCTTAAACTCATCTTCTTCCGTTTTAGCTGTACCAGTCATACCTGAAAGCTTATTATACATCCTAAAATAATTTTGAAGGGTAATAGTAGCAAGGGTCTGAGATTCCCTTCTAACTTCAAGCCCTTCCTTTGCTTCTATAGCTTGATGGAGTCCATCAGAATACCTTCTACCAAACATAAGTCTTCCTGTAAATTCATCAACTATAACTATTTCTCCATCCTTTATAACATAATTTATATCTTTCTTCATAAGTGTATGGGCCTTAAGGGCTTGATTTATATGGTGAGAAATCTGCATATTTTTAGGGTCAGCAAGATTTTCAATACCAAAAAACTTTTCTGCCTTTGGGATACCACTCTCATCAGTTAAAACTACCGAACTTGCCTTTTCATCTATGGTATAATCTACATCCTTTTTTAATGTCCTAATAAATGAATCAGCAGTAGCATATAGATGGGTTGATTTGTTACCTGCACCTGAAATAATAAGGGGTGTTCTAGCTTCATCTATTAATATACTATCAACTTCATCGACTATAGCATAATTTAATTCTCTTTGCACTCTTTCCTCTTTATAAATAACCATATTATCCCTTAGATAATCAAAACCAAATTCATTATTCGTACCATAGGTTATATCAGCATTATAGGCTTCTCTTCTTTCTTCTGTTGAAAGTCCATGTACTATACAACTGGCTGTAAGACCTAAAAACTGATATATTTTTCCCATCCATTCCTTATCACGGCTTGCAAGATAGTCATTTACAGTTACTACATGAACACCCTTTCCAGCAAGGGCATTTAAATAAACTGGAAGTGTAGCTACTAAAGTTTTACCTTCACCAGTCTTCATCTCAGCAATACGCCCTTGGTGCAAAACTATTCCTCCAAGGAGCTGTACTCTATAATGTCTCATACCTAGGGTTCTAACAGCGGCTTCCCTTACAACCGCAAAGGCTTCTGGCAATATATCATCTAAAGATGCACCATTTTTTAATTTATCCTTAAAATAATCTGTCTTTCCTCTTAATTCTTCATTTGATAAAGCCTGCATATCTGGTTCTAATGCTTCTATTTCGTCAACTGTTTTCATAAGACGTTTTACTTCTCTATCATTGAAGCTTCCAAATATCTTCTCAAGTAAGCTCATTCTACTCATCCCTTCGCTTTATATGAAATATTAAAACCTATAGGTTATCTCAAAACAGAAAACTTAATTAACTAGCATAATAAGTTAAGTTTATAATTTTCTATCAATTATATAGATTTGCCATAGTAAAACTTAATTTATACATATCAAAATATCCAGAGCTTTTGGGGATTTTTTATGTGTATAAATTAACTGTTTTACTGGAATATCTATAAAAAATTCTTCAACTATATATTATATCATTAATTTCCATGATTATTTATATACTTTTGTAATTTATTGGTTAAATTTTTATTACAGTATTGTTAAAATGTTGCATGTTTTAATGTTGTATATTTTTTAGACCGTTCTTTTCTTTTAGGTTTTAAAACCTTAGATTCCTTCTTATAAACATTTTAACATTTCTCATTCTAACATATCTAACTAAAAAAGACAGGTATCCCTGCCTCTCTAGTTTATAATTTCGGTCTATAGCCTACTCTAATCATTCTGCCCCTAGTAGTTAAGTATGATTTAAGCATTTCCCCTTGTACTAGCATAATAATTCCTAAGGATATGAGTACATCTCCTACACTAATAACTTTAGCCATTGGGTAAGGCTTTGGAATAACAATATACTTTCCAAGATGCTTTGTCCAATTTCCAACCTCATTAAGAGGCATATAGTTTATTATATCTCCGCTTTTTATTCCATCTATCATATTTTGCAATCCTGCAAGCTTCAGCCCCTCTAGAGATATAGGCATTTTAAAATCATTCATAAATATTACTATAAAATTAAATATGGCTCCTATTAAAATTATCCACATTCCCTTTTTATTTAGATTTATAAGTAATGTTAAAATTATTAGAGCTAAAGATGCTACATAAAAATATCTTCCATAGATCTTAACAATAGAAATATTAGGCATAATCATTAAAAATATTTGTATCAAAAAGGCTAATACAATCAAAAACCATCCTCTAATCTTAGTCATACTGATATTTCTTATACTCCCATTTCTGACTAATCCAATTATTATTCCAAGGATTACAGCTTCTATAAACATTGAAAAAACTCCTTTCTGGGCAAATACGCCTAAAGACGCATTTTAAATTGCAAGTTCAAAGTTCTAAGTTCCAAGCTTTAGAGTATTCCTAATAGGTCTTAAGAATAAATTAACTCCAATATATTTACTTCTATTTTAATTGACAAAATCCTTTGAAAAAATAATAAATTTTAAAGAAAAAATGTAGAAGCGTCATTATTTTATTTGAAACCTATTTTAAATATTAATATTGCTTATCTATATAGGATTTACATAGTAAAACTTAATTTATACATGTACAAATACGCAGCGTTTCTGAGCGTTTTGGACATGTATAAATTAAAGTCTTTACTTAAATCCCTATATAGGATTTACATAGTAAAACTTAATTTATACATGTGCAAATATGCAATGCTTCTGGGCATTTTGGACATGTATAAATTAAAGTCTTTACTTAAATTCCTATAGGTAAAAAAATACAAATACAAAAGACAGCCATAGTGACTGCCTAATTAATCTTTTATATATGTTTTTTAAATATATGGTTCAATTAAACCATAATGTCCGTCTTTTCTTTTATATACAACATTTACATCATCTGTATCTGCATTAGTAAATACGAAGAAGTTATGACCTAATAGGTCCATTTGAAGTACTGCTTCCTGTGGATCCATAGGTTTAATAGCAAATCTTTTTGTTTTAACAATTTTATGTTCCTCTTCTTCTTCCCTCCTGTCTGGTATGTTTTCAAATCTAATAGTATCATGTCCATAATATCTTTTTTGAAGCTTAGTTTTATGCTTTTCCATTTGCTTATATAGCTTATCAACTGCTTTATCAATAGATGTATACATATCTATTGTTGCTTCCTCTGCCCTTAATATACTTCCATTTAATGGTATTGTTATCTCTATGATTTGTCTATTCTTTTCAACACTTAAGGTAGCTTTAGCCTCAATATCATCCTTGAAATATTTTCCAAACCTCTCTAGTTTAGCAATTAAGGTATCCTTTAATGCATCTGTAACCTCCAAATTTCTTCCACTTACTTTTACTCTCATAAGCTTCAGCTCCTTCCAATATATATGTTTAATGGAGTTAAAATTTTTAACTCCTAAATAATTATCTCTAGTATATTATTTACTGGGATTAGATGTTATAGTAAAATAAATTTTAATTTATATTATATGAGGAAATTGCATAATACATTTAAAGAATTTTAGGGTACAAAATGTAGTAGAGAGAGTCAAGAAAGCTATCTACATATTGTATTTCAAAATTATCAGTGTTAATTATGCAAGTTTCTTATATAAATATATAATATTCAATTGTCTTGTAAATTATATCTTGTATAACAATTTTAGCAAATAAAAGCTTGTCTATATATTATATTTTACCCATATAAATTTGTCTAAAACACAATTATCTTTTTCTTTTTCTGCAATTTATTTATTATTTTATCCACATCTTATAATATGCTGTTACATTTATCTTATTTAAAGTCATTTTTAGTAGAAAAATACTATTTAATCTAAAAGCTATGATGTGCCTTGTTTTTATCAGAATTTACAGATTTTAAAGATTTATTCCTTTGTCTACAAGTTTATTAGACAAGCTTATTTTTCCACATGTTTGTCGGTAAAATTTAAATTTTCTGTGGATAATGTGGATAATTTTGTTGATAAGTGCATTTTACTCACATTAGACTGTTAATAATGTGTTAACTTTTTGTGTACAAGCTATATTTTAAAAATTTTGTTTGAATATGCAAATTTTTTGGATAATAATTATGCAGTATTAAATAGTAAAAGGGGGAAAAATCCAAAAAAAAAAAGAAGAATTTTTTTCTCCACAAATAAAAATATTTATCTTGCAAGCCTTAAGTTTTCTTTTAATTTGAATAGTTCCTTCTCATTTTCATACCCTTTTTTCTCCATAAAGCGAATATCACTAGATAGATTCATAATTGCAGCCTCTATTTCTATGAACTTTTCATTAAATTCATATCTTATTTCCTCATCTTTTCTTTCAATAGTTTCTAGTATATTATCATGCCCTTCTGCTAAGAGTTCTAAATTCTTTACCATTTTTTCTTGTAAAACTTCTATTTTAGTTAGTCTTTTTTCCATAGCTTGCTGGTTTTTCTCTAAGCTATCTAACCTGTTTTCTAGGTTATCTAATCTGCTCTCTAGATTGTCAAATCTGTTTTCTAGGTTATCTAACCTGTTCTCTAGATTGTCAAATCTGTTTTCTAGGTTATCTAACCTGTTCTCTAGGTTATCTAACCTGTTCTCTAGGCTATCAAACCTATCTCCCATTTTATTTTGATTTTCTAATATTTGTTTTAATAGATTTTCAATATTCTCCATGCTCTCACCCCTTTTTTATATCATTTTATCATATAATTTAATTTGAGAGAATAGTGAGGAGAAGAATGAAGAATATAATATCACTTTTTCTTATTGAATGATGTTCCTTTGAGAAGATTTTTTTGAGTCTTATAGGCTTTATCAGCATTTGTTCCCTGCTTTATTCCCCTTAATTTATTACTTATTTCACCCTTGTCCTTTTTTATTATTTTAATATTTTGATTCTCAATAATCCTTATTTCTTCATCTAGTTTTAAAATTTCAACAACAATTTTTTTTAATTCTTTTAATTGTGGATATTTTTTTACATCAATTTTATCGATACTATCTATTCCAAGATTAGACTTTAACTTGTTAAAAAGACTATAAAAATCCCTATCAAATCCTTGGACTTTTGACATATATCTATCATTAAGGTCAATTTGTCTCAGGATATTTTGTATTTTTTCTTCCTTAATATATATACTGAGGTTTTTTTGAATACCTAAAATTATATTTAAATATCTGTATTTGTTTTTACTTATTTCAATTAATTTATCTATAAGTTCTTTGCTAGACATTCTATCATCCATTCTTTTTATTATATATGCTAAAAGCAAGTAGGAAGCCCTACTTGCTTTATAGCTTAAAGCTTAATGTCAATACTACCGCCCTTGTGAGGAGTTACTGATCTTTCTAAAGCCTTAGAAATCTGTTCCATATCCTCTACCATTGCAGTCATAGATTGTGCATCTTGCCCTATTGCCATATCTATAGCAGCTATACTCAAGGTACTTTGGAGACTTTGGAGATTTTCTGTTTGAAAAGAACTTATTCCCATAAATGCCATCACTCCAATCAAGGTTTTTAGCTTTTTTTATCAATAAAATATCCTCCAGCTTGTGTTGGTATTTTATAATAACCAGATGTTACTTTTTTGCCCGTTTTACAGCCTTTTAACTGTCTCTTTACTTCATCCATTTTTTTTATTAATATATGCTTATTATTCTGTTCTATTTCATAAATCTTCGCTGCTAATTCCTTAGTTTTATCTTCTTTATCCTTAAGCCTTAAAATTAAATTATCCTTTAAATTTAGTTGGCAAAGTTTTTTCCCAAAATTCTTTTCTAATATATCAGAATACCTAGTATCAATATTTTTTATTTTCTCTATTCTGATTTGCTTACTATTTATAAGACTTAGAAGCTTTTCGATACTATCCTCTTCAATTTTTTCATATTGCAATATTGTAAGATCATATATTTGATTTAAGAGGTCTAATTTATCCTCTAATAATCCATTCATCATTTTAAAGATTTCACAATCTTTATCCATACTATTTTCCTTTCTTAGCTATCTTCATAGCTTCCTCCCAGGTATCCCTAAGCTCTTTATACATATCATATACTTCTTGCAACATCTTAGCTTCCTTTGAAATATTAGCCTGTATTAGCCTATTATACATATAATCATATAGGTTGTATAAATTTTCACCGACTTCATAATTCCTATCTACTGTAGCCATAAATTCCAAGGTTATGTTCTGAACCCTTATTATTGCACTATGGGCTTTTGGTATATCCTTGTTTTCCAAATGCAATATAGCTTGCTTTAAAAATTTCATAGCTCCATTATAAAGTAATAATACCAACTCCTGAGGAGTTGCTGTCATAATAGAATTTTGCTTATATTTCTGATAAGGATTTTGTAATCCCATTATTTTACCCCCTAAAATTTGCACAACATTTTTTACATTTGACCCATAAAGAAGGATGATTGCGAATTCATTTTCGCTAGCGCTTTTTCCATTTTTGCAAACATTGTATAATAATAGTTTTCTTTATCATTTAAATCTTGTAATAATTCTGTTATCCTATCTTCGTATCCCTTAATTTTATCACTTAAAAGGTTGTCCTCAGCCGTCCTATCTCCTTCAATTCCAGCCTTCTCTAGAAGCAGACCTTTTCTACCATAAGAATCGGTTCTAGTGGATATATTGTCTTCAATAACATCATACAGCTTATTTGCTAATCCCTCATCCTCCTTAGAAAATAAATTGGCTACTTGATTAGGCTTATCCTGTATAGCTTTTTTTAGCTTTTCTTCATCAATAATAAGCTTACCTTTATCCTTATAATCGGAACTTGTAGTAATTCCAATGTCATATAAAGCCATGCCATCTACTGAATCATATAATATGCTTCTCATATTTCTAAGCATACTCCCAAGGATGCTGTCATTCTTTAGCAAGCCACTTTTCGCTTTTTCTTCCCATTTCTTCACCTCATCTTCAGTAAGCTCCTTCTTTTGATCCTCTGTTAATGGCTTAAAATCACGATATTTTTTTTCAGTTAATTCCGTATTAATTTTTTCTATCAATTCATTATACTTATTAACAAATCCCTTTATATTATCAACAATACCATCAGCATTAGATGACACACTGAATTCTATGTTTCCTCCAGTTAAATTCTGTTTTAAATCTAAGGTTACTCCATTTACTGTAACAGAATTATTTGAACTAGATACTTCTTTTGAAGCACCACTATCATCTGTTATTTTTACTTTGGCATCTACTCCTGTAATAGGGGCATCGATACCTTTATCAATAACCAATCCTAAGTCAGCAATTAAGTCTCCTGCTCCACCAGTATCCTTTATGTTTGAAAGTGAAGCAGTGCTACCAGTATCATCTGTTTTAATTATCACACTGTTTTTTATCTCATCATAATACATTTCTACATCTAAATCTCTACTGTTCACCTCTGATAGTACATCTCGCAATTTTTTATCCTTCGTAAGGGCTATAGTATCACTCTTTGTCTCTCCAGCGGCATTTGTTGCTTCTATAGTAAACTCAACTCCATCTACATATCCTAGTTCTTCCAATGTTTTATCAAGATCAGAGTTTCCTAATAGAAAGGTATTATTACCTTGTTTAATAGCACTTTCAGATAAGGTTATATCTGTTATGGTATAATTCCCTGTAACAGAAGCTGAAGTAACGCCAACATCTAGGTAATAATTATTACTTTCGTCTTTCATATTTGCTTCATATCCAACAAAAGAGGATGTTGATCTAAAGTTAGTTTCTGGTTTTGTATAGCTAAAATATTCATCCTTAAATGCCCTAATCTCGTTAATAATATCCCTATAGGCTTCCTGCTGCCATTCGGTATATATCTTGTCTTGCTTTATTTTATCTACCTTTATACTTTCAGCTTTTATTAAATCCTTTACTAATTGATCCGTATCAAATCCAGAATACATACCTGTTATTCTAGTTAGATTCATACTCATATAGTATCCCCCCCTAAGCTATCTTCTTTCATCCACAAATAGCCCTGCAAGCTCCATCATCTTTGCAACCATATCCAATATCTTTTCAGATGGTATTTCTCTTACTACTTCATCGGTTTCTTTATTTATTACCTTTACTATTATATCATTAGTCTCATCATTTATGCTAAGTTCAAATTTTCTATCGGCTAATACCAACTTTTTATTGGCTTTATCAACTGCTTCCTTAATTGTTTTTTCTGACAGTGGTATATCTTCTTCTCTCCTGCTGCTTCCATTATTTTCGCTGCTTCTCAATTGTCTGGCACTGTCTACTGCATCTACATTATTCATATCTATAATACTATTTATTGATTGGTTAGCAAAAACACTTGTTATGCCTTCAATTCTCATAATAATACCTCCGTCCTATTAAATGTATTCCTATAATATATATCGGTGGAACAAATAAAAAGTTTAAATATGTATATAAAAAATATCGTAATTTATAGCTAAAAAAACAATATTTCATCTAAGTTAAGGAATTTATAATTTCCTTGGTGATTCTACTGCCACCTAGCCCATCTACAAGAAATTGCCCCCTAGAAGACATATCTTTTCTTGCATCTTTATCTCTGCAAAGTTTATTAAAAACTGAAATTAATTTATTTTTTGTAATTTCATCATACCATCCGATGGATTTTATGTATTTTAACCTACTGAGCTTATCAACTAATTTTTCTTGATTTTCTGCTACTATAAAGGCTATAGTAGGTGTTCCACATGAACACAATTCATATAAGGTTCCACCACCTGCTGATATTGCCACATCACATTCTAGCATTATTTTAGACATATATTTAACATTTTCTTTTAAAACTACATTAGCATATTTTTTACTAAAATCTTTTAGCTTTTCTTTATTCTTAAAGCCTTTTCCCAACACTACATAATACTGCAAATTCCTTGATTTTTCACTTTTTAGCAGTATATCTAATAGCTTTATACTCATATTATAAGGATCAGCTCCACCAGTTGTTATCATAACTTTTCTTACATCATCGTTTACACTTCTCTTAGGTAGATTTTTAAACTCGTCTCTTATCAAATTATATTTTGTTCCTAAAAACAATAATTGATCTTCTCTATATTTCTTATATCCCATGTCATTAGCAGTAATATTTCCATTGATAAGTATGTCAATATGCTTACAAAATTTATTGATATCATCTATATAAGCTAGCCTATTAACATATTTTTTTATTTCTAAAAAATAATTATCTGTTACATTGTAGCTATCCACCAAAAATAAATCTATATAGGAATAATTGTTAAATATTTTCTGTAACTCTTCTAGTTCAGCCTTTAGTTCACTTTCTTCTCCATAGTCATATCCTTTTAAATGTATACCATTCCTTAACTTTATTACATTAAAATCTTCTTCAAGGATTTTTTCTACGCCTTCCTTATATTTAGAAATAAATACTACGTTGCAATTCATTTTTCTAAACTCTTTAGCTATTGTAAGACTTCTCATGACATGCCCCATGCCTATATTAGATGAACCATCTACCCTGAATAAAATATTATACATCGTATATAACAGAGAAAAGGCTTTTCTCCTTTCTCTTTTCTCCTTTCTCTTACTCATATAAACTAAATTTCAACTAGTTCTATGATACCTATATCCTTATTAAATAAAAAAGCTACTATCCTATTTTCTATTGCAATGGCTTTACTTGGCTTTTCAATCAATATATATTTATCTTTCAATAAAATATCTATTTCTTTCTCAATATCATTTGTCTCATAACAAATATGATAAGGCCCACTACCTACTTTTTTTATAATATTGTTTATTGGTGAATCTTTATCTAATGGTGAAATTAACTCTATCATGTAGCTATTATTTTTCATAAATTGAATAATTACTTTTCTATTATCATCTATAACTTTGTCTTTATGCATTTTATATCCTATTTTTTTAAACTGATTGATAGAAAAATCAATATCTTTCACCGCATAACCTATATGATGTATTTTCATAATTCCATCAGCTCTCCATATTTTTTTCTTTCATTATTAATTTTATCTAATAAAAGCTCATAACTTTTATTCCCATATTTATCTTTGTCAACTAAAATATATCCTAAGTCTTCAAATAAGGTCTCTACAGGTTTATTTTTTCTTGTTGGATAATAGTAAGAGATTATTTTCTCATAACCTTTTCTCTTGTATTTATCTTCAATAAAATCTATAATCTGTTCTTCTATAAATCTTCCCATAACTCTACAACTCATTAAAAATGTATCTATCTTGACTGTCTTATCATCATTTTTTTCTATTATAATCAAAGAAACCTTACCATTATCTCCAAATTTATCTTCTATAGAGGCTATATAAACATCGTATTTATCGGAACTAATAAATCTGTCTATGTCAGATTCTAAGTATCTTTTAGTGGTCAAATTAAATTGATTTGTTTTCTGAGTTAATTGTGCTGCTCTCTCAATATCATCTTCCTTTGCCTTCCAAATTTTAATCTTTGTATTAAGATTTTTTAAAAATTCTTCAAAGGAAGCTGTGCTTTTCATTTCCTTTTCCCTATTAAAATTCTGCTTATACATATTCGTTTTTTTCTTATCTTCTTCGGTAGCTTTAATACTTAAAAAATAATCATTATAAATATCTATTATAAATTTCTCAAGTTCAGCCGTATCATCGGGAAACTCTGGAACAACTACCTCTGGTATTTGTGATTTGATGCTTTCCCTTTCAACGGGATTATCATCAATAAATACCAATGAATCCAGTCCAATATTTAACTCTTCAGCTATTTCTCTAATATTCTCTGCCTTTGACTTCCAGTTTATCTTCATCAAAACAAAATCTTCTTCATTTAAAATCATATGCTTATGATTTTTAAATACTTCTAAAGCATCATCATAATTATTTTTAGATACTACCGCTAAAATTACACCTGTGTTCTTTATTTCTTTAAGCCTCTTTTGAAAATCCTTATATCTGGCTCCCTCTTTATGTTCCGATAGGATAATTCTATCCATCCCATCTTCACCTATTATCCCACCCCATAGGGTATTATCTAAATCTAATATTAGACACTTCTTTCTCTGCCCTTTAAAAGCCCCTACACACCTATCAATTTCTTTTTTAATAAGCTTATCGCCTTTGGAAGAAAACTTTATTCCCCCAAGATACCATAATTTTTTAGAATAAAACTCATTTCTACCAATGGACTCAATCAATGTCTTTATATCAAATATATAAAAATTTCCATACTTATTATTTAAATCCCATAGCTTTTCGTACCAATAACTTTGTATTATTCTTTCTACCCTAATATCCTTTATACTTTGTACTTTATTAATAGATAAATCTAAATTATTTACAAATACATGGGTCTTAATATTATTCTTTATATAGTTTTCAATATATCCTATATTAGTATCTATCTCTTTTCTAATGTATACAATATCTAAGTCCTTATTGATAAGCTCATCTCCATCAAGAAGGATAAAAACTATATCAGGATTATAATTATTTAGTCCAGAGTTTTTATTTAACATCTCCTGAACCCAAACCCCATATCCTTCAGGCTTATAAACTTCATAATCCCTTCTTAGTTTTTTTGCAAGTAAATCTATATTTATGTTTGAAAGCAGTGAAATTTTCATATCTATCACTCCAGTTTACTTTCCAATATATTTTAAAAAATCTCCTAATTTATTAATTGTTTCTATCTCTTCAAAGGGAATACTTACTCCAAATTGTTCTTCTATCTCTGCAATAATTTGAATTTGGGCAAGAGAATCCCATTCTTCAATTTCTTCTTTTGTTAGCTCTAAATCATCTTCGTGTATATCTATTTCTAAAATATCTGAAAAAATCTCTAGTAGCTTATCCATTATTTTCCCTCCACCTTTAATATACCAATATCATCTAAAGGAATTATATATTTAATTATCTTTTTAATTTTTGTCCTTTGCTTCTCCCATATCTCGGGATAAATCACCTGCATACACGCATCTAAAGACTTGCCATCTCTTTTGATAATATTTTTTAATGTCTTTTGGACAATAAAACCAAACTTTTTGTGTAAATTAATAACCTTCTTATTATATGTCAATGTCCTACAATATACTTTTTTGACTTTTAAATTATAAAAAGCATGATTTAGTAAAACATATTCCAATACAGCACCCAATCCACTACTTATATGCTTTTCGTCTATCAGATAATACCCAAACTCTAAACTGTCTTCTTCTCTTAAATGATAGTTCAAAACTCCAAATGGTCTATTATCATAAAAGGTTAAAAATACCTTAGTGGAATCATCTTCCTCTAATTTTCTAAGAAATTTTTCATGGTCTTCCTTTGATATAATATCCTGATTAAACATATTTTTTCTTATAAATTCTTGATTTCTCCAATACCTTAATTGCTGCTTTATATCATTATCACTTTTCGTGATATCAATGAATGTTATTTTTTTATTCATAAGCATCACCTTTTTAATTTTTAATCAATCTGCCAAACTAATAAATAAAATTTTCTGTTTTGCAGATCAACTTATTGATTATTATTTAAAATCATATCCCAATCTAAAGGCGTACCCCTTTCAATATCCATTGAAGCATATTTTCCTAGAATATCATCATAATACTTAGGCAATAGCCCTTGAGCAGGTCTTATGACTCTAATATTTTCCTCAGTAAATTTTTCCCCTTTTTTTATATCTTTTACAATAAATATAGATTTTCTATGTTTCCTACTTACCTCTTCATTAGGAGATATATCATAATTAACCTTTCCTATAGCCCTTTCAGCTAATCTAATATTTTTAACCATTTCTTTAAATTCATCTGGTTCCATTGAAAAAGAAGAATCAGGAGTTTTTATTTCTCTACTCAAACAAAAATGTTTTTCAATAACCTTAGCACCTAAAGCTACTGCTGTTACCGCACCAATAAAACCCATGGAATGATCGGAAAGTCCAATAGGTATATTAAAGATTTCTTTTAGATTATTTATGGTTTTTAAATTCATATCGTCAGGAATTGCTGGGTATGCACTGGAACACTTTAATAAACATAGATTATTATTTCCTTGTCCTTTTATAACATTTACTGCCTCTTTTATTTCTTTAAGTGTAGCCATTCCAGTAGACATAATAATTGGCTTGCCCTTTGATGCCACGTATTTAATTAAAGGTATATCTATAACCTCAAAGGAAGCTATTTTATAAAACTCTAATCCTATATCCTCCAAAAAATCTACAGCAGTCTTATCAAAGGGAGTCGATAGGAAATCTATACCTATCCTTTCAGCTTCACTCTTAAGCTCAGCTTGCCACTGCCATGGAGTATATGCCTTTTGATATAATTTATATAAATTTTCTCCAGCCCAAGTTCCTTTTTTTATCTGAAAATACTCCTTATCACAGTCAATAGTTATTGTATCAGCAGTATAGGTCTGCACCTTTATACAATCAGCACCTGCTTCCTTAGCGGCATGTATTATTTCCTTAGCCCTATTGAAATCTCCTCCATGATTTGCTGACATCTCTGCAATTATATAAACAGGCCGTCCATCACCAATAAATTTATTTTTAAGCTTTATAACTTTATTCATAGCAACACCTCGTTTTTGGGATTAAGTATTTTAAACCAACCCCCAATTTTCTTTTATCCATTCCTTCGTTCTTTCTATGCCTTCTTCTAAGCTAACCTTAGGTTCCCATCCAAGTAATCTCTTTGCCTTGGAATAGTTGCATAAAAGCTTTTTTATTTCGCTTTGAGGGTGGATATGAGGAACATGTTTTATTTGCTTCTTTGAATCAGCAATAAGTAATGCAAGGTCATTGATGGTTATATCTTTTCCAAGTCCTGCATTAATAATTTCTCCGTTAATTTTTTTACTATATCCAGCCTCAACAACAAATCTAGCACAATCTTCAACATATAGTAAATCTCTTGTCTGTGTTCCATCTCCATAGATATTTAAGGTTTTACCCTCTAGATTTCTTTTAATAAATATGGCTACTACTCCCCCTTCTCCACCAGTTTTTTGAAAAGGTCCATAGGTATTAAAGGGCCTTATTACCACCGCTGGCAAGCCATAGGTATACCAATAGGATAAAACCATGTTTTCTCCTGATATTTTGCTTCCAGCGTAGGGAGAAGCAGGCTTAGTTGGATGCTTTTCTGCTATTCCCGTTTCATCCTCAGCCTTGTCATAGACCATACAGGTACTCATAAATACTATCTTTGTATTATATTTTCTACATTTCTCCAATACATTAAAGGTTCCCACCACATCATTGTCAAATGTGGTACTAGGATCATCTATACTATCCTGAACATTTATACTAGCTCCTAAATGGTAGCAAATATCAAGTTTATTCTCAAAAAGCTTTTCCAATGTATTTATATCCTTTATGTCTCCATGAACAAACTCGATAAAATTCTCTCTATTTAAAAATTCTTCTATATTTTCTTTTCTTCCATTAGATAAATCATCTATAATCCAAACTTTGTGTCCATCATCTAAAAGCCTCTTTGTTACCCATCTCCCAATAAATCCAGCTCCACCTGTTACTAATATATTCAAATTAATCACTTCCTCTTAAGAAATAGATAGTAAAATAGAGTAGATATTAGTCTACTCTATATATCGACAATTTCCTTTAATGAATTTACTATATACTTTATGTCATCTTTTGTCATCATAGGATATAATGGTAATGTTATTATAGCTTCATAAAGTTTTTCTGCATTAGGACATAACCCTTTGCTATATCCTAAATCTTGATAGTATGGATGATAATATACTGGAATATAATGTACATTAACACCTATATTTCTTTTTCTAAGTTCCTCAAATATTTTTCTTCTCCCAATCTTTATTTTTTCAAGTTCTAGCTTTATAACATATAAATGCCAAGCTGAATTTGTATTTTCCAGCTGATGTGGTATAACTACTCCATCAATACTTCTTAGTTCTTCGTTATATATTTCGGCAATCTCTCTTCTCTTTTTTAAAAAAGCATTTACCTTTTTCATTTGACTAATACCTAGTGTAGCTTGAATATCTGTCATTCTATAATTAAATCCTAAATAATGCTGTTCATAATACCAAGGTGTATCGTCATTTATCAGTTTATCACTATCTCTAGTTATTCCATGAGTTCTAAACATTATAAGTCTTTCATAAAGCTCTTTATTATTGGTAGTTATTGCTCCACCTTCTCCCGTTGTTATATGCTTTACAGGATGAAAGCTAAAGGTAGTCATATCTCCAATGCTTCCGATTTTTTTATCCTTATACTCTCCTCCAAGTGCATGGGCGCCATCTTCTATGACTATTAAACCATTTTCATCTGCTATTTGTAATATTTTATCCATATCACAGGGTTGACCCGTATAGTGAACTGGTATGATTGCCTTTGTTTTGTCAGTTATCTTTCTTTTAATATCCTCTGGGTCAATATTATATGTTTTAGGATTTATATCTGCAAATATCGGTTTTCCTCCACAGTATAAAACTGCATTAGCTGATGCTGCAAAAGTTATAGGACTCGTTATAACCTCATCTCCTTCTTTAATATCAGCAGCAAAGCAAGCAGCATGTAATGCGGCAGTACCGTTGGATATAGCTACAGCATATTTTGCACCAACATAGTTTGCTAGTACATCTTCAAATTCTCTTATCTTAGGTCCTGTAGTTAAAAAATCACTCTTAAGAACATCTATTACGGCATTGATATCTTCTTCATCTATGTATTGTCTGCCATAGGGTATAAATTTATGGCTCATTTTATCAGCTCCAATTCCTTTAATATAGAACTAATATTATACTTTAGCCCATAACCTTGGGTCAATAATAACCTTATCTATATTTTTAAAATTATCAAATGCAAAATTATAAAGTTTCTTTTCTAATTCTATTTTTTGAGAATTAAAGTTCTTAACTCCATTAATTATATGTTCTTGAGTATCACAACCTATGATAATATAATCTATTTCCCCTTGCTGTTTCGCAAACCCCATGGCTGCTTGATCTAATGATATATTATTTACTTCACAAAACTTCTGTAATTTTGTTATATGTCCATATAGCTTTGGATGAATTTTATCGGCTGTTTCTTTGTCACAAAAAATAAGTCCTTGTAAATAAATACTTCTTGCAAATATCATTAATCCAGTTTTTTTGGCTTTATCCAATAAACCACTATTTATCCATCTTAAATCAAATATATTAAAAGGTATCTGAACTATATCTATAAGTCCACTTAAGTTATTTATTATGTAATCTAATTCTTCTGTATCATATATTGATATACCTGCTTTTTTTATTAATCCCTTGTCCTTAAATCTATCTAATATATTAAGAATACTTGGATTTTCAAAAACATCTTTGAAATTATGTAAATAATAATAATCTATTGATGAAACATTTAATCTACGTAAAGAATCTTTAATCTCACTTTCTATTATACTTTCAATATTTTTATGTTTTTTCAAAGGTTTAAGCTTAGTTGCTATTTTAAACCTTCTATTTGTATCTTTCATATACTTACCTATGATTTCTTCTGAATCACCATAGGCTGCAGCAGTATCAAGTATACTAATATCGTTTTGATATGCCATATCTAAAATAGAATAGGCTTCTTCTAATGAAGGCTTTCCTTTTTTATTGTTTATTCCGTAATCTAGCCCTAGTTGTACTGTACCTAAAACTAATTTTTTCATTTTATCATTCCCTTGCTTTCTAAAAAGGTTATAATATCTTCAGTGGTGAAATAGGGATATTTATCAAATAAATTCTCATAAATTTTCGATATAAACTGATAATCTTCTATTGTATCTAGGGTGATTCGTACATTTGAAAGGTCTTTATAATTAGATATTATGTCTTGTTTAAAAATTTCTTTGTGCTTTTTTATATAGGGTGTAACATGTTCTCTATCGTACTGCTTTTCAGCATTTTCAAAGGCCTTTTTCAAGGCTTCAAAAGTAAAGGCTTCTCCGCTACTTCCTATAGGGTATTTATCATTACAGCAATAATCTAGGTTATCTTCTAACAGCTTTTCCACTAATCCATCTAAAAGTCCATAATCAATAAGAGGATTGTCACTGGTAACCCTTAGGATAATATCTGCTTTATTTTCCTTTGCAGCTCTATAAAATCTACCTAAAACATCATCTTCACTACCTCTAAAAAACTTAATATTTTCTTTTTTTAGTAAATCTACTAACTCATCATTTTCCTTTTTTATTGAAGTTGCAACTATTATATCTTCAATGCTTCTACACTGTTTAACCCTATTAACTACATGTATAACAACAGGTATATCACATATTTTCTTTAAAACCTTTCCTGGTAATCTATTAGACCCCATTCTGGCTTGTATTATGGCAACAACCTTCATTATCCTTCTCCCTTCAAATATATTGGCCACAATCTATCTTTATGATTTCTCCTGTTATATTATTAGCTTTATCACTTGCTAAAAAGGCTACCAATTCTGCAACTTCATATGGTTTAGTTAACCTTCTAATACTACATTCATTTAATACTACCTTCTTAACAATCTGACTAGTATTTGCTTGACCATCGGTATCTATATAACCTGGTGCAACTACATTGGCAGTTATATTATAATCTCCAAGTTCCTTTGCAATTGTTTTAGTAAATCCTACTATTGCCGCCTTAGCTGACGAATATCCCACACTTCCTTCTCTGCCCCTAAGACCATTTATAGAACCTATATTTATTATTTTTCCATATCTATTTTTTATCATCTCATTAACAACTGCTCTAGTATAATAAAAGCAAGGATTAAGGGTATGATTCAAGGTGAAATCCCAGCCCTTCTTTTCTAACTTCCATATTGGCTTGTCCTTTGCTAGTCCAACATTATTTACTAGAATATCCACCTTGCCAAATTTCTCTATTGTTTTTTCAACAACCTCAAAGGCTTTATCATAATCACTGGCATCGGCTTTGATGGCAAAAACGTTTCCCTTATATCTTTCACAAAGCTTGTTTGCATCATCTTCACTATTTAAATATGTAAAAACAATTTTACAGCCATTATTTGCAAAATTTTCTACAATAGCTCGTCCTAAACCCTTACTGCCACCTGTAACTATAGCTACTTTTTGTTTGAGCATATTATCGGCTCTCCTTCTTTATATTATTCTATTTCATCAATAAGTTCCATAGCTTCCTTTACAACTACGTCCATATTAGTATATTTGTACTTTCCAAGTCTTCCTATGAAATATACCCCATCAAGTATTTTAGCTTCTCTTTTATATAAATCATATAACTCCTTGTTTTCCTGTGTAGGAATAGGATAATATGGTTCACCCTCTGATTTTGCATACTCTTTCATTATTGTAGTTTTATTACTTTTCTGTCCTGTTAAATGTTTAAATTCTGTTATTCTAGTAAAGTCATAATCATTTGGATAATTTATAGTAGCTACTTTTTGATAATATTCCATATTCAAGGTTTCTTCTTCAAATCTTAATGACCTATAGGGAAGCTTTCCGAAAACAAAATCAAAGAAATAGTCTATAGGTCCTGTATAAATCATCCTGTCATATTTTATTTCATCTTGTATGTCTTTATAATCGGTTTGTAGAAGCACACTGATATTTTCATGGTCAAGCATGTTCTTAATCATTTCTGTATAGCCGTAAAGTGGAATTCCCTGATATTTATCCGAAAAGTATCTGTCATCTCTATTGTATCTTATAGGTATTCTGGCTGTAACCTCTTTATCTAACTCTTCAGGATATAAATCCCACTGCTTTTTTGTATATCCTTTAAAAAACTTTTCGTAAAGTTCTTCTCCAACCTTACTTATAACCATATCCCTTGCATTTTGAATATTTATATCTTTTCTTTTTACTTTATCATAAAAATCATGTATAGTTAAGGAATTATAACCTGTACCGTAGAGTATATTTATAGTGTCAATATTTATAGGCATAGGAACTAATTTCCCATCTATATAGGTTAATACCCTATGCTGATATAATCTCCACTGTGTAAATCTAGAAAGAAAATCCCAAACTTCCTTGAATCTAGTATGAAAGATATGGGGTCCATATTTATGAACTAAAATACCATCATTATTATAAAAATCATATGCATTACCTGCTATATGATTCCTTTTCTCAACAATTAATACCTTTTTTCCTTTTTCAGCTAGAAGCCTAGCACAAGTAACACCAGATAATCCACAACCAACGATTAGATAATTAAACATAAAACTAATACTCTCCTAATTACAATTTTTTATAACTTATATAATAATTACTCCATCACTGTCTTTCAATCTGAATCAATTTCAAAGGTAAAAACAATATTAAAAATAACGTGCTTATCAGAGTTAGTACAAAAGAGAAAAATGAGTAAATCAAGTTCTTTAAACCTAAACTTAAAATACTAAAAGCAGATATCTCTTTAATATCTGAAATAAGATTACATAAATATCTTTTTTTAGCTTTTATAGACAATGAATATAGAAGAACATTATAAAATCCTAACCCACTAATATTATTAACAGGCACTATGACAGCATCAAACACTTCATGTCTTATACTCTCTACTTTATTTCTATATTTAAAGGATTCCTTATAGTCGTATACTATAATTCTATCGATATCTTTATATTTTTCAGCCAAAGAAACACCGTGTTCATGGGTAAGTAAGTAAATTTCGTGATTAGGAAACTTATTTTTAATCTCAATAATATTCATATCCAATTGCTGAAAGCTTATTGAACGAATAATTAAAAGTTTTTTCATAGTCAATCTCCTTATATTCTCTTTATCTATAGAAAGTAAAAGACAAATAGAAAGGAATTCTCAAATTTTCTGCTATCTCCAATCTTACAGGTTTCCTCTTTCCTTTTATTCGGTTAATATCTTTAAAGGCAGAAAACATAGCCTTCAAATATATATTAGTTTTTTGTTCAAGGGAGTAATAGAAACAACTATAGACTAACTTTATTGTTGTTTTTAATGCTAATTTCATAGGATAATTTTTCCATATAAACCAAAAAGCATTTCTAGTATAATAAAAAGGCGCTCTCCATGAAACCCGGTTTTTCGGAGAAAATTTATGATAACTAACTATATCAGAAAAATATTTTATTTTATATCCCAAATCCAATACCTTTATTGCTACATCGGGTTCATTAAAATATAAGAAAAATTCCTCTGGATAAAATCCCACTTTCTCAAATAAATCTTTCCTAATACCTGCTCCTGCACCATTAAAGGACATCAAATACTCTCTTTCTTCTACTCCATTCTTTTCTTCATAATCAGTCTTCTTTATGTCATCATACTTGTAAAAGTTCCTCACATCAAAGGCTACTATTCCTAAACTTTCATCTTTTTCAAATTTTTCTACCATCTTCTTAATAGCGTCTTTCTTAGGAAAAGAATCATCATCTATTATGACTATATATTTACCTTTAGCGTTTTTAAAACCTACATTATAGGCTTCTATTCCCAGGTTTTTATACATTTTTATCAATTTAACCTCTGGAAACTCTCTTTCTATCATTTCAATAGTTCCATCAGTAGAATCATTATCTACTACTATTACCTCTAAATTTTCATATTCTATTTCCCTTATCCTCTTTAGACTCTCATACATATCATCTTTTCTATTCCAACAAAGGGATACTATACTTACTAAAGGATATAACATATTTTTATCTCCTTTACTTTACTATATAGGATTTACATAGTAAAACTTAATTTATACATGTACAAATACGCAACGTTTCTGGGCGTTTTGGATATGTATAAATTAAAGTCTTTACTTAAATTCCTATAAGCTCTTTCCAAGATAAAATTTTAATCTTTTCATGACCTATTAACTCTTTTAATTGATTTATAACTATAATATCGGCATTATTTTCGATGGAAACAATTATTGTATCAACTTTTTTTCTATTTTCTAATATCCACTTTGGTGAATATATTTTTATTCCTTCTATTTCTTTACCTTGCATATTTTCATTATTATCTAAAAATGCAACTACATTAAAACCCTCTTTTTTACAATCACTTAATAAGTATTTGCCTGTATGTCTTGTGCCAAATATAGCTATATTTCTTACTCCATATTCTTTTAAAATACTAGTTATTCCTCTATCCTGCAAAAGGATTTTTTCAAGCCAAGTCTTATAAAACTCTCTAACTGTTTCTCTTTGTACTTCATTTTCAACATCGATTATATTAAAGTTTTTATATAATATATATTTATGTTCCTTTTCTCTTTTAGCAATAGTTTTAGGTGAAGAACTGACCCCTATACCCCACCTATAAACAGCTACTATTTCATCAAAAAAAATATATCTATTCTCCCTGTCATTAAAACACTTTATCATAAAATCCACATCTGGAATTATTTTAAAATTATTATCAAAATTATCATATTTATCAAACAAATGCTTCTTGGCAAAAAATCCTTGATGATGGGTACATTCTCCCCTTTTAAAATCATCCATAGTCATTTTATGACCATTTACAAAGCTAAACCCGCTTTCTTCGTTTATTTCTAATACTTTTCCATGTATAAAATCCAAATCTTTTTCACTAAAGACTTTTGCTACTTTAAAAATTATATCATCCTCATATAGATAATCATCAGCACTTAAGAAATATATTATATCTCCTGTAGCATATTTTAAAGCCTTGTTATAGGCATCGCTTATTCCATCATCTGGTTCCGAAATAATTATATCTATCTTTTCTTTATATCTATTTATAATGTCGATGGTGCCATCAGTAGAAGCACCATCGACTATTATATATTCGATATTTTTATAACTTTGACTTAACACGCTTTTTATTGTTTGTTCTATAGTTTTTTCTCGGTTTAAACATATTGTAATTATTGTAATTTTAGGATATACTCTGTCTAACAACTTTATCTCTCACTTTCAATAATATTTCCATCCTTTGTAACTCTGAGTATTTCAGTATTAAAAGCATTAGCCACTTCATGGACATTATCGTACCCTATACAGTCAGAATTACTATAGGGTATAATAACTTTTTTAAAATTATATAAGGCTTGTAGTTCACTAATTTGCAATCTCATATTTTGAAAATTAAAATTCATTCCCTTTCGAAAAATATGTATTTTATTTTGAGGAATTAGTTGGAAAAACTCTTCACTATATGCTCTATTACTTAAAACATGAATGTCTATATCCATATCCTTAGCTTGTCTAATTATCTCTTTAGTCAAAGAGATAATTGCTGATTGAAATATTATTACCTTATCCTTTTTATTATGCTTGCTAAAGATCAACTTGAATTTTCTCTTGAATTCTGGAGTATTTATATTTTCTATAACATGCTTTTCTTTAGATCGTTGTACAGCAATTTTATAATACTCCTCTAATTCTTTTGCACTTAAATTATCTGTTGAAATTATCGAAGATGCAGAACCATTATATTTATCCCATTCTTTTGTTATTATCCATTTATTTTTATCATAAATTTCATACATCTTACAACCTGGATAAGGAGTAGCAATTGAAAATTGAATAGTATCAAATGGAAGTTTCATAGCTTCATCTATAGTTTTTTCAATAGTTTCCTTAGTATCACCAGGCAATCCTAAGCAAAAAGTAAGATGTACCTTTATTCCTAGTTCCTTAGTTAACCTAATATTTTCTATATTTTTTTGAAGATTCATGTTTTTGCCAATATTTTTCAAAACATTTTCATCAAGGGTTTCTACACCATATTTTATTGCATATAATCCCGCATCCTTTAGAGCCAAAAGCATTTCTCTATCCATTAAATCTGCTCTTCCCATTGTTCCCCATCTTATTTTATCTAATCCATTTTTCTTAAACAATCTACAAAATTCCAAAACGTGATCTTTATTAATATTAAAAGTATCATCATCAATATTTATACTTTTATAAGGAAATTTTTTAAGATTGAACAATATTTCATTTATTACATCCTCTGGCTTTCTTCTTCTATATTGAGATCCTCCATACATAATCTGTGGCCAAGCACAAAATATACAGCCATATGTACATCCTCTACTTGTATGCACTTGTAACTGAGGTGCATCTAGTCCACAAAAAGAATCGGAATACACTTTAGGCAGTTTGCTTCTCTCTGGCCACTGCATTTTATCAATATCAACCAGCTTTCCTCTTTCCTTTTTCTCAATTTTCCCGTTTTCTTTTCTATAAGTAATATTTGTTAAATCCCTGAATCCTGCTTCTTGTTTGATAGCATTTAATAATTTAACTAAGGGATATTCATATTCACCATATACTGTGAAATCCACATCCCCATATTCTTTCAAAAAATTTATGCTCTCAAGCTCATTATGAATTCCACAAAAAATTATTTTCGTTTTTCCATTACTTATTTTTTTTATAGTACTAGCTATTATTAAATCATTATATAGGCTTGGAGTTGATGTCTCCATTACTAAAATATCAGGTTTATATTCCTTAAAGCTATTATAAAACTCATTATATGTTTGTCCAAGTGCTATACTATCGAGTATACTTACATTTAGACCTTCTTTTTTTATCAAAGAATATGCAGTTGCTAGATAAAATGGAAAAGGTAAGTATGGACTTATCATGCTTCCCATATATTCTAAGGTATGGGGCCATCTTGATCCAGCTCTTACTCCAATCCAGCCCGATTCATTTTTTATATCATGCCACGGTGGATTAGATAATAGTATTTTCAAGTTGGTACTCCTTTCTATATTTGGATTCCAATTTTTATAAAAGAAATGGAATATCCTTAATTTCAAGTTTTATTATATTTATAATGTAGCATAGCAAACAGTTTCTGCTGAATATGATGAATAATGTCTTAGATATAATTTGTATTCAGGAACTAATGACTTTAAGTATAATGGAATTTTCCATAAATCATCATCCCTATGATAAACAGATATGGCAAGTTTAGGCTTATATTTTTTAATTATATTTTCAGCACCTCTTAACGCATCCATTTCTGCCCCTTCTATATCCATCTTTATAAGGGTTACTTCTTCATCTTTTAAATAATCATCTAACCTAACGACCTTTATCTCAATATTTCCATCATTATTAATTGCCGACTGAGGGCCTTTATCTCCATTGAATTTTAAAACAGCATTTTTACTGTATAGTCCTAATTTATGTAATACAATTTGGGACTCCAATTTCTTTTTCACAATATTGTCTGCAATACTTAAAACATTGAACGTTTCTAATATTTCATTTTCTTTTTTAGATAAATTTCCACTTATTATACTAGTTATTATTTCAGCACTTTCATTATCTGGTTCAAATATATGGACTTTCTTAAATTTATAATTCACACTATTAATAAAAGAAAGTGTTGTATCTCCCCAGCTTGCACCAACATCAATAAAAGTTTCGTTTTCTGATAATTGTAGTATATTGCTGTAAAAATAACTGTCATTGAATTCTAAATTTTTAAATCTTAAAGATTCTAAATCTAATGCTTCTTTATAAAAACTAAAATCATATGTTAGCCTTGCCTTAATAATATTTGCTAAAACTTTTTTTGATTTTTTATCTACCAATATATCCATCAACGATTCTAAATAACTAGCATTATCATAAAAATATTTAAAATTGAATCTTGCATAATCGCCTGTAAGTAAATCTTTAAAACAAAAAAATTTTCTGCTTTTATATCCATCAATATATTGCTCTAAATTTACAACTACATTAAATTTTTCAATTTTATCTTCACTATTTGGTTCACAAATAATTATAGTTAAATCTTCTCCTAATTTAGTTGCTTCTTCAATTGAAATAATTTTTTTTCCACAAAACTCACTATCCCATCTTTCCTTATGATTATCTATGAAGTACTTTACATCTATGTTCATAGCAGTAAAAAAATCCAAAGCCATTTTTCCTTCTTCATTAACCCCGAAAAGTACAACAGGGGTTTCTCTTAATGTTTGAAAAAAAGAATCTGTATAGTATTTATTTGGATTAATAATGTCAAAAGCAGTAAAATAATCAAAAGCAAATTTTATACTAGATAAATGAGATATTTTATTCAATAAAAAAATATCGTAAACATATATTTTTTTAATATTATGATTACTTAATATTTGATTAGCTATGCTCCAAATGCCATGAAAATTACTACATGCAATAACAATTGTAATTTCTTCTTTAAAACAATTCAAATCATTTGGAGGTATTACTTCCAAACCACAAAATATGTTACCCCACTTGCTATTATCGTTATCTGTAAAATAACTAACTTTTACATTTTTATCTTGTAAGTATTTAAAAGCCTTTTCCCCAGTAGCTGAAGCTCCCATTATAACAATTCTATCATTGTCACTATAATCTAAACTCTTTATGCTAAATATTCTATCATTGTATTCCGAGGAATATGTTTTTACTAAAGTGCTTACAACACTATCTGCCTCCATAATTTTCACTTCCTTTAGATTAAATATCATAGATAATATCTCTATCTCATTTTATAATTGTATTCTTTTTCAACAAATTCCAAATCGTGTTTCATCATAATTTTTACTAATTCTTCAAAGGATGTTTTTGTTGGATTCCACTTTAATTTTTCTTTTGCTTTCGTTGGATCTCCTAAGAGCTGTTCTACCTCTGTCGGTCTAAAATATTTTGGATCTACTTCTACTAAAACCTCACCTGTCTTTTTATTTATTCCCTTTTCATCTACACCCTTTCCCTTCCAGATTAGCTCTAACCCTGCTTCTTTAAATGCTAATGTGCAAAATTCTCTTACGGTATGCATTTCACCTGTAGCAATTACATAATCCTCAGGCTTATTCTGCTGTAGCATCAACCACATACATTCCACATAATCTTTTGCATATCCCCAGTCTCTTTTTGCATCTAAATTTCCAAGATACAATCTTTTCTGATATCCTTTTGCAATTCTAGAGGCTGCAAGAGTAATCTTTCTTGTTACAAAAGTTTCTCCTCTACGTTCAGATTCATGATTGAAAAGTATGCCGTTTACTGCAAACATATTGTAAGCTTCTCTATAATTTTTTATAATCCAAAAACCATATAGCTTAGCTACCCCATATGGACTTCTTGGATAAAAAGGTGTATCTTCGTTCTGTGGAACTTCTTGAACTTTTCCATACAATTCCGATGTTGAAGCCTGATATATCTTTGTTTTCTTTTCCAAGCCTAATATCCTGACAGCTTCTAATATTCTCAGCGTCCCAATAGCATCAACCTCAGCAGTATATTCTGGAAGTTCAAAAGAAACTTTGACATGAGATTGTGCTGATAGATTATAAATTTCATCAGGTGCAATTTGTTGTATTAATTTTATTACATTAGTGGAGTCCGTAATATCTCCATAGTGAAGATAAATTTGTCTCTCAAAATGTAAATCTTCTATTAAGTCTTTTAAATACAAATGTTCTATTCTTCCTGTATTAAAGGATGAACATCTTCTAATCATTCCATGTACTTCATATCCTTTATCCAGTAAAAATTCTGCAAGATAAGAACCATCTTGCCCAGTTATTCCAAAAATTAACGCTTTCTTTTTCAAGTTTTTCTCCTCCTATGCTTGCATGGAAATAATCATATTAATATGCTCCATATAGGATCATTTATATCATATAATGGTAATATAATCGTATTTGTTTCAAGATGCTTAATAATTTCATATATTTTAGGTCCTGAATATGCAGCTGCAATAATGATTATATCAGGTTGGATTACCTTTATATCATCGTAACTATATACATTATAAAATATATCTTCAACTCTTTCATTTTTATCGCTACTATATCTAAGTGTTTTTCCTGCTAAATCTCTATCAATAAATCCAACTATCTTTAAGTGTTGATAATTAGATAAAAGTTTTTGAACTTCTTCAGCCATATGCCCTTTTGCACCATAAATAGCTATTTTATGATTATAATACTTTCTATTATCCAATATTTTTTTTAATTTTTTTATATATAAGCTTTCAACATTTATATCTTTTATCTCTTCTTTTAAGCAAATATCATTTATAATCTTACCTGAATATATACAATCTAATTTATCTAATGAATTAAAATCATTATTTATGTAATATGTTAAAAAATCTTTAGCATATTTAGGTTTAACTAAGTAATTAATTAGAGGTCTAAAATAAGCTTCATTCTTAAAAGCAATTATGTCTTTACCAAAATATTCTTCATAATCTATATGGTCTATTATCGGCTCGCTGTTTTTTAAGCAAATACCTACAATACTTGATGCTCCTCTATGATAATTGGTATGAGCTAAATTTTTTACTTGTACAAAAGTATCTACTGAAATTAATGGTATGTTAAATTCTCTAAGTAAAGGCATAATCGTGCTATAATCTATATTTCTAATATCAAAATCACCTGCTATGAAATGTACTGCATCGTAGTTATTATATTTTTGGGGATTATTGCATAATGAATCCAACTCAAATTTTACCTGACTAAAATCATTTAGATAAACTTGTATAATATTAGGTTTTTTTATTTCTTTCTTTATATCTACAGGATAAAGCTTATTCATTTCATTAAATAACTTTTCAACCCTATGTTCCATAGTACAGCTGTTTTTAGCTATTTCGTACATTTTATCTTCCATTTCTTTTCTTAGCTTTTCATTATTTAAAAATATCTCAATCTTTTCAAATAAATCCTCCTCATTATTGTAAAACGCAATACTACCTTTAAATATTTCTTCAAGTTCTGGGTTATAATTGCAAAGTTGAAACACTCCACTTCCAGCAACTTCAAAATGTCTTAATTTAGTTTGATAAGAAGTTATACTATCATCGGCTGAATATCCTGGATTAAACACAATTTTAGCTTTATTGTATTCTTCTGTCATTTTGTGCTTATCAAGATTTCCTCCGTAGATTTCTTTCAAAATAGGATGTTTGTCCCATCCAAAACCAAATATTCTAAATATCAAATTATTTTTCTTGCAGTATTCATATAATTTCACAAGTATATACTGCCTCGTTTGACCGTCTTCTATATATTTACTATCGATATCTTTATTCCATCCTATATATACAATATCATAGTATTTTTTTTGTCCATCAATTCTATAAAAAAGCTCTTTTTTATATCCCCAAGGTAAATATAGAGCCTTGTCATTAAACCCCAACTGTTTTCTTAAACTAGTACCTCGTTTTGAATGAGATGCTATTAAATCAAAACGATGATCATATTTTTTATTTCTTTGATACCACTTATTAGGTTCATCATCAGCATGGAAAGTTAATATCTTTATACCCTTAGCTCGAACATTTTTATAAAAATCTTCACTTAAATGACCATGTATCCCATCTGAATATACAAAAATATAGTCAAATTTATCTTCTCTTAACACTGAATACACATACTTTTCAATGTACTGAAAATCCCCTTGTTTAACATTTGAAAGCATAGAATGATCAATAAATGTTACATCATACATTTTTTTTATAGTTTCAACCCAATTATCATAAATATATTCAGCAGTGAGATGTCCTAACATTAGTACTTTCATGTCTTTTCCTCTCTTTCAAGAAACATCAATAAACTGTCTGTCTCAGTTTTACATATTCTGTTTATTATTAAACCATTCAATAGTACTCTTTAATCCTTCTTCTATAGTTATAAATTTATAATTCTTAATAATATTACTTAACTTACCATTATCTATAACTTTAATAGGTAATCCAGTTGGTTTGTCTAAAAGCCAATTGATTTTTATATCTTCTAGTTCCATATATTTTCTAATATGAAATACAATTTCTTTTATGGAAGTTCCTTTTCCCGTAGATACATTTACTATTCTTTCTTCCCATTTATTTAGCTTTAAAAATTCACATATAATACTGGTTAGATCATCTATGTAAATAAAATCACGAACTTGAGAACCATCACCCCATACATTAATATAACTTTTCTTTTCACTTTTTGCATTTTCGAACTTCAATATAGTTGCAGGTATAACATGGGACCTTAATTCGTCAAAGTGATCTCCTTCTCCATAGATATTCGCAGGAACTAAATATAACCATTCCATTTTTGATTGCGACATCAAGTGTTCAAGTAATAATAATTTTGCTGTACCATAAGTATTTTCAGGTTTTCCACACCAAAAATGTTCTTCTTTCATTGGAATAGGGGTACTTCTTGAAAATCCACATGTAGACCCAAGAGTAAGAAATTTATTTACTTTAGTCATCAAACAAGTTCTAATTATATTGAAATTTATTAATACATTATCTTCAAAATATTTTAGTGGTCTTTCAGTTAATTCTCCAATCCCTGCCATATTTGCTGCTAAATGAATAACTACTTCTACTTTGCTCTTTTCTAAAAATTTTAAAGTCTCATTAAAATCTCTTAAATCTAACTCTTTTGATGAAGGTGATAATATATCAATATTTGGAAATAAATTTTGTAATTTATTCTTAAGGTTACTTCCTACAAATCCATTTCCACCCGTTAGTAACCATGTAGTTCTATTCATTTTCGTCATAATACACATCTCCCGCTATAGTTATTCCAATAATTGGAATATCAAAATATTTGGCTACTTCCTCTACATTTTCGTATCCAATTCGTTTCTCATTACTATAAGGAAGAATTACCGTTTTATAGTCGTACGTTTCTTTTAATCCTCTTAAATCTTCTTTCATCAATTCAATATCAAAGTGTGCTGCACCATTAAAATCACTTATTCTTTCCTGTGGGATTAATCCTTTGAATTCATCATTAAATTTCTCATGAGTTAAAATATATATTTCACTAGTACATAAACTACTAATTTTTCTAATTATCTCTTTCGTTAAATGAATGTTGGCTGATTGCAAAACTAGAACCTTATCTTTACTGTCTAGCTTTTCTAAATGTTCTTTTATCTTTGCTTCAAATTCATTACTGTTTATATGCTTTGTTACATTCCTCATTCTAGACCTTTCCCAGCCTAATTTATGATAGTATTCTAAATCTTGTGCATTTAAAGTATCAGTTGATATTACTGAATACCTTGACCCATTATATTTTTCCCAATCGTTACTAATAATCCACCCTTTCTTATCATACATTTCGTACATTCTACTTCCAGGATACGGAGTAGCAATAGAAAATTGGGCAAAATCAAAAGGAAGCTTCATAGCTTCATCTATGGTTTTCTCAATAGTTTCTTTAGTATCACCAGGAAGACCTAGACAAAAAGTTAAGTACACTTTTATTCCTAATTCTTTTGTTAATAAAATATTTTCGATATTCTTTTTTATGTTCATATTCTTTCCAGCGTTTTTCAATACTTGTTCATCAAAAGATTCTACTCCATATTTAATAGCATATATTCCAGCATCTTTTAACGCTAAAAGGGTTTCCTTATCTATGATATCTGCTCTTGCCATTGCTGCCCACTGATATTTATCTAAGTTATTTTCTTTAAATAATCTACATAATTCTAATACATGCTCTTTACTAATATTAAATGTATCATCGTCTATAAAAATATTTTTATAAGGGTATTTTTCAAGATTGTATAATATCTCATCTACTACATCTCTAGGATCTCTTTTTCTATATATTCTTTTGCCATACATAATTTGAGGCCAAGCACAGAATAAACAATTAAATACACATCCTCTCGATGTTGTTATTTGTAGCTGTGGCCTTTCATCTCCTGCGATACCATCATGATATGTCTTAGGAAGCTCATCTCTTTCAGGCCATGGTAATTTATTAATATCATACAATACTCCTCTAGGTTTTTTTACAACCTTTCCATTTTTTTCTCTATATGTCACATTAAACAAATCATCAAAGCTTTGATTATTTTTTAATGCTTTCATCAGACATATCAAAGGATATTCATATTCACCATAAACAGTATAATCAATATTTTGATATTTTTCTAAGAACGAAGTCTCTTCAATTTCATTATGAATGCCACAAAAGATAATTATCACATTATTATTAATTTCTTTTATTTTTCTGGCAATTTTTAAATCATTGTTTAAACTTGGAGTAGAAGTTTCAATTACTAGGATATCTGGAGAAAACTTTTTAAACTCATTATAAAATTCTTCATATGTGTGCCCTTGTGCAATACTATCAATTATTTTTGCATCAAAACCTTGTTGTTTAGCAAAGGAAGTAGCTGTCGCCAAGTAAAACGGAAAGGGTAGGTATGGATTTATCATATTACCTGTATAATCCCAAGTATGTGGCCATCTTGATCCAGCCCTAACTCCTAACCATCCTGATTCTTTTTCTATATTATGCCATGGTGGATTTGTTAATAATACTCTCATAAAATCATCTCCTAATGGTCTGTTTTAACATATTTTGCTCAATTCCTATAAGATAAACATGTCTATTAATCTCTTCATCGCTTATATTCCACATAAAAATATTTATATTCTATTGTGTATCTTTAACAATAATCAATTTATAAATCTTATCTTTAGATTTCATTTTTGCTCTTAAGTGTAAAATATCAATATCGTACTTTCCTATTTTTTCAATTTCAATCCATTCTTCGGTATCATTACAGTAAAATTCAATTACTACATTTTTAGTATTGCTATTAATAATTTTTATTTTCTTATCAACATTAACGGGATTAAAGTATATATAACCTCTTTCTTTTCCAACTAATATTTTTCTTATAAGAAGTTCTTCTGATTCCCCTTTTGGTTGTATTGTTAATACTCTAAAATTATTTTTTTTATGATTTAATGATTCTTCTATATTAAAAGTATTAACTTTGATGTTGTTTAACTCATAATAATTGCTACTCTTGTTTATAAAAATGGTATTATATGTCTCTAAATTGTATCTATAAGGGTTTATTAGTGTGAAGTCTTCATTTACACCTGTCCACTTTTTAGTAAATATAAAGTCTTTTGTATGAACTATTTCAAATCTTTTAGAATCAATATCAAGAAGTTTTTCTAACAAATGCTTTTGTGCTTCTAATTGAATTTTATATAAATACTCATATGGCTCTTTATTGTCTATACTGAAACAAACAGCTCCATTTCTTACTTGTTTATAGTTAACATAAAACACTTCATAATCTTCTATATCAAAGTGAATATCTCCCCAGTCATTATTCTCATCAATTAAATTCTTAAAGGGCTTCACCTTTATCAACTCATTTTCTTCAGTTGCATTACCAAATATATTGCTAAAATCCTGTATACCAATTTCCTTTGGCTGACCAATTTTAAATTCTAATACTCCTTTTGTTGAATCGACCTCATACATATCGGATTTTGTTTCATCAATATCATTATTAAAATCAAAAATTTTTATCTTTTCCCATTGCTTTTCTAATTCTTGTTTTGATTTTAGAAAAAATACTCCGTACAAAGTATCTCCTAAGGTCATTTTAATTCTCATTTTCAATTCATTATTGGCTTTAATTATTTTTTGTGTATGTTTTATCCACTTGTCTCTTTTAAAATCATAATATTCAAGATGACAACTTCCTTTAAATAACATAGCAATTTCTATATTTTTCAATAAACTATCAGTTAATTTGCTAAAATAAAAATATCCTTCCCTTTCAGTACATATTTTTATATTATTTTTAATATGTTCGTCTGATAGTCCATTAGAAACAAGCAAAATCTCTTGACCGTATTTCATAGGTAAATAAATTCGCTTTTTTTCACCATTAGTATTAATTAATATCAATTGACTATTTTCTAAATCAAACATTACAAATTCTATTGAACTATCTTCATATAAATTTGTTTCATAGGTTCTAAGACTATCTTTACTTTTTATCACTATATCCGTATCAAATATTTTAAATAAAGTTCCATAAATATTTGAATCAAATATTTTCTCTAATTCAAATTTGTCATCTTCGTTAAGTTCAAAAATCTGATTTTCTAGCTGTTCTAGATATTCTTTGTTACAAATTAGCAAATGAAAATCATTATATATATCTAAGGCATCTATACATAACAATCTACTGTTTCTAAATTTAATTTTTGTAAAATTTATCATGCCTATTTTATCATCATTGATTATTTTTTTTATATCTTTTTTATTAGATTCCTTTTGAACTTTCCCATAAAATCTAATATATCCATCATTGCTAATATGATAATTCATATCTCCCGTCTTCTCTTTATCTATATCTTTTTCAAAATCTATTTGACTAATTAAGTAGTTATCTTTAAGTGTTTCCTTCCAAAAATTTTCTATTTGTTTTTTTATTAGATTTTTATTCATATATTCTTCACTTCCTACAATAATACATAATTTACAATGACTCTAAAATTTGCATAATTTCCTTTTTAGATATTGGATTTATATTATGTGAATTATAACCCTGATTATGCTTTCCATTATCATCCTTAGATTCATATAAAGGCTGCATAATAAACATATCATCAAGTTCTACTACATTTAATGCCTCATCTTCTGTCATTAATTCTTCATACATTTTTTCTCCTGCCCTTGTACCTATAACTTCTATGCCTATATTATCTTTCTCTAATCTATGTTTACTACACACTTTTTCAATAACTACATTAGCCAAATCAGAAAGTTTTATTACTGGCATCTTAAGGACAAAGGTTTCTCCACCCTTTGCTATTTCCGTTGCCTTTAATGTAAGATTTACTGCTTCATCTATCGACATCATAAATCTAGTCATATCTAGATTTGTTATAGTTATTTTTCTTTTCTCTATTATTTGTTTTTCCCATAGAGGTACTACAGAACCCCTAGACCCTATAACATTACCAAATCTTACAGAAGCAAACACAGTTTTCCTACTTCCTTTTGTATTATTAGCTGCTGCCATTAACCTTTCTGCCAAAAGTTTTGTAGCTCCCATAGTATTTGTAGGGGATACTGCTTTATCACTGCTTGTATATATTACTTTTTCAACATTATTTTCTATGGCACATTCTATTACATTCTGAGTTCCTATGACGTTTGTCTTTACTGCTTCAAAGGGATTGTATTCACAAGCAGGAACATGTTTAAGTGCTGCTAGATTAAATACTATATCCACATCCTGCATAGCTCTACTTAACCTGTATTTATCACGAACATCTCCTAAAAAATACCTTATATTTTTATAATCTCTTAGCTCCTCTTGCATAATGTATTGCTTATACTCATCTCTACCTAAAACTCTCACTACTTTAGCATTTAATGTAAGTAATTTTTTTACTAATGCTTTTCCTATAGTTCCTGTTCCACCTATGACTAATATAGTTTTATTTTTAAACATTTTATCACCTATTTTTTTGTGTTATCATACATGCTCTATAGTTAAATTTTTTATATTTTTAATTAACTACTCCTTCTTCCATATACATCATCAAATCTTACTATATCATCCTCTTCTAGATATAATCCACATTGCACTTCTATAATCTCTAGTGACATTGATCCTGGATTTTCAAGACGATGCACTGTTGCTTTTGGAATATATGTAGATTGATTCTCATGAATAATAATTTCTTTATCTCCATTTGTTATTTTTGCTGAACCTCTTACCACAATCCAGTGTTCACTTCTATGATAGTGCATTTGCATACTCAGTTTTTCACCTGGTTCAACGACAATTTTCTTGATTTTATACCCTAATCCCTCCTCCATAACAGTATATTTACCCCATGGACGTTTTACTGTTTTATGTTCTATATGGGTCTTGCTATTCTCGATCTTCAGCTTTTCAACTATTTCCTTCACCCGCTGAGTTTGATCTAAAGGGCAAATCATCAAGGCATCAGGAGTATCAATTACTGTCATATCTTCTATCCCAACGGTAGCGATTAATCTTTCCTGTCCATATACAAAGCTATTTTTTGTATCAATATTAATATGATTTCCTGTTATAACATTACCATTTTCATCCTTATCACTTATATCAAAAAAGCTCTTCCAAGTGCCAACATCGTTCCATCCAAAGGATGCTGGTATCACTAAAGCTTTATCTGTTTTTTCCATAACTGCATAGTCAATAGAATTAGCTTCTGCCTTCATATAAGAGTTATTAATTTGTGATGAATTAAATGGATCAGATTCATTAAAGGGTTTTGAAATGTTAGGACATAGATTTAAACCTTCCTTTATCAAGGTACCAACATGAAATGCGAACATACCACTGTTCCATAGGTAGTTTCCTTCTTCAATATATTTTTGTGCCCTTTCATAATTTGGCTTCTCTACAAAGTTCAACACTTTATAGGGTGTTTTTGATTTTATTTTATTATTTTCTATTTTTATGTATCCGTATCCAGTTTCAGGATGTGAAGGTTTTATGCCATATGTAACCAAAAAACCTTCCTTAGCCTTTTCTATACCTGCCTTTAACGTATCTATAAATTCATTTTCTCCAACTATCAAATGATCCGAAGGCATTACAAGTAGTATAGAATCTTCCCCATATATATGTCGACATCTTTGAGCAGCCCAAAATATAGCTGGAGCTGTATTTTTACCTATTGGTTCTTGCATCACAGTAATGTATTCTTCTTCTGATTTGTCTTGATGAAATTCTTCTCTTAAAAGTCTAATATGATGCTTAACAGAGTCGTAAAGTTCTTTACTTGTAATAATCCACTGTTTATCGGGTGTAACTACAGTCCACAACCGTCTACACGTTTCTTGTATCAATGTTCTGTTGCCCGTAAGGGCTAATAACTGTTTTGGTGTATTTTTTCGACTAAGGGGCCATAATCTTGTACCTGTTCCTCCTGCCAATATCAAAGCAATAATATTCATAGTATTTAACCTTCTTTCCTACTTTGTAGAAAATATACTTTCATCTGTTTTTTTCTTTCTAATATATATATCGACATAATGACTAAAATTTTTACTTCTTCTTCTATTTTAATTCTGGTAAATATGCAAAAATAATCTAACACAAAAAAATCAGCATTAGCTGATTTCAATAATAAATTTATCAATGTATGTTCACACTAAAAACAAGTTTTTTTATTTCCTTCTCTTGATATTCTTCTAAAAAATTTTCAACTAAATAGTAGATATATTCTGCAGATTCTTTTATATAATAATATAGTTTTTTACTATTTTCAATTTGCCTAATAGTTTTATCAATCCCATCATCACACTCGTTGTCCATTAAGTTTATATATGGCATAGCTATAGGTTCTATGGTTAATAGTCCTTGTTTTTTATTTTTTATCTCTTTCTCTAGATTATTTATCCTTCTCCATAGTTTATTGATTTCATATTCATTGCCTACTTGGTCTACTATATACAAATCCCTAATTTTGTCATAAATCCCAAACATTTTTATGCATAAAGCCCTTATTTCATCTAGCTCAAATCTTATTGCCCTTAAATCTTTTATAACTTCATTAAGTTCTATACTATTCCTACCTTCTGTAATGATTTCCTCAAATTTTTTTCTAACTTCAATATTTTCAATGCAATATTTACTTATGGCTTCTTCAAAGGTCATTATCTCAGTTCCTTGTATCTTAGCTCCACCCTCTGTGGCATCTATATATATTCTATCTACATCTTCCTTATCTTTTCTTATACTATTTTCTATCCAAATTAAAAATTGACGCCATTCTATTTTTGTATTGACTTTTCTTCCATATATTCCTTCAATTTCTACCACATTTTCTTCATCTATCTTTTCATTTTCATAAACTGTTCCTTCGGCATGGGTCCTATTATCTTCATAGGCTAAGTCTTGTCCAATAAATATTATGGGATCTGCCCCTATCTTCTGAGCAAAACCTAGTGCATTATGGGCAACAGAGCCTCCACTATATAAAACTTCTATTTCCTCATAAAAGCTATTTATAGTTTTTCCTCCATAAGCCTCATAATCATTAAATACTATTTTATCTCCCTTATGTTTTTTTAATATAGCTGAAAAGACCTTAGGAGAATATAAAAGAGGTATATCATCATATTGTATATTCCTAAAATGGTTGTAATTATGGTGCTTTGCATCCATAGCTACAACAATATCTGGCTTTATATTTTTCTTTAATAGGGCTTTAAGGGCAGTCCCTACACAAATAATTACAGCTTTATCCTCAATTTTCTTTAACAAATGTACATTCTTACTTAAAGAAGGACCTGCCGATATGATTACAGCTGGCTTGCCTTTGAATTTACCTATAAAACTTTTTAAATTAACACTGCCACATATAAAGGGTATATTATTCATAAAGTTGGTATACCACATAAGCCCCTGCTTAAGTATGGTATTTTGATTAAGCCTTTCATCGGTTAGCTTATTTTTAATTAAATCTATATAACCATCTATGGTTTGGTTGAATATATTAAGATAGTTAGGCATTATGATAGTTGATATGTTATTTAAATTATAGCTATTTATATATCTAGCCATAGTCTCTCTAATATTTTCAATATCTTCATTAACTAATAGCAACAATCTGTTATTCAAAAATATATCACTACAATCTATGTTCTTTATAGCTTCGGTAAATACTTTTAAACTGGGTTCTAATACTATTAAAAAACTTTTACTAGTTAATCGGCTTATAAGCTCCTTTATTCGATATCCAAGACCAAAGCCTATTAAAACAATTTTCGATTTCTCTTTTATAGCTATACTACCCGACCACTTTCGAGCTTCATCTAATGGTTTATATCTACTGTTTATATACATTTTTTTGTTTTGGCTATTTATGATCATGTATTTATTTCCATCTTTTGATTCATCTACTGTTACATCTATCTTACTTTCTTTTTCATTAATAATCCTTTCATAGATATGTGGATATTTTGTCTTTAATATTTCGAGATTCTTTTTATAGATTTCATTCATAATCTATAACTCCTTATTCTACAAAATAGTCTTTATATCCTTACTCCATTCTTCTAATATTTCAGTTACTTCATATTCTAATAAATCTGCTATGAGTACATTGTCATTATTTTGAAAAGCTTCAAAAAGCTCTCTAATAATATCTGCTAGCCTATTTTCATCAATTCTTATATCCTTGCTACTTAAATAACCCTTTGTATTTTTTAACACATCTACACACCATTGTAGCCCATCTAAACATTGCAACAAAATATCTGTATTTATTGTGTTTTCTTCTTTTCTTAATTCATTAGAAGCATTTATAACTCCTTTAGATAGTTTATCTCCGTAATCTATAAAGGATTTCAATATTTCTATTATCTGATTTTCCATAATGCCACCTCATCTATATTAAATAAGACCAACCAAAAGGTTGGTCTTATTTTTAAATTTTAGTTTAAATTATCCTAATAACTGAAGTACACCTTGTGGTGCCATATTAGCCTGTGCAAGCATTGACTGAGCAGCTTGCTGTAGAATATTGAACTTAGTAAAGTTCATCATTTCCTTAGCCATGTCAGTATCTCTTACACGAGATTCAGCTGCTTGTAGGTTTTCATATGTAGTTCCTAGGTTGTTTACTGTATGCTCAAGTCTGTTTTGAAGAGCACCAAGTTTAGCACGTGAAGTAGTAATTGTTTCAATTTTTGATGATATATCTGATACCTTAGCTGTTCCGCCTGGAGCAGTTATATCATCTACAGATACAGTTATAGTACCGCCTGAGTGAGTTATAGCTATATCAAAGTCTTTACCAAATAAAGCCTTTCCATTGAACTTAGTTGTATCAGTGATATTCTCAATCTCTGCATTTAATGCAGATATTTCTTGATTGATGTTATCAACATCACTAGCGCTGTATGTATCACTTTCTTTTTGAACTGCAAGCTCCTTCATACGAACAAGCATATCACTAACTTCATTTAATGCACCTTCAGCTGTCTGTATAAGTGAAATACCATCTTGAGCATTTCTTTGAGCTTGAGCTAAACCTCTAAGCTGTCCTCTCATTTTCTCAGATACCGCAAGACCTGCTGCATCATCGGCTGCTCTGTTGATTCTAAAACCAGAGCTTAACTTCTCAATAGATTTTCCTTGCTTAAAATTATTGATTCTAAGCTGATTGTGGGCGTTTGTTGCCATAATGTTGTTATTAATTCTCATTTACAATCTCCTCCTTGATTTTAAAATTTAGCATCCTTGCCATAATTTCAAATTAATAAAATTATATAATTTTATTTTCAATAATAATATCGGTCCATAGAAAAAAATACTTTAGATTTTTTTAAAATTATTTTTGTAATTTTTCATTAATTTTAAATAGACCCTGCAATTTCTCATATTCTATATCTATATCACTTGCTTTTTTATTTTCATTAACTATCATGTCATATACTTCTTTTCTATGAATATCTATATTCTTAGGAGCCGAAATGCCAATTCTTACCTTGCCCTCTTCTATCTTTATTACCTTTATTTCTATATTGTCTCCTATCATTAGGCTTTCGTTTAATTTCCTAGTTAGTATAAGCATACAAGCCCTCCTTTAGAGTGCTGTTTTTTTAAATATCTTGTATTTTATTTCATATTTATCCGTATCTAATACTAATTGTTTCCCTTTTTTAGTTTTAGTATTAATTATAATTGGCGCTTTTAAGTTCATTGTAGTATTAATCATTTCTTGTGGTATAGTTACTATTGAACATATAAGCACGTCTTGTATATTTTCAATACATAACTCCTCAATGGTACTCTGTGGAATATCAAACTCGTAATCCTCTTTAAACAAAAATGGATTCACTATAACGAAGGCTAGGCTTGGTTCATCTACTCCTTGAAGCCAGTTAAAAGGAAGTTCTGGATTTGGATTCTTAAGCATCACATATTTTTTTACATACCCAAATCCTGGTATGCCGTCTTCAAAGGTTATTATTCCATCTTCATTTATTTCTATTTCACCAAAATATTTAGTCTTTATCTTCATAAAGAAGACCTCCAATTATATTTTAATATCAAGTTTATTGCCTATATATTCTATATCTATAAATGGTTTTTGTTTTAAATATATCTCTACCTTTCCTAAAGTATAATCTAAATTCACTTCCTGAGGTTTATTTTCTATATTTACTTCTCCTTTTTTAAAATTAATTTTAACAGTTCCTTCTTCTAAACTTATTTCTGGTCTGCTTTTTGGTATAAAATCTACATTTACTTCCTTTTTATATTGATCAAAGGCATTGTACTCGGATTGTCTTGGTATAGCTGTATTTCCTGCCTCAATCATAGCTAGTTCATTTCCCTGCTGCACTATTCTAGATATTCCTTGCAGACAAACCTGCTTACCCTTTTCAACATTCGTCTTAATAAAATCAGTAATTTTTTTAAGTCCTATTTCCCCTAGAGGTTTAGTTTGATCTATATTAACCTTAGGTTGAGTTATTTCCATATTTATCTTGGGATTTTTAGTTTGCATATGGAAATTTGATTTGCCATAATCAATATTCATTTTTCCTTGGCTAATATTCATGCCAATTAAACCATTTATAATATTAATCTTTAAATCCATAATTACCTCCATATAAATTTAGATTTTATTAGGTACAATTATCTACCTAATAAAATCTAAAAGAGTAGGTTGAATAACTCTTGCCCCAGCAGATAGAGATGCCCTATATACGCTTTCCTCCATTTTTAAGTGCATTATAGTCTCTGCCATATCCACATCTTCGTTTTCGCTAAGCAATTCTTTAAAGTTTAATTGTTCTTTATCTAATCTATTTTGTACCAGCTCTAATCTGTTGGTTTCTGCACCAATTTCTGCCCTTACAGATAAGGCATTATTTAAATGCTTATCAAGTATTTTTGAATAACCACTAATGCCACTGGTATCATCAGTATCTAAATAGTTGATTAATTGATTGAAATCTTCGATAATTTCACTTGTTGCCCCTGGAGCTCCTCCAGTTCCACCAAATAGCTTAGTTCCAAATACTCCTGCCTCTATTTCTTCTCCAATTCCTATTTGATATTTTATAGTCTGTGGATTAGTAGTATCTATATTATAGGTTCCATCATCCTTAAACAGCTCTTTATCTGTTTGAAATCCTGAAAAAATAAACCTTCCAGCATATGAAGTATTTCCTATCTGTATGATATGATCCCTTAGTTGTTCTATTTCAGCCTTAACCTTTTGTCTATCTTCCTTAGAAAAAGTTTCCGATGAAGCCTGCACAGTAAGCTCCTTTGCTCTATGAATTACATCTTGTAAATTATCTATAGCAGATTCTGTTATATCAAGCCACGACAAAGCATCCTTTGTATTCCTTTGATACTGATCTATCTCCGATACATCAGCCCTCAGCTTTAAAGCTTTAGCAGTGCTAACAGGATCATCGGAAGGACGATTAATCCTTTTTCCCGTAGAAAGCTGAGTATTTCTCTTATCCATTCGTGCAAGATTTCTATTTAAATTGTATAATGTATTACTAATTATCATGTTGTTAGTGACTCTCATACTTTAAGGACCTCCTTTACGGTCTTGAAATATGTTGAATGTTGTATGTTTTAATGTTAAAAGACTCTCTAGCTATCACTTCTTTATTAAATAATTTATCAATCCCAGTAACGTTTTAGATATATATGAAGTTTTCTTATACAGTTTATTAAATGTCTTTTCATCTATATATCCTATATCTAAAAGAACATATAACTGACTTTTCACTTCTGCACTAGAACCTCGTGCAATGTTTAAAAACCTAATAAACTCTTTTCTACTATTTCTTTCAAAACCTTCTGCTATGTTTGACATAATAGAAACAGAAGATCGTTGGATTTGATCTTTTAATCCATAATCTTTATGGAGTTCTGTAGTTCTTGAAATGTAGTATATTTCTCTAACTAACTCACGAGCAAGATTCCAACTATCAAGTTCTTGAAAACTTCTAAAAGTAGCCATATTTTTTTCTCCTTAAACATTCAACATTTAAACATTTTTCATTACCTTCCTACTAACCCCATCCTACTAATAATCGTCTCTATCATTTCGTCCATTGCCGTTATCATTCTGGAGTTGGCATTGAAGGAGTGTTGAAATCTGATCATGTTGCTCATTTCTTCGTCTATTGAAACTCCTGATATAGATTGCCTATTGGTTTCTACTTGTTTTAGTAGCACTATCTGATTATCCCTCATCCTTTCTGCTGACTGGGTATCCACACCGAGATTAGATATTAAGGATTTTACAAAATCCTCGGGACTACCCCATTCAAAAAGATCTACATCATGTCTTACGTCCACCATAGCTAAGGCATTATCTCCATTTCCAGGTAGCTCAGGATTATCTTCAGTAGATGCTGCTATTTTATTTAAACCCTTTTCACTATCTTGTATATCTCCTGAAACTGTAAGCTCACTAGCTGATATTCTATCTACTATGTAAAATTTACCATCTATTTCTTTAACTGTTTTATATCTATATTTCGCTGGATCTGCACTAATTTTGCTTTGCAAGCTTGTTTTTGCATCATTCATATTTGTGACCCCTACTATTTCTTCCGCTGGCCCTCCATCTAGTCCTTTATTTAATAGATAATCTTTATAATCGGCTGTTGACATACCATTAATTGTAAATAGATAAATATCAGTATCTCCTTCTAAACCATACCCTGCCTTATGAATTGTATTTAACACCTCAGCAAATCCATCTGCAAATTCATTGAGCTTCTCCATATAGTATGGTATACCCTTATTATCTCCCGATATATTGTCCCTCATATCCATAAGACCCTTTATCTTTCCACTTGTCGGATTAAAGGTAGAACCATCCTCCCATTTTATGTCATGGAGTTTTGTCACATCACATGATGGATTTAACTTATTTTCCCTTTCTTCATATTTTAGTTTATTGTTTCTAAAATGGGATACTAAAGTCTTTCCATTAATAAGTACATGGAATCTATTCTGATTATCTTCATAATAATCTACATTCACTAGCTTTGAAAGCTTGTCAACAAGAAGATTTCTTTGATCTCTTAGGTCATTTGCTTTGCTTCCATCGAGTTCTGCATTATATATCAATTTATTAAGCTTTGTTATTTGTTCTGAATATCCGTTTATCTCATCGGCTGTAGTTCTTATCTCAAAATCCGTATCGCTTTGAAGCTTTTCAAATTGCCCTGCCATATGGTTAAGACTCGTTGTAAGAGCTATGGCCCTTTCTCTAACTAAAGCCCTAGTCGTAAGGTTTTCAGGAGTTTTACTTAGTTCATGTAATGAGCTGAAAAATTGATCTAACACAGTCTGAATTCCAGAATCAGAAGGCTCATTAAATATTCCTTGTATATTATCTAATGTATTAAACTTAGCCTCCCATTCACCAAAAGTCTTGTTTTCTCCCCTGTATTTAAAATCCAAAAATTCATGTCTTATCTGCGTAACATTTTCAGTCATTACTCCAGTACCAAGCATTCCCTGGCCGTTGGGCAAAAGCATAGGAGTTGTTTGTTTTATATCTAGCCTTTGCCTACAATACCCCTCTGTATTGACATTAGCAATATTGTGTGACGTTATATTCAAAGCCCTTTGGCTTGCAAAAAGCCCTGAACGAGCTATATTAAATCCAAAAAATGTAGAAGACATTTATCTTTTCACCCCTATATTCTTACATCAAATAAGTTGCTCTTTGATTTAATATCTTTTTCATCTGCATCAGAGCCATAAGTGCTACCTTCATTTTCTAAGCTCGTAAGCAAATTCTTATTAAATTCTATATATTCAAGAGATTGCTTTATAAGTTTACTATTTAGGTCATTTTCATTCTTAATATTTTTCAATATATCATCGAATTTATCCCTTATGTCAAATATTTCTTTTTTTGACTCATCATCTAAATGCTCAGAAAGCTCCGATATATTTTGTACTTCATTGGTATCAAACTCATTAGCTATATTTTTCAATATAGATTGTCTAATATTCTCAAGCTTACCTATACTAATTATCATAGCTTGTTCCTTACTAGTAATACCGTCTAAATCCTTTATTCTACCTTCAATTATTATTCTTCTCTTTTGTTTTGCTATTTCCAGCACCTTTTTATATATCTCATATTCCTTATTAAGGGCTAGTATTAGCTGCTTTACGGATTTGCTCATTAAATCAACCTCCGCCTTAGATAAAAGCATATATTAATGCTTTCTTAGTTATATAAGAAACTTGCATAATTAACATTAATAATTTTGAAAAACGAAATGTAGACAGCTTTCTTGACTCTCTCCACTACATTTGGTATTGAAAAATCCTTTAAATGTATTATGCAATTTCCTCATACATCTTAACTTTCTAGGTTTTCTTTATAGAGTTTTAAAAGAAATTTTAATATTATTGCTTATATTTTTTTATCGAAGCTTACTCTTTCAAACATCTTATCAATTATTTCTTCAGCTGACGGGTTATAGGTTCCAGAAGCTATAGCCTTTTTTATATCTGCTACCTTTTCTTCTCTAACATCTGGAAGATTTTTAAATGCATTCATTGCTACTTGAAAATCTTTAGCCTTAGATGAAATTTCAATTTTATCCTTTGCTTCATATGTTTTGTTATTTTGACAGGCTTTTGTTGTCTTGCTCTTATAGGAAGCCATAACCTTTTGTATATTAGAATTGCTGAATATTTTCATTAAAAACACCTCATCTCTACCGATATTACTACTTATATTATCGGCAGAGATAAGGTGTTTATTAATAATATTTTTTAAAAGAAATTTTAGATATGTTTATTTAGCAATTTTTAAACTTTCTTTTAACTTAAAAATACTTTCCTCATTTTGGAATTCTTTATGCTTTATAAACTTAACATCTTCCCCTAAATTCGTAACAGCAGCTTCAACTTCATCTAATCGGTCACTAAATTCTTTTCTTATATCATCAAATTTTCTATTCATGCTTTCAAGGATATTTTGATGTCCTTCTACTAATAATTCTATATCTCTCTGCATTTTTTCTTGTAATACTGCAAACTTAATCATTTCATTTTTAATATTATTTTGTCCTTCTTCTAGATTTGTTAGCCTTTGTTCAGTTCTCTTTTGTCCTTCTTCTAGATTCGTTATCTTGTCTTCAATATTTGATAGCCTGTTATCAAATCTGTCTTGATTTTCTAAAATTTTACCTAGCAGCCCTTCTATTTTTTCCATCTCATTACCCCCATTGAGATCTGTTTTTAACTATTATATCACAGTTTTAAAACCCTCTATAGATTATTTTATGTTAAAATATAGAGTTACCAGTAATATTTTCTATTATAGCTTACCCCTTCTTATTAACCTTCTCATTTCTCTATTAAATCCCTCAGTATGCTCTTTAAACATATTTTCCCATTCATCTTTAAACTCTTTATAAACAAGTTGATACTTCTTCTTTACTCTCATTATGCCAAATGCAATATCTTCATTCATTTCTTCCATATCATTGATAAAATCATAAGGCAATTCCTCCATCAAATGATCATATGCTTCTCCGTCCATGTACTCTTCAGCAAAAAATTGGATAGCTCTAAAATACATAAGTGGAAATAGTTCTTTATCATTAGCCATACGGTCAATTTCTTTTTGCAGTTTTGCTACGTACTTTATTTTTTTCCTTTCTTCTTTAACATCTGGCTTCCTAGAATCAAGCTTATACAATAAATCAATATATATTTCAGCTGCACGGAATCCTGCTACATACTTATATGACATATATTCCTCAAATAAAATTTTCTCTACAACAAATCTGTCATCTTCATTTTCTATTGTCTTCAACAATTTATTTATGCTGTTTTTAATCTTGGAAATTTCACTCCACTTTTCAAGTTCAATAGCAGTATTAAGCCAATCTATAAATATATCCATATCTTCAAAGGATTCAGTTTGCATTTCCTTTATTTGTTCTTGTATTAGTATCCATAATTCATCATATCTTCTTAATTCCTTATATATATCTATTCTTAGCTTCCTTAATATAATCTCACTTTTAATATATCCTTTAATTTTATTTAATTCTTCTAAAGCTTCCTCAGCAAAATCGTGGAACAACATCCTACTAATCTTTAAGGCAAGTATAATTTCTTTTTCATCTTCTTTAGCATAGTCCAAGGCAATATTAAATTGTTCGTTAAACTTATTTAAGTCCTCATCGAAAAGAGCTATCTCTGCTAAAAACATATATACTTGTACATTATTTGGCTGTATTTCTTTCACCTTATTAAATAGCTTCTCTGCTTTTTTGATATCATTGAAAAGCATACACTCTAAAGCTTGATCCATAAGTTTTTCAATCTTACCACCATATTTACGCATCAAATCATATTCGCTTCGTTTAATAGGGTCGCGGAGTATTTCATAAGCCTGTCTAATTTTTTGAAATTCTTCTGGGTGAGTCTCTGGAGGAAATTCCTTCACCTTCTCTATGTACTTTTCCTTAATCCTCTTAGGTCCAGCTTTTGCAGTGGTACCTAACACCTTATAATAGTTTTCTATATTATTTTTTTTATTTCTATGTGAATTTTTAAACATTGATTTTATCCTCCTAAAGCTCTATATCAATTAATTCATCAGTTGCTCTATCAATTGCATCTTCCAATTTTTCTTTATTCCTACGTAAAACAGCTTTTTTCAATTTTCGAATGATATTGTCTATCCTTTTAAGCTTTTCACCTTCAGATATTTTTTCCAAATCCTTCGCCCTATCAATCAGTTCCTCTGCTTCTTCTAGCAGATCGTCCAAATCTCTATCCTCCTCTAATTCACTCACCATATCATTTGCAATCTCATCAATCATTTGACTATATAAACCTTCGTCTAAATCATCCTCTTCTTTATTTTCAAAAAGAGTGTTTAGTTTATCGATGCTATCTTCATAAGCTTCCTGTGATTCACGTTCCAATGCATCCTGTACTGTAACGCTCATTTCTTTTCCAGTGGCTTCACATTTAGCTGTTACTTCTAAAATACCATTTAGATTATATTTAAAAGTTACTTGGATTTTTTCTCTGCCTGCTTCATTTGGTGGAATACCATCAAGTAAAAATTCTCCTAATTTATGATTATACTTTACCCAGTCGTTTTCTCCTTGAAAAATCTCAATAGCTACTTTAGTTTGTCCATCATAAACAGTTGTAAATTCCTCGGTTCGTGTTACTGGTATTGTAGTATTTCGTGGTATTATAACATGATAACCTCCAGGTCGAACTGCGATGTTTTTCCATTCTTTTAATACCGCTATTCCCATAGAAAATGGTGCAACATCTGTAACAATCATGCCACTCTTTGCCAATACTCCAGATTTTATGCCAGCTTGTACAGCTGCACCCAAGGCAACAGCTTCATCGGGATTTATATCATTACGAGGCTTTTTCTTGAAAAAGTCACTAATCAATTCGTGTACCAGAGGGATTCTGGTTGAGCCTCCAACTAATAAAATATCATCTATATCTTTAGCTGTAAGTGATGTTTCCTTTAGCACAGTTTCCACATGCTCCATGGTTTCCATTAATAAATCCTTGATTAGTTCCTCAAATTCTTTACGAGTTATCTCTACAGAAAGACTAATGGGCTGATTATTTTTCACTGTAACAATTGGTAAGGATATTTCAACTTTATTCTCTGTTGATAGCTGTTTTTTTGTCCTTTCAGCTTCATCCTTTAATAGAGCCTTTGCTCTAATGTCTTTTCTAGGGTCAACCCCATGTTCTTTTATTATTTTTTCAGCAAACCAATCTACCAATCTCCAATCGAAGTCTTCGCCACCCAAAAAATTATTTCCTGTGGATGCTTTGACCTCAAGTATACCGCTCATCATCTCTACAATTGAAACATCAAAGGTTCCACCACCTAAGTCATAGACTAATATATGTCGATCTTCTTTTAAGTTATTTAATCCATATGCCATTGCCGCAGCAGTTGGTTCATTTATGATTCTCTCAACTACAAAGCCAGCTAATTCTCCTGCCTTTTTTGTTGCACGACGTTGCTTATCGGTAAAATATGCTGGGACAGTTATAACCGCTTCTTTTTCACCTTCACCTAATAAATCGTCTACATATTTTTTTAGTTCCTTCAGAATTAAAGCAGCTACTTCTTCAGGAAGTAATACCTTATCTGCAATCTGTATGCCTTCATTAGAACCCATCTTTCTCTTAACTGCTGCAACTGTTCTGTCTGGCATAGCAACCATTGAATCACGGGCATCCTTTCCAATAACAACATTTCCATTAAGATCTATTAATACCACTGAAGGTATTATTTTTTCACCCTTTGGCGACGTTATTATCTTAGGTTTTTTACGATATATGTATGCCACAGCAGAATTTGTAGTTCCTAAATCGATACCTACAATAGGTCTAAAAGTATCTTTGATATTTTTATCCTTTATTTTTTTCATAACCCCTCTCCTCTTTTATAGTAATAACCTTTGCCTTTCTAAGCAGGCTTCCATCAGATAACATAAAACCTCTTCTAACAACTTTCACAACTTCAAAGGGAAGATATTTATCCTTTTGAAGAAATATTCCATCAGAACTTCTTATTTCCTCTAGCGTCATTGTATCTATAGCTTCAGACAATAGTGGATCAAAGGTAGTTCCCAATACCTCGATCTCTTTGATTCCTATATTATCAAATGTTTCCATTATTTGTATTTCCCACATTTTATGCAATCTATACCAGTTATCTTCATCATTATTTATCTCTTTATCACAAGCTATATCTATATCGTCTAACATTTTTAATAACACTTGTACAAGCAGCTGTATATTTCCCACTAAGTTTTCTTTTTGTTTTAACTCAAACTCGTATTTGGTTTGGAAATCCCATTTTTCCTTTATACTATAATCCAGTTTTTTAATTTTCCCTATAATATCATTGGCAGTTTTATATTGCAAGCGTGATCCCCTATCAATTTTTTCGCTACTTTGAGATAATTGCTCTCCAAGCTTATATATTTCTTCATCTATCTTCTCAAGTCCATTAGTAATGGTCATATGTTCTTCTTCTAAACGAATTATTTTTCTTTCTAATTCTTCTATCATCTGGTTTTTAAATTTTTTTTTAAACCAAGATTTCCAAAACAATAAAAGCACCTCCGTTGAATTGCTGAGATTTTTAATTCTTTAATCTTATAAGTATCCACTGTCCCTATAATTAGTAACAATTTCAAAAAAAACTCATCTCTAACAGCATTATTTGTATTATGGTCAAAGATGAGAATTTTATTAACAAATGTATATCTATTTTTTCTTCTTCTTTAGCTGAGCTATATGCATTTTTTCCTTAGAACTTGTTCGTATTGTTTTTTTATTTTCCCTCTTTTCAAAGCCTGATTTAAATCCTCTCTCCATATCATAAGCACATTTCTCACAATATCTTCCTGTCCTTATGGCCTTTCCGCAAATTTCACAATCCAATAGTATACCTGGATTTTCTCCAACTATCTCTAGTTTACCTTCCCTAAGATAACGTAAAATTTTATCTTCTGAAACACCTGTTTCTTCGGATACAACTGTTATAGTTTCCTTTGGATTTTCATACAAAAATTCTTTGACTAATATAAAGTCTTCCTCATCTTTTTTTCTACATTTATAACATAATTTACTGATTCCATCATATTGAAATAATTTACCGCATTCCTTACAATTTCTTATATTCAATTGTCAACGCCCTCCTTTTATACCTCATTATATTAAAATATTATATCACAAAATAAATATTTTAGATTAATTATCTTTCTTACATATTTCTTCCCGTAGCTAAAGTAGCCACATACACCCTTTTGGCTCCATTTTCAAGCAATATTTTACTGCATCTATTTACAGTTGCACCCGTTGTAAAAACATCATCTACAAGCAATATGTTCTTATGGTTTATATTATCCTTATTGACTACCTTGAAGGCCCCCTCTAGGTTTGTCATTCTTTCTTCTTTAGTCAATTTGTTTTGTGTTACTGTATTTTTCACCCGCAAAAGGGCTTTATTATCTACTTCTATTTCAGTCATTTTACTTATATATTTACCTATAAGATATGCCTGATTAAAGGATCTCTCCCTTTCCTTGGCTTCATGGAGGGGTACTGGTATGATTATATCAAAGCAGCTAATATTTTCCTCTTTGAGTCTATCATATATAATTTCTGCTATATGGTATGAAATATATCTTTTTTTATGATACTTTAAATCATAAATTATTTTTTTTGATAAATCGTCATATTCAAGGCATGAAACTGCCTTGGTGAAAAAGTATGTATTATCTACACAGTCATTGCATTTATTTATTAAATATAAATCATTTAAGGGCTTTCCACATTTTTCACAGGTCTTGCCATATATAAATTTTAGTTTCCTTTTACACTCATAGCAAATCGAATACTCTTCATCCCTATCTATTGAAGCACTACATAATATGCAGTATATATTTCTTGGATATATAAAATTTAAAAAAACATCTATATATTCATATAATAATTTTACATATTTCATGATTTATACCTCTTTATATATTAGATGGTGATGCTTTGTATTTCTAAGTTGCAGGTTCCAAGTTGCAAGTTTTAGAGCTTTGCTAATGGGTCTTTTTAAAAAATAGTTGCATTACAACATTTTACTGGTGATAGTTTGAATTTTACAACTAAAAACTCAACAGTTCTTCATCCATAATCCTTTTAAGTCTAAATCCAAGTCCTGAGTTTCTATTGAGACTCCCTTCATTTTTTATCATCATGGATAAATATTTCTCCATGCCAACCAAGACTACCAGCTCCCTTGCACGGGTTACAGCAGTATATAATAGATTTTTATTTAAAAGCATAGGAGGTCCCCAGCAAAGTGGTATAATAACTACTGGAAACTCGCTTCCTTGACTCTTATGAATGGTAATAGAGTAAGCAAGCTCTATCTCATCAAGACTAGAAAAGTCATAATCTACATATTTTTCATCATCGAAGCAAACAGATAAAAGCTTTTCTTCTTCATCTATAGCTGTAATATATCCAATATCTCCATTAAATACGCCTTCACCATCCCTGAGACCATCCTTACTCTTCCATTTTATATTATAGTTATTCTTTATCTGCATTATTTTATCCCCAACTCTAAAAAGCTTGTCCCCTACCTTTTTTTCTTCCTTTTCCTTACTCTGGGGATTCAATATGCTTTGAAGCTCCTTGTTCATATTTATGGTGCCGATCTTGCTATTTTTCATAGGAGTTAATACTTGAATATCTTTACTTGGATCATAATTATTAAATTCAGGGAGTCTCCTTATACACAGCTCCTTTATGGTATCAAGTATATTATCTTGGTTTTTCTTTTGTAAGAAGAAAAAATCTTTATCCTTTATGTTAACCTGAGGTTTAAGTCCTTTATTAATTCTATGGGCATTAACGACTATCATGCTTTCCCTTGCTTGTCTGAATATTTCCGTTAACCTTACAACATTTACTATCCCGCTTTCAATTATGTCCTTAAGTACATTCCCAGCTCCTACAGATGGCAGCTGGTCTACATCTCCAACTAGTATAACCCTAGTTCCAGGTATAATAGCCTTAAGTAAATGATACATTAAAAGAATATCAACCATTGAGACCTCATCAATAATGATTACATCAAAGCTTAAGGGGTCTTCTCCATTCTTCATAAATGCCATTCCTGTACCATCATCGGAAAAGGAATATTCCAAAAGTCTATGAATAGTTTTAGCTTCTCTTCCAGTAGTTTCAGTAAGACGCTTTGCAGCCCTGCCTGTAGGAGCAGCTAACCCTATCTTTAAATTTTGGCCTTCAAACAACTTTATAATACTGTTTACAATGGTGGTTTTTCCTGTTCCAGGGCCACCTGTTATGACTGTAATACTGTTTTTAAAGGCTTGCTTAATTGCTTCTTTTTGATTTTCAGCCAAATCAATATCTTCATTGCTTTCAATTTTTTTTATTTCCTCTTCTATATCTAGATTGGAGCTGTCAAAGCTTGTGGCAGAAAGCTCTATAAGCTTTTTGCATACTCCAGTTTCAGCATAAAAGAATGGCATTGGGAATATAGCTATATTTCCATTAATATTTTCCTGATGCAGCTGTCCATTTATGGTTAAAGTAATGATTCCATCCTCTACCATGCTCTTATCTACTCCTAATATTTTGGAGGTTCTATCAATAAACTCTTCTCTAATGGCGTAGGTATGACCCTCTAAGTTATATTGAGTCAAAGAATATTTTATGCCACACATTATTCTATAGGGGGACTTAGGATCTATCCCCATTCTTTTTGCAATCGTATCTGCCATCTTAAATCCTATTCCAGCAATGTCATCGGCTAATCTATAGGGGTTTTCCCTTAAAAATTCTATGGTTTTGTCACCATATTTTTTAAATATTTTTACTGCATATGCTGTAGAAACGCCAAACTGACTTAAAAATATCATTACTTCCTTTATCTCTCTCTGCTGTTCATAGGTCTCAGCAATATCCTTAGCTTTCTTAGGTCCTATGCCGCTAACCTCTGTTAAGCGATCAGGATTATACCTAATAATATCTAAGGAATCCATACCAAACTTTTCTACGATTTTTTCCGCCATCTTAGGTCCTATTCCCTTTATCAAACCCGATGACAGATATTTTACAATTCCTTCTAAGCTTACTGGTATAACCTGTTTACTGCTTACAACCTGTAATTGCTCACCATATATTGGATGAACAGTGGTTCTGCCTTCAAAAGACATAGTTTCACCTACATTTATAATGGGTATATAGCCTACTACAACTACATCCTCTTCTCCTGTATCTACCTCGGCTACTACATAGCCATTTTCCTCATTCTGAAATATAATTTCCTTTACAATACCTTGTACTATCTTAGACATAAAATCACCACGGAATTAGTTAATATTTGATTATCACACATTTACATAGTAAAACTTAATTTATACATATCAAAATATCTAGAGTTTTTAAGGATTTTTGATGTGTAGATGTGTATAAATTAATTATTTTACTGGAATATCTATATTATAACATAAATCAAAATTACCCCTTTATTCTAGTAAATAAAATTTTCTGTTTCGTAGAATAACTTAGGGAGTTTTAGTATTTCCTTTCAGTAATTTTTATAAACCTGTTTTCCCCTTCAAACTCATATAAAAAAACAGGTCTACTACATGAACGAAAAGGAAATATTAAAAACTCCTGCAGATAGTAAATATATCACAATGAGCAAAGCAAATATATGCTGTCCATAATCTCAATAATTATAAAAACTAAAATTATTTTTTCCATTTTATTCATTAATAGTTATATTTATATATGTTTTTTTATATCAAAAATTGGAATAATAATACTTGAAACAAGTTAAATAGAAAGGATGATCTTATGGATAGAATAGCTCTTGTATTAGTCATAATTGGTGCTCTTAATTGGTTATTAGTTGGTCTTTTTGGTTACGACTTGGTGGCAGCTTTATTAGGAGGTTCAGGAGCTATATCTGCTGGTCAAGCATCTGGAATTAGTAGAGTGGTTTATGCTTTAGTAGGTATAGCTGGAGCATATGCAGTAAGCTTTTTATTTAGAAATAGAGAAGTAAGGGACTAAAAAAGCAGCATATGCTGCTTTTTTTAGTTCCAAGTTACATGTTCCAAGTTGCAAGTTTTTCGGAACGTTCTTTAAGGTAGCAAACTCGTTTAGCTTACGCTAAACATCGAGGCTTCATATGAAGAGTCTACTCCACTTGAAACAAAAATGGAATCCTACATTTATATATATAAGTGAAGCACTTGAAATTTTAGATAAAAATGATATTCATAGTCTTGATTTTTTATTCTCCAAAACCTTCTTTTCTAAGTATTTCAGCTTTATCTGTTCTTTCCCATGATAGGTCTATATCTGTTCTTCCAAAGTGACCATATGCTGCTGTTTGTCTGAAAATAGGTCTTCTTAAATCTAAATCTCTTATAATTGCAGCTGGTCTTAAATCAAAGTGCTTCTTAACAAGTTGTACCAATTTCTCTTCAGATACTTTTCCCGTTCCAAAGGTTTCAACCAATATAGAAACTGGCTGAGCAACACCTATAGCATAAGCAAGCTCTATTTCGCATTTTTCAGCAAGACCTGCGGCAACTATATTTTTCGCCACGTATCTTGCAGCATAGGCGGCTGATCTGTCTACCTTTGTTGGGTCTTTTCCAGAAAAAGCTCCACCGCCATGTCTTGAATATCCTCCATATGTGTCAACTATGATTTTTCTTCCTGTTAAACCTGCATCACCCTGAGGTCCCCCTATCACAAATCTGCCAGTAGGGTTTATTAAGTATCTTGTATTTTCATCCAATAAATCAGGAGGTACTATTTTATTTACTACATGTTCAATCATGTCCTTCTCAATCTGATCACGGCTAACCTCTGGACCATGTTGAGTAGAAATAACGATGGTATCTATTCTTACAGGTTTATCACCTTCATATTCTACTGTAACCTGGGTTTTACCGTCTGGGCGAAGATACTCTAAAGTTCCATTCTTTCTTACTTCTGAAAGTCTTCTTGCAAGCTTATGTGCAAGAGAAATAGGAAGAGGCATTAATTCCTCAGTCTCATTGCAGGCAAAACCAAACATAATACCTTGATCTCCTGCACCTATAGCTTCTATTTCATCTCCCATATCACCTTTTTTACGTTCTAATGCTTCATCTACACCCATAGCTATATCTGGAGATTGTTCATCTATGGAAGTGAGTACAGCACAGGTATCACAATCAAATCCATACTTTGCTCTTGTATAGCCTATTTCTTCAATAGTTTTCCTAACTATTTTAGGTATATCTACATAGCATTTAGTAGAAATCTCCCCTGTTACTAATACTAGTCCCGTAGTAACAGTAGTCTCACACGCAACACGAGCATTTGGGTCATTTACAAATATCGCATCTAAAATAGCATCTGACACTTGATCACATATCTTATCTGGATGTCCCTCTGTAACAGATTCTGATGTAAATAATCTTCTCAACTCCATTTCCTCCTTATTATTCATATGGACAAAGGCGTCTTGCGACGCATTTGTAGTTGCAAGTTCTAGGTTCCAAGTTGTAAATATTAGGATGCTTCTAGTAAGTTTTTAAAAAAACTCATTCCAATATTCCACTGCTATTAGTTTGAATTTTACTTCTATATAGAACGCACAAAGGATTTTTCAGTTTAAATTTTGTGCGCTTGTGTTACCTTAATGTTTATTGCGAAAATTTAATTCGTTTCATGTAAAATCATTTTTGCGATTTATATAGGTTAACAATTTTATAATCATACTATCAGGTTTTAAAATCAAGTCTTAGACTGTATGATTTTAATATTATTATAACCTTAATTTATTTTTTTACATAAGAATTTAACTACTTAAAAACCTCTTCCACAAGGAAGAGGTTTTAGGCATTGAAACCTCATCTTCCAGAATACATTATTCTGTAGGACTTAGCACCGTATACCTTGTACCGGTTGCTGGACTTCACAGGGCCTATTCCCTCCGTCACTCTTGATAAGGTGAAACAGATTATTAAATTTAACATAAAAATAGTAACATATAAATATATTCTAGTCAATATTTTTTTATATTGTTTTCCGAAAAAAACTTCCCAAGTCCTATTTCCTAATACAAAGGTCTATCTATATATTAAGTATAGCCAAATGACTTAGAACCGTTAATAAAAGGGCAGCAATAATATTTCCTAAAAATATTGCAAAAAATGCATACTTGATGGGTAAATTTAAAAATGCAGCAGCCATAGCCCCAGTCCAAACTCCTGTTGAAGGTAAGGGTATAGCCACAAAAAAAACAAGCCCTAATATACTATATTTCTTTATATTTTTTGCCTTTCTCTCAGTTCTTTTTATTAACCATTTTTCAAATTTTCTTATCATAGAAATACTTCTTAATCTCATAAAAAAAGGTTTCAAAAAAAACAATATAAAAGGAACAGGAATCATACTCCCAGCTACGCACAAAAAAGCTGCATGGATTGGATTCATTCCCATTGCTATTCCATAGGGAATAGCGCCCCTGAGTTCTATTACTGGTAAAGTTGCAAGAAGAAAAACCTTAAGCTCCCTTGATAAAAAATCCACTAAGCTCATATTGCTCACCTACTAGCTATCATAATTTTGGATAATACCACTATAATCAAATAATATACTTAACAGTATTGATTTATGTCCTTAAAATTATTCTTTTAATATCACAACCTAAAACTAATGCTTAGTTATAATCAGAATTCAATTAAAGTATATATTTATAACCATTATTTGTCAATCAATTGAATATTCTAATTTCTCTTATTTCTTATCCCCTTTATCCCATGACTAAAGCCCTAGATATATTTTGTAATACTTTTTTAATTACAATAAATATTGCCATTAAAGTATAATTGATTATGGGAGGGATTGAGTTGAAGCTAATTCTTGGATGTATTAGAAAAGCTGTAGAAGATTTTGATATGATAAAAGATGGAGATATAGTAGGCGTTGGTGTATCTGGTGGAAAAGACAGCGTAGCACTTCTATATGGGCTTAAGCTTTTTCAAAATTTTTCACCAGTCAAATATAAACTCAAGGCCCTATCTTTAACCCTTGGATTTGATGATTTTGATTTATCACCTATACAAAGCTTATGCAATAAACTTGGAATAGAATATATAATACAACCAACTCAAATTGGAAGAATAGTCTTTGAAGAAAGAAAGGAAAAAAATCCATGTTCATTATGCTCAAGATTTAAAAGAGGTGCTTTGCACGATCTTTGTAAGGAAAACTCTATCACAAAATTGGCCTTGGGACATCATAGAGATGATGCCATTGAAACCTTATTCCTAAGTATGTTCTATGAAGGCAGAATCAATACCTTTAACCCTGTAACATATCTTAGCAGAAAGGATTTAACGATGATTAGACCAATGATTTATGTTGAAGAAAGGGAAATAGCTGGAGCCGTTAAAAGACATAATTTACCCATTGTGAAAAGCCCTTGTCCTGCCGACGGAAATACGAAAAGGGAATATATGAAAAAAGCTCTTTTGAAATTCTATAAAGATATACCTTATTCCAAGCAAAATCTTTTAAGGGCTTTAATGAATACTGAGCAGCTAAATATTTGGGAAAAGAAAAAGTAAAAGTAAAAAATCCATAAATGATTGGAGGATAAATATGTTAAAAAGAAGGAAATTGTTTACGGGTCTATTGACTACAGTCTTAGCCTTCAATACCTTTATTACCTTTTCTGGCGCTGAATTTATAGATATATATCAGGAAAAATATTCTGAGAACTTGTCTAAGGGAGTAATACATGAAAGGACATTGAGATTTACCGATAAGGGTTGGTTAAACATAAATGTAATTAAAATCAATGTTAAGGATAAACATACCTCTTTACAGGTTCTTACTAGTGAAAAAGGTGTATCCCAGAGGGATTCATTGACCAAGATGGTTTCAAGCAGTAAAGAAGCCGATAAAATAATAGGCGCTATTAATGGTGATTTTTTTGATACAAAAGCCTTTGCAACTATAGGCCCTATAGTTAAAGATGGCGAGATTATAACATCATCAAAAAATAATCCCAATTTTGCTACATTCAATATTGATAATGAGAACAACCCCTTTATTAAATACTGGGAAATAACTAGTATCAAGCTGATGAATTATGAAAACAATTCAATACTTGATATAGCCTATAAAAACAAACCAAATATAGACAATGGAGCTATTCTTCTCGACAAGCATTGGGGCGAATTTTCCTTTGGTAATCAAAAACATAATGACATAGTTGAGATGATCATAGTTGATAACGAGGTTCAAGAAATCCGCAACAATTTGGAAGCTGTAGAAATTCCCCACAATGGCTTCATAATTGCTGCTACAGGTGAAAAAAAAGAATATATATTAAATAACTTTTCATATAATGATGAGGTTGTACTAGATATAGTGACTCAGCCAAACTTTGAGAAGCTTTCTTTAGCTATGGGGGGAGGAGCTGTAATAGTAAAGGATGGTATTATACCCGATGATTTCTCCCTTAAGGTTTCTGGTAAACACCCAAGAACTGGACTTGGTATTAATAGGGATAGAGATGAGATTATTATGGTAACCATTGATGGTAGAACCTCCTCTTATCCTGGTGTAACCCAAAGAGAACTGGCTGAAATTCTAATTGAACTTGGTGCTTATAATGCAATTAACCTTGATGGTGGAGGATCAACTGAAATGGTGGTAAAGCACCTAGGTGATAATATTGCCTCAATAGCCAATAATCCATCGGGGGGCTACGAAAGAAAAATTATGAATGGTCTTGCAGTATTAAATAACAGTCCTAAAACCACCCTAAAGGGTATCAAGATAGAGTGTGATGATAGTAATATTTTTACTGAAACATCAAGGGAACTAAGACTAAAAGGTTATGACAAAAATTACAATCCTGTGGAAATAGACATTGAAGATGCCCAGTGGAGTGTTAGCGGTATAGAGGGAAGCTTTATTGGAAATAACTTTATTCCCAAAACTACTGGCAAAGGGACTATTAATGTTTCTTATAAAAATAAAACTTCTTCCATAGACATAAGGAGCATAGGCAATCCAATCAAGCTTAATGTCTCTCCGTCAAAAATATTTGCAGAAGCAGAAAAAAGAGTACCTTTATATATAGAAGCCGTAAATGATGAAGGCTATAAAGCAAAGATAGATTCAAAGGATTTAGTATGGTCTATTCCTAATAAAATTGGTAACATAGAAGATAATACCTTCATAGCCTCCGATGAAGTAAGCAATGACATCATAAAGGCTTCATTAGATAATATTGATGCCTATATTCAAATATCAACCAATTATCTAAATGCTATTTTAGAAGATTTTGAAAGCCCAAACGCAAGCTTTCTACCATATCCCAATGAAGTTAGAGGAAGCTTTGAATTATCATCTAAAGAAAAAAATGGAAATTTTTCTGGTAAGCTAAGCTATGATTTTAACAACGTCAATGGTTCTAAGGCTGCCTATATAGTATTTGATAATGAAGGTCTGCATATGGAAGAAAGACCTGAAAAGTTGGGACTTTGGGTATATGGTAATGAAGGTAACGGCCACTGGCTTAGAGGAAAGTTAAAGGATTCAGCTGGAAATTCCTTTAATATTACCTTTGAAAGAAATGTTGATTGGGACGGGTGGAAATTTGTTGAAGCTGTTATTCCTAATAATGCAGTGGCTCCTCTAAAGCTTGAAAGATTATATTTAGTTGAAATAGAGCCATCTTACATGGATTCTGGATATATTTATATTGATGAACTAACAGCCTTTTATAAGCCTAATTTCGAGAAGAAAATTCCGAAAAACACTGCTGTTTATATTGATGAAAGAAATGTTTTCAGTGAACTTAAAAATGAAAATTCCTTTAGATTCTTAGCCCATGGAAGTATTGGCACCATAGATACATTGCTGGATAAATGGTTTGTAAACAAACTTTCTTATGTTACTGAAGCTGTGGACCTAAACATTTTTACAAATCATATTAATAGTAAGCTGGAAGAAAAGCTATCCGACAACTATTTAGTTGGTGCTTCAGGATATTCCCATACTAAATTTAAAAACAGCTCCTTTATTAGATTAGATAATACCAACGGTGGACTCAGGGCTACCGATTACAATCAATGGATATGGTTATTGAATACTGTCAATAATTTACAATCCGACAGTCTCTTTGTTATTTTACCAAAACCATTAAACTTTACAGATAAGCTTGAAGAAAAATTATTCTTTGACACCCTTGAAAAACTTAAAGAAGAAAAGAATATGGATGTATGGATATTGACAGGTGGAAATAACAAGGATTTTGAAATCCAAGTCATAAGGGGAATACGCTTAGTCAAGTTGAAATCCTTCCCTAGAGACGATGAAATCAATCTTAATAATGACTTTAAATATATGATCTTTACTGTAAATGATGGATATGTAACATATGAGATAAAAAATTGGTTCAAGAAGCAATAATTATGCTAAAGCGCCCATTATTACCCATGGGCGCTTTTCTAATTTAACCTTCCAAGCTAGTTTCTATCGGGGGGAGTTTTAACATTTCATTTAAAAGCATTAAATCTTTATCAAATAGGTTTTCATTTAAAAGCTCATGAATCTTCTCTTTATCTGGATGTGGTTCCTTTTGGAGAAGCTTCTTTAGTTTTATTGTATTATAGCTTCCCATGGTCTCCAGTATGTATTTTATTTCTTCTTTTTCATATATTTCTAAATCTTCTATGCTTTTATTACTATAAAGCTTTATAAAACCATTTAATACTTCTCCATCTATCATACAATCATCTTGGCTTTTATCTGGAGTCTTGTTCTTTATACCAGCTATAAAATTTGATAAACCATAGTACTTTTCTTTAGCTAATGTATCATTTTTAGTTGGCTGAAAATGCATTATAGTATATGTTGTAATGAAGGTTAGTATAATTATTGATATAATATATATTTTTACTTTAATAATTTCACCTCCATCTATATACATATTTAAGTATATAATCCATGCTTTTAATATTGTTTTCAAAAATAAATATTTTTATTCCTTAAAAAAAGCTTAACTTGTATTGAATTTTGTTGAATTTTGCAATATATTGTCATATAATTTAATTAATGATCTTATTCTTAACAATTATAGATATAGATATTCCAATAAAACAGTTAATTTATACACATCAAAAATCCTTAAAAACTCTGGATATTTTGATATGTATAAATTAAGTTTTACTATGGGAAATCTATAGATATTCCAGTAAAACAGTTAATTTATACACATCAAAAATCCTTAAAAACTCTGGATATTTTGATATGTATAAATTAAGTTTTACTATGGGAAATCTATATAAGCAAGAAAAGAGGTCTTTTTATGAAAGATACAAATAACTTAAGCGATAAAATTGAAAAACTTAGGAAAGAAATTTCAGAAACAATAGAGAATAATTTACATAACATTACCATTGATGAGATTATTGATAAGAGCAATGAACTCAATAGGTTAATTGTTGAATATCATAAACAAGCCTATAAAACAAAACCTTAAATACTATTTTAAATCGAGTATAAACTTTAAAATCTAAGGTTTAATACTTTATTTTATATTTTTTGAAATCATAATAATTAAAAATATAACCTCTTCATATATATCATATGAGGGGGTGTTTTTTCTTTTGATAATTGGAAAAATTAATCCAATAAGGGAAATTAAAATTAACTTTCAAGATAAATATGCAGTTAAACTCCTATCAGAAAATTTATCCAAGAGATTTAAACACAATACTATAATAGTATGTATTGGTACCGACAGATGTATTGGTGATGCTTTAGGTCCTTTGGTAGGAACATTTTTAACAAAAGCCAACTTTATATATCCCGTTTATGGCACATTAAAAAATCCCATTCATGCAGTCAATCTAAATGAGGAAATCACAAAAATTAATAATATACATAGGAATTCAAATATCATTGCCATCGATGCCTGCCTAGGAGATAAAAAATACATAGGTAGCATACAAATAAGACATAGTCCAATTTCTCCTGGAAGGGGTGTAGGCAAGAATCTTCCCTCGGTAGGAGATATTTCCATAGTAGGTATTGTAGATAAATTTAGTATTGATGATTTCTTTCCAATTCATAATATTAGGCTTAGCTTAGTAATGGAAATGGCTGAGGTTATCGTTAAAAGTCTTATACAAGCTACTAATCTTTAGCTAGTAGCTTGTATGCTCCTTTAGTCATAGAAGATAAAGGCATGTGATGACGTTTTTTAGTTCCAAGTACTACACATTATTTAAAAAATCAAAAAAATCTTCATATCCACTGTGGACAAATTCATATAGCAGGGGATTATCTGTCTTAAACTCACCTTCTATTTCAAGTAATCCTTGAAAAACTCTGCCACTAAAATATTTTTTTAGCTTTACTAAATTTTCCTTTGAAAAAGTACTTACAGCTAATTGGTTTTCAGTGGTAACAAAATATACTGCAAATATATCTCCATTTAAATAATATACGGGATTCTTAACATGGTCATTATTTGGATTAAATTCAGTATATAAAAACCCAGTTTGATGGATATTTTGTGTAGCTTTAGGCTTATCTGCATCTAAAATCTCTACAAGCTCAATAAACTCCTTAGTTGAATATATAAGAATATATTCTGGCTTTTTAAGCTGGAAAGCAGCTTCTATAGGTGATATTTTCATCTTATCATTTATTTCTGCATAGGCAACCTTAAGACCATCCTGTGTTTGCTTTACTCCAATATTACAGATTATCAACTGATATCCTTTATCTAAATCTATTAATGCTTTTACACTATAGTAGTTTATACTACCATTACTATAGGATTTCTTGATAATATTTTTAATTAATGTGAGGGATTTATCAGTTGGATTAAACTTCTTTGCATTATCATCTAAGCACAGAAATTTTTGTCCCTTTTTATCTGCTCCTACAGCCCTCATCATAAAATAATTAATTAACTGATAATCATTTACTATTTTTTCACACATCTTGTTCCATAATTTTTCTTCATCAATATTGGGCTGAGACTTTAATAGGAATTCAAACTCTTCTACACCTTGACATAGGCTTTCGTTATTTTTAACATTCACCTTAAAACTCTCAATTAACAAATATATACTCTCTTTCTTCGAAATTCTTACAAATTTTCCTCCAAGCCCACCCATCATTTTTGATGTAATAATATCTATATCTTCTTGAGTTCCATCTACAAGACTTTCAAATCCATCAATCCCATATTCTTCAAAGTCTAAATGAAAGAACTGAGTATAGCTTTTTCCATCTTCAGTCTCCCAAAAAATCTTCATACCTACTACACCCATAAGTCTAGTATTTGTAACAAAGCTCCTTTTAAATCTATATCTAGGTATGGCGGGTTTTCCTCCGCCCCCTTTTATAACCTTAAATCTATCCCTTTTCATTTGATTACTCCTTATTTTTCATTATCTACTTCACTATATTCTAACATAAATCCTCTAGAATATGTAAAGTATTTTAGGGTAATATTTGCAAGGATAATCACTCTATCTCATCTATTCGCCTAAGTATATGTTTTTTTATTTTATTTAGCTTTTTTTCAGCCTGTTCCTTATTTTCTCCTATCGCAGAAAAATATATCTTTATCTTTGGTTCAGTACCTGAAGGTCTAATGGCTATCCATGAACCGTCTTCTAGTGTAAAATGTAATACGTTTGATTTTGGTAAATCCAGTGCTTCTTCTCTACCATTATCTACAAACTTAGCCCTTCCTATTAAGTAATCTCTTATAATATGAATCTTTATTTCTCCTATTTGCAGTTGTTGATTGTTCCTTAGGTTATCCATTATCCTGCCTATTTTTTCTAACCCTTCTTTACCCTTTAAAACCATGGATTTCAAGTCTTCTCTATAATATCCAAATTTTTCATATAAATGTTCAAGTCCATCTAATAAGGTCATCCCCTTTAGTTTATAATATGCCGCCATTTCAGCAATCAATAGAGAAGAAATAACTGCATCCTTATCCCTTACAGAAGTTCCTGTCAGATATCCATAGCTTTCTTCATATCCAAATAGGAAATTCCTATCTCCATTTTCCTCAAACTCTTTAATTTTTTCTCCTATAAATTTAAAACCTGTTAGGGTATTTATAGTCTCTACACCATAGCTCTCAGCTATTCTGCTTCCAAGCTCTGAAGTCACTATAGTCTTTATAATAACACTATTTTTAGGAATACTTTCCATAGAAGATAGTATATAATCCGTAAGCAATGCCCCAGTTTGGTTACCAGTTAAAACTTCATATTTGCCTTCTTTATTCTTAACAACTACTCCTACTCTATCACAATCGGGATCTGTCCCTATAATAATATCTGCATGAACCTTTTCTGCAAGTTCAATAGCCATATTAAAAGCATCATGCTGCTCTGGATTTGGTGACTCTACAGTTGAAAAATTACTATCGGGCACTTCTTGTTCCTTAACAGGAAAGAAATTCTTAAATCCTGCTTCAGTAAGAACCTTCTTTACAATCATGGCTCCTGTTCCATGTAGAGGAGTATAAACTATCTTAAAGTCCTTCGTTTTTTCTATAACATCTTTTCTTAAAGCTAAAGATTTAACCATATCTATATATTTCCTATCTATCTCTTCTCCAATAATATATAATAAGTCCTTATCCTTGGCTTCTTGCTCATTTATATAATTTACTTGGCTATAATCCTGAATTTTTCTAATTTCTTCTATAACCTTCTTTGCATATTTAGGAACAAGTTGTCCTCCGTCTTCACCATATACCTTATATCCATTATATTCTGGAGGATTATGGCTGGCAGTAATGACTATCCCCCCTGCCGCTTTAAGCTCTCTCACTGAAAATGACAGCTCAGGAGTAGTCCTTAGGGATTCAAAAACATATGCTTTTATACCATTGCCCCCTAACACAAGGGCAGCTTCCCTTGCAAACTCAGGTGACTTATATCTAGAATCAAATGCAATAACTACACCTTTTTTCTTAGCATTATCTATTTCCTTCAATAAATAATTAGATAACCCTTGGGTAGCCTTTCTAACGATATATTTATTGATTCTATTTGTTCCAGCACCAATAATGCCTCTAAGACCACCCGTTCCAAATTCTAACTCTTTATAAAATCTTTCTTCTATCTCCTTTTCATTATCATATATACACCAGAGTTCTTTTTTTGTTTCCTCATCAAAATATGGATTGTTAAGCCATTCCTCATATTTCTTCATGTATTCCACATTTATTCCTCCCGCATCTATTCTATCTTATAAACTTTCTTTAGCAACTAAATTGTTAAATAGTACATCTGTAATCTCATCTAATATATCATCTTTTACAGTTTTCATTAACAAGTCACTTTGTTTAAAGAGTCTAGGAATCATTTTAGACACATTTCCTCTATAGGGCCTATACTTACTTAAAACTTCATCTTCAAAATTTTCAAAATTATATAATCTGAACTTCTCTATCCTATATCTTTCAGCTATTCTTTCATAGATGGCTAAAATAATATCTTCATATCCGCCATCTCTGCCTATGTTTAAAAGCTCACCCAGCCTTGGAATTATGGCTTCAAACAACATTCTCCTATAGGGCATATGCTCAATGCCTAAGATTTTCCCTAGCTTTAATACCTTGCTTTCTTCAAGATTCATAAAATAATTTATAAAATAATCCTCGTCATTTTTAGGCTCAATATAGTATTTATTACCCTTTAATTTATTAAAGGTCTTTAAGGTATCAAAATACCCAAGCTTCAAATTTTTTCTTGCCCTCTCTGTCGTAAAATCTAAAGTCATACCAAGGTCATCGGAGGGAGTTATATATGTAATATTAATATCCCTTTTTCTAACCCTTCTTGTTCTTCCAATACCATAAAGTCTAACAGCTATCAAATCCCTATAACCTTTAGAAACCAACAACCTAATAGGCAAATTATCATAAAATCCTCCATCTAAATAGAGCTTTCCACCTAACTTTTCCATTTTAAAGATTGGGAGATAAGCACTTGCAATCAAATAATCTATCAATTTTCCATTAGGAATATCTTCAATATAAAGCTCTAAAGGTCTTAACTCTGTTAAAGAAACCGTTACTATACCAAAATCCTTTTTAGAAGCCCTAATAATGTCTTCCTTTATAAATTCCTTTAAAAGTTTCCTAAGGGGAGTTATATCCAGTCCCTTTTCATTTAATATGTTTTTCAACTCACCTAATATATAGTGTAAATTATCTGGAGTTATATCAAATTTCAAAAGCTTTTCTAAGACCTTCTCATCTATATTTATTACCCTTGAAGGTGACATGTTATACCAAATATCATAACATCTTTCAAATTCATCTTGGGCAATTATTGCACCATTTAATGCTCCAACCGATGTACCAGATATTCCTTTTATATCTACTCCAAGCTCCTTTAATGCCTTCCAAGCTCCTATTTGAAATGCACCCTTTGCCCCTCCACCTTCCAATACCAGCCCGTACATAGGCTCACCTCTTTCTCCTATCTCCTTTTGTTCTCTGTATCATTATATGCTTTTTTCAAATTAAATGCTAAAACATTCCTATAGAATACTAATGAAAAAGCTAGTTCTTTCATTTAGCTTATAGGATATAATAGGGACAAACACATAAGCACACTTAAACTGCGATGTGCTATATATATCAGTCCCCAAGTACCATTTGTTTAGTAATTTCTCCCTATGCCTTTATACATCCCTTAATCTACCAATGCAAATTTAATCGTCCCCTTACAAGCTACTTCATCATCCACATAGGCCACAGCTTCTCCTTTACCTATACCTCTTCTTAAGGTTACCATTTCTACTTCCATTCTAAGGGTATCACCAGGGACTACTTGCCTTCTAAATTTTACATTATCTATACCAGTAAACATTGCTATCTTTCCTTTATATTCTTCCATGGATAATACTGCTACTGCTCCTACCTGTGCCATTGCTTCTACCATAAGCACACCAGGCATTACAGGTTTTCCTGGAAAGTGTCCTTGAAAAAATGGTTCATTTGCAGTTACATTTTTTATTCCTACTGCTCTTTTTCCTGGTTCCATTTCCATAATTTTATCTACCAATAAAAATGGATATCTATGGGGAATTATTTCTTGAATCTTTACATTATCTAGCATTGTCTTCACTCCTTTTTTATTACACACAATTTATTTTATCCTACACATAAAATTATATCAAGGATAAAGGCATCTGACGACGCATTTTAGTTGCAAATTCCATGTTACAAGTACTAGAATCTTTCTAGTAGATTTTAAAAAAATAGAGTTAAGTACCTCTTAGTTTTGGTATTAACTCTATTTTTTTAGACCTTCAAATTTAAGTTTTAATTATACAGCTCCACATTTAGATATGCTCTAACTATTATCTTCTTCATCACCAAAATTTTTAGATAATTGTTCATACATTATTTGAGCCAATCCTATACCTTGACCCTTAGATACTTCCTTCGCTATCTCTTCATCAAGCATTCCCTCAAAGGTTTCTCTTGCATGACTTTTTTCTACCAATCCACCATCTATTACTGTTTTACGCATATTTTCCATAAGTATTTTAATATATATTGACTCAAACTGCTTACACGCCGATGATAATTTTTCATTGTCACCAGAATTTTTAGCGTTTTCTAGGATTTGTTTGAAGGCTTCAGTATCATCTTGAATTCTTTTAGTTTTTACATGATTCATATTGTTAGTCAACATGTTATTAGTTATTTTCACTGGTTTATCCTCCTTATTAATAAGGCTGTCAGCTAGCAGTTACTTTACCGTCTCAAATTATTGGCCATTTGCAACATTTCATCGGATGTTTGTATTGATTTGGAATTAACTTCATAGGCTCTTTGAGCTGTAATTAATTTTATCATTTCTTCTACAACTTGGACATTTGAGGTTTCCAGAAAGCCTTGCAAAACTTCACCTGCATCTCCTTGGAAGGATTCCACATACTGTCCAGAAGCTGTTGTCTCCTTAAATAAATTTTTACCTATACTCTCAAGCCCTGCAGGATTAGGAAATTTTACAATCTGAAGCACTGCTATTTCTTCTATCTCTTCTGTATCCGTTCTTTTTACGCTCACAACACCATCTGGGCTAACAAATATATCTGATATATCTCTACCCAACTCTATATCCCCTATGTCGGATTGAACAAAATATCCATCAGCAGTGGCTATTCGTGCTTCTCCATCCTCTATACTAAGCTTAAAACTACCATCCCTTGTAAAAAACAGATTATCATTATTGTCACGGACTACAAAGAATCCCTGACCATTTATAGCAAGGTCTAAGTTATTATTAGTCTGCTCAAAGCTTCCTTCTGTAAATGAGCGTACTGAAGCAGCAGGCATTACTCCATGTCCTACTTCTAGATTGACGGGCTTTCCTTCTCCTTCATTAAAATCTGTTCTCCTTAATTTTTCATACATAAGATCCTTAAATTCTATTCTCTGCTTTTTATATCCAGTTGTATTTACATTTGAAAGATTGTTTGAAATAGTATCAATATTAAGCTGTTGAGCTTTCATACCCGATGCCGCCGTCCAAAGTGCTCTCATACTTATTCCTCCCACATGATTTGGTTATTTATGCTGAATTGGCATATAGTCCTAATGTCATGATCTTTTTCTAATTCTTAATTTTTTTAGACTTTCCCTACTTCATTTACTGCTTTTCCTATGGTTTCATCGTATGCCTTTATTATTTTTTGGCTAGATTCATAGCCTCTGTATAGGGTCATCATTTCAATCATTTCTTTTATTGAATCTACGTTTGATTTTTCCAACTGCCCTTGAAATACTTGCCCATCAAATATCCCATTTTCGACTTCTATACCATCTTCTATTTTATAAAGCCCTCCTTCTATTTTCCTTAAATCCCTAATATTTTTTATATTTACAATATCTAATCTATCTACTACTTCTCCATCCACCATAATCTCACCTTGTGGTGTTATGGATATTTCTTCCCCATCTATTATAATATCACCATATGATCCTTGAACCTTATGTCCTTCAGAAGTGATTAATTCTTTATTTGCATTAAGCTTAAAGGACCCATCTCTAGTATATCTAGTTCCTTCATCTGTTTCTATCTTAAAAAAACCACTTCCTTTAATAGCCAAATCCAATGGATTACCAGTTCTAATCATATGCCCCTGCGTAAAATCTGTCTCTACTCTTTCAAGCTTAACACCAGAATTCATTGTCCCTATCACAGATGGATGTGTAAAGGTTATTAGGCTATCCCTAAGCTCTCCATCAACAAAAACTCTTCCCCCCTCATCTATGTTTACCTGTCCATTCCCAATATATATAGGTCCATTATTTCCTAATATTTGATACCCATATCCACTTTCTATCTTCCCTTCACCATTTCTATAGAAGGTTCTTAAAAAGCCATCCTCTCCAACAGTAAATCTAGCCTTATTATGAAAGCTTATTCCAGTAGGAGTCTGCACCCTCATATATCCAGTTTTAGACTTTACTTCAAAGTAATTATCTTCATTTTTTACTTCTACTTTATGTTGTTTTCTTAAATTTCCAGGTGTTATAGATCCGTCCATCTTACTTATTAATGCATCTTCAAAGGATTCTATAATTACCAAATCCTTTTTAAATGCCGTTGTATTTATATTTGAAATATTGTTACTTACAATATCTATTTTTTTGTTATTTGTTATAAGAGATGATGATGCCATATATAATCCACGAAACATAGCCTTCCTCCTCATGATTAGTTGCTAGCTATTAATCCTTATCTATTTATCGGCAAATCTTTATGATTTCTTTAATTTATATGCCAAGATAGCAAATAAAAATTTCTATTCCCCAATATACATTAGAAAGTATTAATATTTCATTGAACAAAGGCGCCCGTAGGGTGCGTTTTGAGTTCCAAGTTGCAAGTATTAGGGTATTTCTAATAAGTTTTAAAAGGAAACAATTCGCACCAATATTTTACTGGTAATAGTTTGTATTTCATCTCTGTTACTTGAATTTACTTAAATTTAAACATGCAATTTTTTGCAAAAAAGCTTAAGTTCATATGCAATGAAAAAGCCACCAATCCAAGGATTAGCAGCTCTTAATATTTATCTTCTAGTTCTTTTATTTCTCCTATTTGTCATCATACTTTTTTCAAGGATATCAAGATGATTTAATGACATCCCTGTACCAGTTGCAACGCATGATACTGGATCTTCTGCTATATATGTGGGAATACCTGTTCTATGTTCTATAAGCTTATTAAGTCCATTTAGCAATGCTCCTCCACCTGTCATTACTATACCTCTTGTACTAATGTCCGATGCTAATTCTGGAGGGGTTCTCTCTAACACAGAATGAACTGCATCTGCTATAGCATTTACAGGCTCGTTAAGGGCTTCTAGCATATCCTCAGTAGTAACTGTTATTGTTCTAGGAAGCCCAGTAATCAAGTCTCTACCTCTACAATCCATTTTTATTGCTTCTGTTTTTCGATAAGCACTGCCAATATTTATTTTCAATTCTTCAGCAGTTCTCTCACCTATAAGAATATTCTTAGTTTTTCTCATATATTTAATAATAGACTCATCGAATTTATCTCCAGCCATTTTTATTGACTCACTAACAACTATCCCTCCCAAGGATATCACAGCTATATCAGAGGTTCCTCCCCCTATATCTAAGACCATATTCCCGTCAGGCTTAGTTATATCTAGCCCTGCACCTATAGCAGCTGCAATTGGTTCTTCAATAAGATAGGTTTTACCTCCTCCAGCTTCAGTTGTGGCATCTATAACCGCTCTCTTTTCTACTTCTGTGACACCACTTGGAACGCAAACTATAATTTTAGGTTTAATAAAAAACTTTCTTCCACAAGTTTTATTTATAAAATATCTAAGCATTCTTTCAGTAACTTCATAATCTGAAATAACTCCGTCTCTAAGGGGTCTTATAGCTACTATATTTCCAGGTGTTCTTCCAAGCATCTGTCTTGCTTCTGACCCCACAGCAAGAATTTCATCTGTATTCCTATCTATAGCTACCACTGATGGCTCTTGAAGAACTATTCCCTTGCCCTTGATATAAACTAATACACTGGCTGTTCCTAAATCAATACCTATTTCTGTCCCAAACATTTTTTCACACCTTTCATTTCTATATGGCTATTATCTACTGGTTGCCGTTCTCGTTAAAGCAAAATCAACATGGGCTTAATTTTATAGCTTGTCCAATAGATACAATATAATAAATCTATTACATAGATTAATAGTTTGTTTAATTTCAAGACATAATTATGGTTTAGTATGCTCAAATTTGTTTAAAAATGTCAAATTATCTACATAAAAATAAAATTCTATATTTTTATGTAAAATCCTTTATATTTTTTATAATACATATGAAATTATATTAGAATTTATTATTATTTTTTATGAGTTAGTTTCTGTATTCTATACCTATTTATAACATAATGCAAGCATATTTACAATGGTAAAATGCAATAATAAAAATTATTAATAATAAAATAATAAATTTGTAAGTTTTTGTAAAATATACTGGTGATATTTGACTTTGAAAATTTCACAAAAATAGTAATAAAACAGGGTCACAACCCTGTTCTTATCTTATTGTTGCTTTATGTTATTTTATAATTCCACTGTATTTCATCTTAGTTGCTTTGCCACCTCTAATATGTCTTTCAGCTTTATTCTGTTCAAGTATTATTTTTACTCTTCTAGCCAAAAGAGGGTTTATCTTAGGGAGTCGTTCGGTGACATCCTTATGTACTGTACTTTTGCTTACTCCAAAGACTTTAGCTGTTTGTCTAACTGTAGATTTTTGGCTGATTATATGCTCAGCTATTTCAACAGCCCTTTCCTCAATATAGTCCTTCACTGATGTACCCCCTTTAAAAAATAGTTTGTTACATAATATGCAGTGAAAGAGCTATATAGAACAACAAACGATAAACTTATTGCTCAATTCTTATTTACCTATATTTATTCCTCTGCCAGATATTTCATTGGGTCCACGTTTTCTCCATTAAGCAATACTTCAAAATGAAGATGCGGACCTTCTGCCGATTCGAATATTGATGATGTTCCTACTCCACTTATTGTTTGCCCCTTAGTAACCTTATCTCCTAAATTCACCATTAAATCGGTGCATAAATTACTATATCTAGTTAGCAATCCATTTCCATGGTCGATTGAGATAGTCATTCCTAATCTTGAATCCGTTAATACTTCTACCACCTCACCAGCCAATACTGCTTTTACAGGTGTATTCATCTCTGCTAGTATATCTATTCCATGATGAGTAGTATAATGGTCTAAAGTTGCAGAATATGTCAATGTCTCAACGGCATAACCCATTCCCAATTCTCCTTGAGCTGGCCAAATCATCCTTATGGCTTCAGCATTTGATGGCACTATGGTTTCTTTTACATCATTAGCTTTAGCTTCTAATTTAGGTGTTTGTTTCTCAACTAGAATTTTCCCCTTATTTTTTTCAGTCTTTTCATCTAGATCAATTTCTTCTTGATTAATATTTTCTTTGATATCTTCATTTTTAGATATTGATGCTCTATCTGGTTCACTTTCTTCGTCTATTATAATAATGTCATTAGTCTGATTTTCTATTTCTTTTTGGGTTATATCCCCTGTTTCCGATTCTACTATATTCATTTTATAATTGGGCGGTGTTTCATCCTCTGCTATTCTATCAACATTGGACTTTGCTACCCAAACTGCTACAGTACCAACTATACAAACACATAAAAACATAATAATATAAAAGCCTTCTTTATCTAGTAATACTTTAAGTCCTTTATTCTTTGATTCTCTATTGCTGTTATTATTTTTCTTAAACATTTTTCTAAAATTCATAACGTCCACCTCCATTTTGTATTATTACCAAAATGTTGATGGACGATACACAAAAATTACTTCGTTTTTTAAGTTAGATTTAAAATCTTAAATATAGAATTTACATAGTCAAACTTAATTTATACATGTACAAATACGCAACGTTTCTAGGCGTTTTGGACATGTACAACTCAAATTCCTATACTATCTCCCTTTAATCACCTATATTCCTTTATCTCCACCCCCTGATAATAATGCTTTAATATATCTTCAAATGTATATCCTTTCTTTGCCATTCCATTTGCACCATATTGACTCATCCCAACACCATGCCCATATCCCTTTGTTTTAAATATCATCTTGTCTCCCAATATGGTTATCTTAAAATTTGCAGATTTTAATCCAAAAAGTTCTCTAATATTTCTTCCTGATAAAATATCATTTCCTATCCTTATTTTCAATATCCTTCCACCTTCACTTCTTTCCAATACTTTTAAAGAATCCAAAATATTATCCTTATTTAAATTGCATTTTTTGTATGAATTATTTATTTTTGTTATAAATTCGTTGACAGAGATTACAACTTCATCTTCTAAATGTCTAGAGTTTTCTTCATAGGGACTTTCTACACTCCTTAGATATGGTGCCATTGTTGTAAATACATCTTCTGAATTTTCCGTTCTTCCTCCACTTGTAGAATGATATAGGGGGTCAATGAGCTTATCATCATAGGTTATTACTAATCCTCTTGTCTCTTCTACCGCCTGTTCAATCTTTGGCCAGTAATTTTTTATCCAATCCTTTGACTTTATTTTTTCAAGCTGCTGTAGGCTTTTATATACTTGACAATGAACATCATTACAAACCTCAGCTCCTAGGTGTGCAGGATTTCCTTTGTCTCCATATTTTATTTTTTGATGGATTGCCTTTGTTCTTGCTGCTACTGCTTGAGCTTTTAAAGCATCTATTTCAAAAGATCCTGGCATTTCACCAGCAACAACTCCCTTTACATACTCCTCTAGCTCAATTTCTTCAATTCTCTTTGTTTCCTTTACATAAACTCGTATCATCATCTCTTTAGCCATAGGTTCTTCTTTTTGTCTATTGGGTGGAGCTATGTCACAACTAAATATCAACACCATTGGTAATATGATTGTTACTACTATTATTCCAATTATCAAATACAAAATTCTCCTCATGCCTTCTCCCCCTTTGTCCATATAACGCTCCTTACATTTTATGTTGTTAGAGGATAAAATATGATAAAAATTTAATGGTGTAAATTGTAAAACTAAGGAAAATATCAGCACATATAATTTTTTTAATAATTAAAACCAGTCGAATTACAATAAGGAAAATAATATCATTTTGTCATATTTCCAGGGAAATATGAGAATTGTTTTTCAAAAAAATAATAAAGTGTCAAAATTCATTAATGAATCGTGACACCTTATGTGCTATTTTTTGTTTATATTAGCTACTAAACATTAACTATATATTATTCCATTCTTATAATATTTGCCCCTAAATTTCTTAATTTACTTTCTATTCCTACATATCCTCTATCAATATGATGTATATCACTTATTTCTGTTGTACCTTCAGCAACTAATCCAGCCAATATAAGAGCTGCTCCCGCTCTAAGGTCAGTAGCCCTTACTTGAGCTCCTTCAAGGGATTTAACACCTTGAACTACTGCACTATGACCTTCTATTTTAATATTGGCACCCATTCTATTTAATTCACTAACATGCATAAATCTATTTTCAAATACTGTTTCAATAATAACACTGGTACCATTTGCAATACTTAAAAGTGCCATAAACTGAGACTGCATATCCGTTGGAAATCCAGGATAAGGTAGGGTTTTTAAATCTACAGCCTTAATTCCATTTGAAGCATTTACTCTTATTTGATCACCAGTTTCATGAATCTCAACTCCACATTCCTTAAGCTTAGCTATCATAGGCTTTAAATGGTCTGATAATACATTTTTTATTGTAATGTCGCCACCCGTTATGGCTGCAGCTACCATATATGTACCTGTTTCAATTCTATCAGGTATTACAGTGTGCCTAGCTCCTCCTAATTCTTTAACTCCTTGTATCTTTATAGTATCAGTTCCTGCTCCCTTTACTTTTGCTCCCATACCATTTAGAAAGTTTGCTAGGTCTACTATTTCTGGTTCCTCTGCTGCATTTTGTATTATAGTCTGACCCTCTGCCATGGTAGCAGCCATCATTATATTTTCAGTAGCTCCTACACTAGGAAAATCTAGATATATTTTATCTCCAACTAATTTATCAGCCTGAGCTTCAACATATCCATGTCCCAATTCTATTTTAGCACCCATAGCACTTAGTCCCTTTAAATGCAAATCTATTGGTCTTGCTCCTATAGCACAACCGCCAGGAAGGGATACTCTAGCTTTTCCCATACGTGCTAAAAGTGGTCCTATTACTAAAAATGATGCCCTCATCTTCTTAATCAAGTCGTATGGAGCTTCTGAATTATTTATGAAGCTTGAATTTATCTCTAACGTCCCATCTGGTTGCTTATTAATGCTAGAACCAAGGGATGTCAATACTTCACTTATAACTTCTACATCCTTTAGTGATGGAATATCTTCTAATATAACTTTATCTTGAGCTAACAAGGATGCTGCCATTATAGGCAATACAGAGTTTTTTGCACCACTTATCTTTACAGTTCCCTTTAATGGGTTACTTTTTCGAACAATAATCTTTGGCAATTGTGGTCCTCCTTTTATTGAATTGTATATAGTACATGTTGAAATATTCTCTTTATTATAGATTCCCAATAGTAAAACTTAATTTATACATATCAAAATATCCAAAGCTTTTAATGACTTTTGATGTGTATAAATTAACTGCTTTACTGGAATATCTATATAGATTTATGTTACATTATAAAGTTTTTTCCCCTAATATATCATTCTAGTTTGTAGCTACCAAGTAATAGTATATGTCCTTTAAATAGTAGAATACGTAAAAAATCCTTACTTCTATATAATTCTAAGTGAAACATTTAAAAATCTTACATATTAAATCAAAATGCTCCATCATATTACTTCTACATTAATTGAATTATTCCTTCCTAAATTCAAAAACAATTAATATTAACTTAATTTACCAGTTTTAATCTTTAAATATAGATCCACGCTAAACAAAGCTTAATATTCTAAAACGATGAGGGGTGTCCCAATCAATATATCTGTTCTGTTTTCATAGCTATTATATCTACTAGCAATGTTTATATTTGCTTTTCTTCCACAATAGCTTATATGTTTTTTAATATTTGGTGTATATCCTGTTATACTAATCACTTTATCTTCACTTATACCTTCAACCTTTTTTGCTCCAATTATATTGAGCAGCTTATTAATATTTTCCTGAAGCTCTTTATTAGATACGAGACCGTTATAATAACCTGAAAGATTAATATTTAAATTGACTTTCCCATAGCTGCTTAATATATATCTAATTTTACTACATAATTCTTCTAAATCATATTGTTCTTTTGTCTCAATCACATCTACAACTATACTACTTTCTCTTAAGTCTACACTTCTAGAACTTTGCACAATAACGGTAACATATTCCCCTTCTTCAATAATCCCTCTAGCATTAATAAAGCAATAATTTTCATCATTTTCTTTTTTTAAGTTAATTTCTTTAATATTAAGCTTTTCTGAAATATCATTGCATATTTTAGTGACATTGTCAATAGTCTTGAATTCATCTTTAATTATTACATAACTATTAATATTTACATGGTCAAATACAGCTCCTGATTCAGTAAAGATCGTCTCCACAGCTACTTCTGGTTTTAAATTTTCATTAGTATTCCCAAATACAATGGATACACTAAATAGTAAAATACAAATATAAATAAATAATTTCTTATACATTTACCCTCACCTCACATAGCTTATGCCCACTGCTTATTTGCACAAATGATAAAAGGAAGAGATATAGCTTCAAAATATGCAAAGGGGGACTTAAAATCATATTTTGAACTATTCTCTATCCTCTTTCATTAAAAGTATTGACATTTTAGGTTTCTTATATACATCTTTTTAAAGTTTGTTTTCAAAAAAACATCCCGAAGTAAATACTTCGGGATGTTTTTATTCACCTTTTGAAACTCTTAATCTATTTAAAGCCTTATTAAGTGCTATTTGGGCCCTTAGAACATCAATTTCTTTTGAATCATGCTTTAGCCTTTCCTGAGCCCTTTTCATAGCAGCTTCTGCTCTTTTAATATCTATTTCCTCAGGCCATTCTGCCGCATCGGTAACAATTATGGCTTTATCTTCATCGGTACTTATAAAGCCTCCAGCACATGTAGCCTTCAGCAATTTACCATCTTTTTTTATTTTTATTACTCCTACAGACAAAGGTGATACCATAGGAACATGGTCACTAAGAATACCAGCATATCCTTCCGTTGTTTTAGCAATAACCATATCTACCTCATCTTCAAAAAACTTTCTATCAGGAGTAACTATTTCAAGCTGGAAAGTCGATGCCATTCGTTCACCTCCAAAACAGTTCCAAGTTCAAGGTTCTAAGTTTTTCAGTCTTTCTTTTGGGTCTTTAAATCTTGTAACTTAGAACTTGCTCTTAAGTCTTTCACCTTAAGATTGTTTTGCCTTTTCTACTGCTTCCTCTATCGTACCTACATAAAGGAAAGCCGATTCTGGAAGGTCATCATGCTTACCTTCTAAAATTTCTTTAAATCCTCTTATGGTTTCCTTAATAGGTACGTATTTTCCTGGAGTTCCAGTAAATTGTTCCGCAACATGGAATGGTTGAGACAAGAATCTTTGAATCTTCCTAGCTCTAGAAACAACTAATTTATCGTCATCAGAAAGCTCATCCATACCAAGTATAGCAATTATATCTTGAAGCTCTTTATATCTTTGAAGTATCTCTTGAACTCGACGAGCTACTCTATAATGCTCTTCTCCAACTATATCTGGTGCTAAGATTCTTGATGTAGAATCCAATGGATCAACAGCTGGATATATACCAAGATTAGATATATCCCTTGATAAAACCGTAGTAGCATCAAGGTGTGTAAAGGTTGTTGCAGGAGCAGGGTCAGTTAAGTCATCGGCAGGTACATATACAGCTTGAACCGATGTGATAGATCCCTTCTTAGTGGACGTGATTCTTTCTTGTAATGCTCCCATATCGGTTGCAAGTGTAGGTTGATAACCAACAGCACTAGGCATACGTCCAAGTAAAGCTGAAACCTCTGAACCTGCTTGTGTAAATCTAAATATGTTGTCGATAAATAATAATACGTCTCTTCCTTCGGTATCTCTAAAGTATTCCGCCATAGTAAGTCCAGTAAGACCAATACGCATCCTTGCTCCAGGCGGCTCATTCATTTGCCCAAATACCATTGTTGTCTTATCTATAACACCAGATTCCACCATCTCATGGTAAAGGTCATTACCTTCCCTTGTTCTTTCACCAACTCCTGCGAAAACGGAAAGTCCACCGTGCTCTTTTGCTATATTGTTGATAAGTTCTTGGATAAGAACTGTCTTACCAACACCTGCACCACCAAAAAGACCTATCTTACCACCTTTAGCATAGGGTGCTATAAGGTCAACTACCTTAATGCCCGTTTCAAGTATCTCCGTTGAAGTTTCCTGTTCCTCAAAGGATGGAGCTGGTCTATGGATAGGACTTTTTTCCACTCCCTCTGGAGTAGGTTTAGCATCTATAGCTTCACCAAGTACATTAAAAATACGACCTAAGGTTTTTTTACCTACAGGAACTGAAATAGGTGCCCCTGTATCAATAGCATCTATACCTCTTACTAAGCCATCTGTTGAAGACATAGCAACACATCTTACTATATTGTCGCCAATATGCTGAGCAACTTCAACTATTAGCTTTTTATTATTATAATTAATCTCTATGGCATTCAAAATATTAGGTAGATTTTCATCTTCAAACCTAACGTCTACAACTGGTCCTATAATCTGTACTACCTTTCCAACGTTTTGGGCCATAATGATTTCACATCCTTTCGTATCAGTTCAAAGTTCCAAATTCAAAGTTCCAAGAACCTTGGTTATTCTCTTAGATCTTTTTCTTAAAACTTATCACTTAGAACCAGTAACTACTTAAGTGCCTCGGCACCACCAACGATTTCCGTAATTTCTTGAGTGATAGCAGCTTGTCGTGCTTGATTAAATGATAATACCAAGTTGCTAATCATCTCCTCCGCATTGTCAGTAGCATTTTCCATTGCTATTCTTCTTGCAGCCTGCTCACTAGTTGCTGATTCAACTAATGCTCCATATAAAGTACTTTCTACATATTTAGGTATTAAATAATCTAATACAGCACCTGGAGAAGGTTCATAAGAAATATACTTAAACTCTCTATCCTCAGCTTTCTCATCCTCTTGTTTGGAAACTGGTAAAAGCCTAAGCATTTTAGGAACCTGAGATATGGTGCTTACAAATTCAGTATAAATAAGCTTTATCTCATCTATCTTACCTTCTTTATACAAATTCAATGCTAATCTACTAATATTTTTTGCATCAGTGTACTCTGGCTTTTCAGATATATTTAAATATTCCTCTACTATCTCGTATCCTCTTTTTGCAAAATAATTCTTTGCTTTATGTCCAATAACTACAAAGCTTGCCTTATCTTTATCCTTTATATCCTCTAAAGTCTTTTTTATGGCGTTTATATTATATCCTCCACATAATCCTCTATCTCCAGTAATAACTATATATAAACTTTTGTTAATTTCACGCTCTCTAACATATTTATGATCAATATTTGTAGCGTTTCTTAATATATCTTGTATAGCTGAATTAACAGTCTCAAAATATGGTTTTACCTTTTCAAGTCTGTCTCTAGTTTTCTTTAACTTTGCAGTAGATACAAGCTCCATAGCCTTTGTTATCTGTTTTGTACTATTTACACTTTTTATCTTACGCTTTATATCACGCATTCCCATTCCTGCCATCTACCTTCACCTCCTACGGCAAGGGTTAAACAAAGATGCCTTCGACACTTTGTTAGATTTAGATTCCATTTTGGGTCAATCCTTTTAAGTATAGGTTAAGGTTAAGAATCAGGGGCAAACTATACAGTAAAAACCAAAGATTCTAATTCTAAACCTAATTACTATAATTTTATGCTCTATCCTTTTCTTTTTCTAAAAATAGCTTATTAAATTCTTCTATTGCCGCCTTAAGCCTATTTTCAGTTTCTTCTTCAAGTTTACCAGTTTCTTTTATAGTAGTTCCAACCTCTGGGTGATTGTTTCGCATAAATTCTAATAACTCTTCTTCATAGCGTCCAAGAGCTTCTACTTCAATATCCTTTAAATATTTATTAACTGCTGCATAAATAATCATAACCTGGTCTTCTACTCTAATAGGCTTATATTGAGGCTGCTTAAGTATTTCCATAAGCCTTTGCCCTTGGTCAAGTCTTTCTCTAGTGTCTTTATCAAGTTCGGAACCAAACTGTGCAAATGCAGCTAGTTCTCTATATTGTGCAAGCTCAAGCTTGATTTTACCTGCAACCTTTTTCATAGCCTTTATCTGCGCATCTCCACCAACACGGGATACAGATATACCTGCGTTAACAGCTGGTCTTTGACCAGAGTAAAACAATTCGGACTCTAGATATATCTGACCATCAGTAATAGATATAACGTTTGTAGGTATATATGCAGAAACGTCACCTGCTTGGGTCTCGATAACTGGCAGTGCAGTCAATGAACCTCCACCCAATTCATCACTTAGCTTTGCAGCCCTCTCAAGAAGTCTACTATGCAAATAAAATACGTCACCAGGATAAGCCTCACGTCCTGGAGGACGACGAAGCAACAATGACATAGCACGATATGCAACGGCATGCTTAGATAAATCGTCATATATAATCAATACATCTTTTCCTTGGTACATAAACTCTTCTCCAATGGCACAACCAGCATAAGGAGCTATATATTGAAGTGGAGCTGGTTCACTGGCAGAAGCAGAAACAATTATTGTATAATCCATAGCTCCATGTTCTTCTAATGTTTTAACCATTTGAGCTACAGTTGATTTTTTTTGTCCTATGGCAACGTATATACAGATTACATTTTCCTCTTTTTGATTTATTATTGTATCTATACCAATTGCAGTTTTACCAGTCTGTTTATCACCAATAATAAGTTCTCTTTGTCCTCTACCTATAGGTATCATTGAGTCAATTGCCTTTATACCAGTTTGAAGCGGTTGATGAACTGATTTTCTATCGATAACACCAGGAGCTTCAGATTCTATAGGCCTAAACTTCTCAGATTTTATTGGACCTTTGCCATCTATGGGCTGACCTAGGGCATTAACTACTCTGCCTATCATAGCTTCTCCTACAGGAACCTCAACTATTCTTTCAGTACGTTTTACTGTATCCCCTTCTTTTATATGTTCATCGGAGCCAAGCAAAACAGCACCAACATTATCTTCCTCTAGATTAAGAGCCATGCCGTAAACTTCACCTGGAAACTCTAAAAGCTCGCCAGCCATACATTTTTCAAGTCCATGGATTCTTGCAATACCGTCACCAACCTGAATTATTGTACCTACATCCTTTGCTTCAAGCTTACTCTCATATCTTTTAATCTGTGCTTTAATAACAGAACTTATTTCTTCAGGTCTAAGATTCATGGTCTTTTCACCCCTATCTCTTACACTATAATTTGTGATAGACTTTCGGTCATCTTTTCCAGTCTGCTCTTTATCGTTCCATCTATAACCTTATCGCCTATCTTAACTAAAATTCCACCTATAACATCGTTATCTATCTCATTTGAAAGTTTAACAGTTTTTCCTGTTAATGTAGATAACTTATTTTGAAGTATCAATTTATCCTTATCCTTTAAAGGAATAGCTGTTATTGCTACAGCATTAACTATGCCCTTATGTTCATTTACTAATTTCTCATATTCTAATTCTATCTGTTTTATAGCATAGCCTCTTCTTTTATCAATAATTATTTTTAAAAAATTATTCATTTCTTTACTTAACTTATCACCAAATATTTCTTTAATAACATCTTTTTTTTCATTGGCCTTTACCAATGGAGTCTTAAAAAATTCAAATAATTCTGGATGTATTTTAAATGTCTTATTAACAAAGTTTATCTCATCAAGAAATAGATCAACCTTATTTTCCTCTAATGCCACTTCAAACAAGGCTTCTGAGTAAGTTTTGGACACTAATTTTGCCATCTTGCTTCCCCTACCTCATCTATAAACTTTCTTACTAGGGTATTATGCTTATTCTCATCGATGCCTTCTTCTATAACTTTAGAAGCTGCAAGCATAGCTATAGAAGCTATATCATCTTTAAGGGCATTTATAGCCTTCTTTCTTTCCCTTTCTATTTCAAGATTTGCTCTTTGTTTTATTTCCTCTGCTTCTTTATGTGCCGCCTTAATAATCTCGTTGGCTCTTTCTTCAGCCCTCTTGGCAGCCTCTTTAACTATCTGTCTTCCTTCTTCCTCAGAAGCTTCTAGCTTCTTAATATACTCTGCTTTATATTTTTCCGCTTCTTCATTCTTTGCCTGAGCTTCATTTATAGAACCTTCTATCTCAGCCCTTCTTTTTTCCATAAACTCTGAAACTGGTTTGAAGAGAAGCTTTTTAAGAATAAAGAAAAGAATAATAGTATTTACTATCTGAAAGACAAAACTCCAATTAAGCTCCACTAACCCAAGCTTTAATCCCATTTAGACGCCTCCTTTACAAACCCAATATAATTAAGGAATCTCAAAACAGGAGATGGCTTTCCATCTCCCCCAATCCTACAGCATTTTAGAAAAATGGGTTAGCAAATAATAAAATTAGTGCTACTATTAATCCATAAATACCAGTAGTCTCTGCTACCGCTGCACCAAGAAGCATAGTTCTAACGATATCTCCTTGAGCTTCTGGCTGTCTTCCAACACCTTCTGCACCTTTACCAGCTGCATAACCCTGTCCAATACCAGGTCCAATACCAGCTATCATAGCTAAACCTGCCCCAATTGCTGAACACGCTTTTATTAAATCTACACCATTCATTTTACATCCTCCTTCTCATATACACTCTAAATTTAATATTTATAAGTCATAATACCATAATAATATTAATTTTACAGCTATTTAACCTACCTAAAGAACTATACACATCCCTTAAAGCTACCTAATGAAAGGATTGGCAAACATTAATACCAATGCAATTATTAAGGCATAGATACCTGTGGTCTGTGCTACAGCCTGTCCTAAAAACATTGTTCTAACAACAGCTGAATGTAATTTAGGTCTTCTTCCTACTGCTTCAGTAGCCTTTCCTGCTGCATAGCCTTGCCCGATTCCAGGACCAATACCAGCTATCATGGAAAAGCCTGCTCCAATTGCTGAGGCTGCTAAGATTATGGAAGCTCCCTGTACATTAACTATTGGATTTCCATATAAGAGTATAATAGCTACAACCAAAGCCAAAATACCCGATGTCTCTGCTACTGCAGCACCTAAAAGCATAACCATGGTAGATTGCTTAGATCCCTTAGGATTAAGTCCTACAGCTTCGGCACCCTTCCCAGCTGCATAACCTTGACCTACTCCAGGGCCAATACCAGCTATCATGGCAAGACCTGCCCCAATAGCTGAGGCAGCATAGATTAAGGTTTCTTTGTCAAAGCTTAACAGCCAGTCAAAGAACTGTTCAACAAAGTTCATGCTGCACTCCTCCTTCGTGATTTGGCACTGTTTTAAGAAGATTTTATAGAGTTTAGCTATAAAATCCAACACCCAAACACTTAAAATGTATTATCTTACTATTTAAAACTTTTAATCCATAGCCATTGATATAAATACCATCGTCAGCATAGTAAATATAAAAGATTGAAGTAATCCTGCAAATAAATCAAAATAAATATGCAATACCGCAGGAATACCCGCTTGAAGTATTGGTATTCCAATACCCAAAGAACTACTAATAAAACCAAGGGCATTATATAATAGAACCATTATAATAACTCCACCTACTATATTACCAAACAGACGAAATGCTAAAGATATGGGATTAGCAAGCTCCCCAATGATATTTAGGGGCAATAAAAAGGGCATAGGCTCTAAATAACCCTTTAAATAGCTTTTTATTCCATTTGATTTGACTGCATTATAATGAACCATAACAAAGGTCATTATTGCAAGCCCCAATGTTGTATTAACATCGGCGGTAGGTGGTCTTAAACCAAACAAACCAGAAATATTTGCTATTCCTATAAAAAGTAAGAGAGTTCCCATATAGGGTGCAAAATTAATCTTATCTTCACCCATGGTTTGTTTTGTCAAGTTGTATATCGATTCTACCAACACTTCTACTACATTTTGAAATTTATTAGGGACCTTATCAAATTTTTTACTGGCAAAATAAGCAAAAATGGTAAGCAAAAGCATTATAAACCATGTTACTGTCACTGTCTGACTAATTACTATCCCACCTGGTAATTCTATAACTTTATAAGGTCCAAATCCACCATTCATTTGTTGTCCTCCCTTCTCTTGAAAATTCTTTTGTAATATTCCTTACTATCAAACAAATGTATTGAAAATATTGAAAACTTCACTAAAAGCAAGCCTATGATTGTAGCTAATCCATTCAAATAATCAGCTTTTAGCGAAATGGCTATAACAACTGCAGTGGTCAGATATCTTAACATGTACCTTGAGGAGGCATAGCCTTGAGCCTTTCCTGGATTCATAGTAACTGCTCTCTCAAGGGTTTTCCCAAGATGTAGAAAATTAAGTATACCAATTAGTCCACCAAAAACATAACCAAGAATCCATGTCTTTGGGTTTTGTGAAGTGAAAAAAGCTAATAAAATTAAAACTGTCATTGTGATTAATACTCTTTTTATAATTGCTTTTTCTAATTCATAGGACGTAGTCAATTATGTATCACTTCCTTTTATTTAATAGCCTCATCATAACTTTATAAAGATTCAAAAACGAAGAAGCAACTCCCAAGGCTATAAATATTAATAAAAATAAATTACCTGTACCTAATTTTTCATCTATATAATGTCCAAGTAAAACAGATATTACTATGGGTATAATCATCATTAAGCCAATCTGAGTCACAAAAGCTAAGTTCTCATAAATTTTATATTTTCCATTTTTCATATTATCTATTATCTCCTAGTCGATATTAAAAAATTAGTCTTAATTCACAATGCTATGTGAGCAATTTTAATTTTTGTATTTTATTCAAATTTTTTTAATATCAATAAAAATTAACCCCATATTAAATTTTATAATACAATGAATATTTAGACAAGCATAATAAAAATTTTTTATCTAGGTTTGTTAAAATTTATTCAAATCATGATTAAAATATAATCAGATTCTTGTATGCTATTTTTATTATTCGACAGATGATTTCGTTTTCCTGCTTTTTGTATATAGACTTTTTTGTTATTTCATCTAAAATTTTCAATATCATCCTTAAAATATTTGATAGTAACTTAACTCGTTGTACTAGTTAAAATTTACAAATAGAAAAACCCCAGCAAATTATGTTAACCTATCATTAATAACTACTAAGAAATTAAGATAGGAGGAAAACATATGCTGGAGCTTCATAAGAAATATTCTATCAAAGAAATAGATTATTTAAAAGACTTTATTATTGTCAGTTATGTCATAATTAATGATATTTACCAAAACATTACCCCAACATATATTAAAGAACGTAGAAATATCAATGATTGTATACTAAGTGATAGTAAAATAATTACCATCAGTATTGTTGGCGAATTGTTAACCATTGATTCCGAGAAAGCTTGGTTTGGGTTTTCCAGAAAGAATTTTAGAGACTTATTTCCTAAATTTTGTGATAGAAGCCGATTTAATAGAACCCGTAGAGCATTACACTCAGTAATAGATGAAATTCGAAAAGAAATTACATCTATACTTGGTTACACCAATAATCCATATAGGATTATTAATAGTATTCCAATATCAGTGTGTAAATTCGGTAGAGCTAGGTTTCACAAAACATTTAGAGGATATGGTGCAAACTATGTATAGTAAATGCCCCTCTAAAAAGGAAACTTATTTTGGCTATAAACTTCATTTACTTGTATAGAATTTACATAGTAAAACTTAATTTATACATGTACAAATATGCAATGCTTCTGGGCATTTTGGACATGTATAAATTAAAGTCTTTACTTAAATTTCTATAAGTCTTGATGGATTTATAACTGATTTTGTCCTTACTTAAACAAGTATTGATGACAGAAAAGTAGTATGGGATTTACTAGAATCCTATCAATCAATAACTGTATTAGGAGATAAAGGAATTAATATTTGGATAATTAATCCAATTATTTAATTTTAATACTAGTATGAGGGTTTTTTTGACTTGTTTTATTACCATAATATTCCTTATGCTAAAAATTTAAAGTATCACAAAGAGTTAATTTAAGTTTTACTATGGAAAATCTATATTATAAAAATTTATAATTTTTTATATCTATTTATGTATATTTTTATAAAATTAGTTGACAATAGTAATAAATAGAAAAGAGAGAAGATTCAAATATGATTTTGGTCCCCCTTTACATATTGAATTAGTCTCTCTTTTCTTTTTTATAATCAATCCCCATCCATTAACTATTAATTATTCACTATCGATTACCAATTACAACTTATTTGTGCCAAAATATCCCTTTATCCCTTTGACTATTCTATGACTTGCCTTCCCATCACCATATGGATTCACAGCATTTGCCATTTTCCTATATTCCTTGTCATTCCTTATCAGCTCATCTGTAAGCTTGAATATATTTTCACTTTCAATACCTGCTATTTTAACAGTTCCTGCTAATACCGCTTCTGGTCTTTCTGTTTCTGTTCTCAAGACCAATACTGGCTTGCCCAAAGCAGGTGCTTCTTCCTGTATTCCTCCTGAATCCGTTAAAATGATATGGGCTTTATTCATTAAGTTTGCAAAGGGTTGATAATCCAAGGGTTCTATTAGATGAACCCCATCAGTATTTCCCAATATGCTAAATGCTATTTGTCTAACTTTTGGATTTAGATGAACAGGAAAAACCACTTCCACATTTTCATGGGTCATGACCACCTCTTTAATTGCTCTGAATATATTTTCCATTGGCCTTCCAAGATTTTCTCTTCTATGGGAAGTAAGGAGTATAACTTTTTTATTCTTATAGTCAATTTTATTAAGAATGTCTATTTCAAATTTATAGTCTTCATTAACAACCTTCAATAAAGCATCAATAACTGTATTACCTGTTATTATAATATTATCTCTCTTTATACCTTCTCTTAATAGATTTTCTTCATTACCCTTTGTAGGAGCAAAGTGAAGATGGGCAAGTCTTCCCGTAAGACTTCTATTAATTTCTTCTGGATAAGGTGAATACATATTTCCACTTCTAAGACCTGCTTCGACATGTCCAATCTTTACTTGTCCATAAAATCCAGCCAATGCCCCTGCAAAGGTAGTTGTAGTATCTCCATGAACCAATATCATATCAGGCTTTTGGAATTTGATAATTTTTTCCAATCCAATAAGAGCCTTACATGTTATCTCACTGAGAGTTTGTCCAGATTTCATTATATTCAGATCGTAATTTGGAAAAATATCAAAAAGCTTTAGAACTTGATCAAGCATCTCTCTATGTTGTGCTGTAACGCATACAATAGATTCTATTCCTTCAGCTTGTTCTAATTCTTTTACCACAGGTGCCATCTTTATAGCTTCTGGTCGTGTTCCAAAAATAGACATTATTTTAAGTGGTTTAAAATCCTTCTGTCTCCTCTTCAATTTATTCATCCTTTCGCTAGTTTATAGCTCATTGATAGCATCTCAATAATAAGGAAATATTAAAACCCCACGATAAAAACTAGCCTGACAGGTTAAAATATTAATTAAAAGCCAGGAAATCCTGGCTTTTAATTCTTGATTTTCAATTCCTCATTATTCGAAGCTTTATGCTTTTGCATCCATGTTTGATTTATAGGCACCGCTACCATAGCTGCTGTAATTACCAACATAATAGCACTATTAACATACTTTTGTTTTAATAAAAGGGCAGCACTAACTCCTAAGAAAGAACTTATCATATAAAGGGTCAATACAGCTCTTTTTTGACCCATTCCAATAGACAGAAGTATATGGTGTAAATGCCCTTTATCGGCTTGCATAATGGGTCTTCCATTAAAGGCCCTTCTTAATATCGCAAAGGTAGTATCAAATATAGGAAGTCCCAACGCAAAGACAGGAACAACCATGGCAAGGGCAGTAGCTCCCTTTATAAATCCATTAATAGATATAGCTGCTAATATATATCCTAAAAATAGGGATCCTGTATCTCCCATGAAAATCTTGGCAGGGTTAAAGTTAAAAGGTAAAAAACCTATACAACTTCCAGCAAGTGCTAAGGTCAAAATCATAGTGTTATGGCTGTTAGACAGCTCTGGTTTAGCATAAGCAACATATGCTAATGTCAATGCTGCAATAGCTGATATTCCTGCTGCTAATCCATCTAATCCATCAATCAAATTTACAGTATTAGTAATACCTACAACCCAAAATATGGTTATTGGTATACTCAAAATACTAAGCTTGATTGTTTCATTACCTAGAAATGAAATTGTATCAGATTTAAGGAAATTTGTTATATACTCAATTTTTATACCAAACCCAATAATTACAACAGCTGCAATTATCTGTACCAATAATTTTACCCTAGCTGATAATGGTTTTATATCATCAATAAGTCCCATTACCACCATAATAGATGCTCCTACAAGCATCCCTACTATTTCTTTATTTATCTCTAATAAATTAATTTTTAATAATGCAAGTATGCTTATTAAAAATCCTAAAAAAATAGCCAAGCCACCTAATCTTGGAATAGGTTTTTTATGTACTCTTCTATCATCCTTTGGCACATCTATAGCGCCTAGCTTATAAGCTAATTTTTTAACTATAGGAGTTGATAAAAAGCTTACTGCTGCCCCAAAAACCGCAGGCAAAATGAACTTAGTCATAATTCACACTCCTTAATATAGCTACTAGCTATTGCTACCAGCTTAATATTACATTCAAGCCTATTTAGATACATTCAATATCTAAATAGTACAAGCTACCTCACCAAATAATTTTATACCAAATTACTTTTAATGTAAACAGAATTTCATATTTGTAATAAAAAATTAAAGCTTATATATGTCATAAATCTATTCTTTCATAAATATATATTATTTAATCTAACTAATATAATATATTTTCTATGTAGCTTGACATATACCTGCAAAAACCGAAAAATTTATCAATAAACCTATCTTCCTTTAAAATAGGTCTAATATCCCATGGACTCTGTTAAAGAATCATCATTATCTATCCAATCCTGTACATAAACAATTCTAAATTCTTCATTGGTATCTCTTATAATAACTTTCTCAATTCCTGAATTAATTATTAATCTTTTACACATAGTACAAGAATTTGCATGCTTTACTAACGCTCCATTCTCCATTTCCTTACCTACCAAATATAAAGTTGCATCTATCATATCACGTCTACTGGCAGATATTATACTATTTGCTTCGGCATGGACGCTCCGACATTTTTCATAGTTTTGACCCCTTGGTATATTTAATTTTTGCCTTACACAATATCCTATATCACAACAATTTTCCCTTCCCCTAGGGGCTCCACTATATCCAGTAGATATTATTTCATCATTTTTTACTATAACCGCCCCATAATTTCTCCTAAGGCAAGTCCCTCTTTCAAGAACACTCTCAGCTATATCTAAATAATAATTATGCTTATTTCTTCTTTTCATTTAACCCTACCCCTTTTTTCTTTACTTGTTCAGCTATTATTTTTACTTCTCTATATTATTATAACAAAAAAGCCACAGATAAATTTAATAAACAATTTAATTCTATCTGTGAGCATTAATATAGATTTCCCATAATAAAATTTAATTTGCACAGCAACAAAGGCGCCCTTAGGGCGCATTTTAGTTAAAAGTTCCAAGTTTTAAAATTATTCTTTTAAATTTAAAAACCTTAATTCCTCATTTTAAAATTTTAGTGTCAATAGTTTGAACTCATTTTCTGTTACTTGAATTTGCTTAAATTCCTATTTATAGCCCCTTATCTATTTAGTCCCAAACAATCTATCTCCTGCATCTCCTAATCCTGGTACTATATATGCATGCTCGTTTAAGCACTCATCTACAGCTGCTGCATATATATCAATTTCTGCATGTTCCTTATGGACAGCTTCAATTCCCTCTGGAGCAGCTATTAGACATACTAACTTAATATTAGTAGCACCTCTTTCTTTGATAAACCTTATAGCAGCCTTTGCTGAGCCTCCCGTAGCCAACATAGGATCTACGATTATAAGTTCTCTCTCATGTACATCAGTAGGTAATTTACAATAATATTCTACTGGTTCTAAAGTTTCTGGATCTCTATATAATCCAACATGCCCTACCTTTGCTGCTGGAAGCAAATTTAAAAATCCATCTACCATTCCAAGCCCTGCCCTTAATATGGGAACAATAGCTAATTTTCTACCTGCAATAACCTTTGCTGTAGTCTTACAAACTGGTGTCTCTATTTCAACCTCTTCTAGTGGTAAATCCCTTGTTACTTCATATGCCATTAGCATTGAAACTTCCTTAACTAGTTCCTTAAATTCCTTTGTTCCTGTATTTTTGTCTCTAATCAATGTCAATTTATGCTGCAATAATGGATGATCCATAACAAAAACCTTCTTCACTATAAACAACTCCTTTTAATTACTTACTATATTTTTTTTCTATATCTCCAATTTTTCCTACCCTTCTTTCATGTCTTCCACCTTCAAATTCTTTGTCAAGCCATACATCTACAATTTTTAGGGCTAATCCTTGCCCAATAATTCTTTCCCCCAAGGCTAATACATTGGCATTGTTATGGGCTCTTGACATCTCTGCTGAAAAAGTATCTGATACAACGGCACATCTTATACCTGGTACCTTATTAGCTGATATTGATATGCCTATGCCTGTACCACAACATACTATTCCTCTATCATACTCTCCTGCTTTGACTGCTTCAGCCACCTTCATGCCAAATTCAGGATAATCAACTGATTCGATTCCGTTAGTTCCAAAGTCCTTATATTCAATACTCTTTTCCTCTAAATGCTTTTTAATGGCTTCCTTTAAGTTATAACCGCCATGATCACTTCCTATAGCTATTTTCAATTTCAGTACCTCCTTTTTTAAAAGCACAAACCCTATATACATTCTATATAATTTGCCATATTCCTTTATTTTTTTATTTGTAATATTTTTCAATTATTTCTTTTAATGCTTTTTCTATTTCATCGGCACATGCTTTATATATACGGATATCCTGACCATAGGGATCAGATATATCTATAACATCTGCATTTCCATGGGCAAATTCCTTAAGTGTATAAACTTTTTCTTTAGCTTCTGGTAACCCATTAATAATTTGCATTTTATGATTTTTTGTCATAGTTAAGATTACATCAGCTTCTTCAACCATTTCTTTGGTAAGGGGCTTTGATGTATGACTTGTTAAATCAATATCCTTTTCTTTTAAGGCTTCAATGGCATTTTTAGAAGCTTTCCGTCCCTCTATAGCCCAAGTCCCTGCTGATAACACCTTTATATCCTTATGTCCATCTACCTCTTTAATAAATTCCTTAAACATAGCCTCTGCCATGCTACTCCTACAAGTATTCCCAGTACATACAAATAAAATAGTTTTCACTAGTATTCCTCCCTATGCTGCTTTATGGTAGACAAAGGCGTCTTGCGACGCATTTTAGTTGCAAGTTTCAAGTTGCAAGTTTTAGGGTCTTTCTAATAGGTTTTAAAAGAAAACAATTTGCACCAATATTTTACTGGCAATAGTTTTAATTTTCCTTCTAGCCCTTTATTTTACTCTGTTTTAGCTACGCAATTTTTTGCAAAAAAGTTTGAGTTCCTTAGCAACAAGATTAAGATTGTTCAATGCCAGTCATTCTCAAAGTTATTCTCACCTATGGCTACTATACCCTTAAAACATTATAGCCTGCAGCCTTTATTAGTCTATTCATTATGGCTTGTCCTAGTCCCTTCTCCTCAAAGGTTTCTGACAATATTATATCAACATTTTTTTTATCAAATTCCCTTAAAGTTTTAAAAAGATTGGCAGCTACTGATTCTAATTTAGACCTGCTTCCAACTGATATAATAGTTCCACCTTCATATTTATCCTTTGTTTCATCTGTAGCCATAATTCCAACTTTATATCCTTCGTTCTCTTTATTTGCTCTTATTTTTTTTATATTATTAATTACATCATTCAATTTACCACTTATTAATATCACATCTGCATTGGGAGAATAATGGGTATACTTCATTCCAGGCGATTTAGGAACTATTTCAATTCCTTCAGATTTTTGCAGTGCTGGATCAACATCCACCCTTCCAACAACCTTTTCCAGTTCTTCCTTTGTAACTCCTCCTGGTCGCAAAATCATAGGAATATCAGAGGTAATATCTAATACCGTTGACTCCACTCCTACAGTAGTATCCCCTCCACATATTATAGCATCAACTCTTCCCTTCAAGTCATCTATTACATGTTGTCCTTTTGTAGGGCTGGGTTTACCCGATAAATTGGCACTTGGTGCAGCTACTGGAACTTCTGCTAATTCTATTAAAAGTCTAGCAATGGGATGGGCAGGAATTCTAATGGCTACGGTATCTAATCCCCCTGTAACAATTTTAGGTACTATAGAAGACTTTTTAAATATTAGTGTTAATGGTCCAGGCCAAAATTTATCAATTAACTCCTTTGATTTTTGAGGTAAATCCGTAATAAGATCATTTATGTCTTCAGCTTTAGCTATATGTATTATAAGTGGATTATCAGATGGTCTTCCCTTAGCTTCAAATATTTTTTTTACAGCCTTCTCATCTAAGGCATTTGCCCCTAATCCATAAACGGTTTCAGTAGGAAATATAACTGTTCCTCCATTTTTTAATATTTCAGCACCATACATCAGCTGCTCAATATCTATATCTTTTTTGTCAATATTAATTATTCTAGTTTGTATCATCTATTATCAGTCCTTTTTTAAATTAAAGCTCCACGTTAATTACCTCTTAAATCCAAGTTTTTCTGTTTCTCCTATATATTATACATAAAAATCTAAATGAGGTTAAGGGAAAATTAAGATTTAGATTGAGATTAAGAATTATGGTCAAAGCTCTTGGGTTCTATCTTTATCTTTGTCTTTATCTCAATCTTAGTCTCAATCCTACTTTGTAATAAGCAGCCCTATAAGAAAGCCAAATATTAGTCCAATGGTAGACGTTCTGCCTATGTGTATTTTTTTAGAATTAGGTATGAGTTCACCACAGGTTATGTAAAGCATTGTTCCTCCTGAAAAAGCTAAGCAAAATGCTATAAACACCTCTGATATTTCACCTAAAACCGAACCTATAAGAGCGCCTATTCCCATGGGAAGTCCAACTAGCCATGTATACAGCACAGCCTTAAATTTTGACATCCCTCCTACCCTCATGGGGGCAGCCATGGATATACCTTCTGGTATATTATGCAGGGCTATCACAATAGCTATTCCCATTCCAAGCTCCTTCGTTGCCATAAATCCAGACCCTATGGCAAGTCCCTCTGGAAAATTATGCAAGGCTACTCCCAATCCTATTAAAGCTCCCATTTTTACAAAGCTTTTTTTATGATGATATTTATTACCTTTATGTTTATGTATAATCTCATCAAAAATTATAATCATGATCACTCCCATTGCTATACCTATTGAGCTTATATATAAATTTCCTCGCTGAAAGGCTTCTGGCAAGAGATCAAAACAAACTATGGCAAGCATTATACCTGCTGAAAAGCCTAAAATAAAACTCAAAAGTCTATTGCTTGGCTTACCCAAACCAATGGCCAAGATTCCTCCTACTCCAGTTCCTATAACCCCCACAAAAAAACCTATAAATGTTATATAAAAAATGTTGTTCATCATATCCACATCCCGTATCTTAATTATTGTACTATATAATTTATATGAATAATAGAATTAGGAAATACATGTTAAATATGGGACACAAGGGGACGGTTCTTCTGTGTCGTTAAAAACGACACAGAAGAACCGTCCCCTTGTGTCCCCCGTGTCCCCTGTGTCCCCTTGTGTCCCCTGTGTTGCTTATCTAGCAAAGCTCCATTTAAGCATTGAAGGAGTTATAAGTGTTGTTATCAATACCATCATTATTACAGCTGCTAATTGCTGCCTGCTTATTACTTCTATAGCTACACCTAGATTTGCTATTATTATAGCTACCTCTGCTCTTGGAACCATACCAATACCTATTTGTAATGCTTCTTTACCTCCAAAGCCTGATATCTTAGCTCCAAATCCACAACCTATAACCTTTCCTAATGTACCTAAAATAACAAGAATTATTCCTACTCCAAAGGCATTTATTGCAGATTGAATATCTACCCCTAAACCTATAGCTACAAAAAATACAGGTGTAAACATGATTGAGGAAATCCTACTGACTTCATGGGATAGCTTGTGTCTGCAACTAGTCATGGAAAATACTACTCCAGCAAAGTATGCACCTGTTATAGCTGCTACACCCAGTTCTTCAGAAAAATATGCAAGTATAAAACAGAATATTATTGCGTAAACAACTATGGTATCTTCAGTATTTATCTTATTTGAAAGCTTTGATATCATCTTAATTACTATATATCCAACTATAAATGTCATAATAAAAAATACAACTATCTTTCCTATAACAAGAAAAAGACTACTATTGGTGCCTGGTTTTACTAAACCAATGACTATTGTTAATAAAATAATACCCACAACATCATCTATAATTGCTGCTCCTAATATTCCTATTCCTTGCTTGCTCCTCATCTGACCTATTTCTCTCAAGGTCTGCACTGATATGCTTACACTTGTAGCTGTTGCTATTACTCCCATAAATAGGCTTGCTAGTAAATCATTTGTAACAAGATATATACCTCCAGATACTAATAAAAATGGTGTAAGAACCCCTCCAAAGGCTATAATAGATGAGGATTTGCCAGAAGCCTTAAGTTCATTGACATCGGTTTCAAGTCCAGCAATAAACATAAGGAAGATTACTCCAATTTCTGCAAGATGACTGATAGTTTCTGTTTTTTCTATAATTCCCATTCCTAAAACAAGCCCTGCTAATATTTGCCCTAACACAGCAGGCTGCTTAAATCTTTTACTTATAATTCCACCTATGTTAGCTGCTAAAAGTATTATGGCTATATGAAGTAAAAATGATAATTTAGACTCCATTTTAAAAACTCCCTTCAAATTAATTTTATTTAAAGAAACTAATTAGAAAGGAGTATTTACGTTTTTATTATACTACATCTAAGCATTTTGACACCTTCTTTTCATTTTCAGTTAATAGTTCATTTTTTTAGTATACTCCTCTTAATTACATTTTTCAAGAAAGTTTTAAAATTTTAAAAATTTTCAATTGTATTTTAACGATTTTTTAATAACCTCCAACTTTTTTAGGGCAAAGGAGCCTAATTATAAGTTTTAGTGGCAAATATAAAGCGCCCTTTTATATTTAGGCGCTTTTTATCTTTAACTTAATTTCTTTAATTTTTCAGCTTGATCTGTAGTTATTAAGGCATCTATTACTTCATCAATCTCTCCATCTAAAAATTGATTAAGTTTGTATAGTGTTAGATTTATTCTATGGTCTGTTACACGACTTTGAGGATAATTATAGGTTCTAATTTTTTCACTTCTCTCACCTGTACCAACCTGGCTCTTTCTTGCCTCTGCTATTTCCGCATTTTGTTCAGCTATAATAGTATCGTAAAGCCTTGCCTTTAAAACCTTCATAGCCTTTTCTTTATTCTTTAATTGTGATTTTTCATCTTGACAGGTAACAACCATGCCAGTTGGCAAATGGGTAATTCTTACCGCTGAATCCGTAGTATTGACACTTTGCCCTCCATTACCAGAAGATCTAAATACATCAATTCTTAAATCATTTTGATTGATTTGTATTTCTACATCATCTACTTCTGGAAGCACTGCAACAGTAGCAGTAGACGTGTGGATTCTTCCACCTGATTCAGTAGATGGTATCCTTTGAACCCTATGAACACCACTTTCATACTTAAGCCTTGAATAAGCTCCATTACCCTTTATCATAAATATAACTTCCTTGATTCCACCTACTCCTGTTTCATTAATGCTCATCATTTCAATTTTCCAACGATTTCTTTCAGCATATCTAGAATATAGTCTTAATAATTCTGCAGCAAATAAGCCAGCTTCATCTCCCCCAGCTCCTGCTCTTATTTCTACTATAACATTCTTTTCATCGTTTGGATCCTTCGGTATAAGAAGTATCTTTAATTCATCTTCTAAAGATTCTACCTGATCCTCTAGTTCATCTAGTTCCATTTTAGCCATTTCTCTTAACTCTTCATCTTTACTTTCTTTTAAAATTTCCTTACTTTCTTCAATACCTGCTTTAACTTTCTTATACTCCCTATATTTATCTACAATAGGTTTTAAAGAAGCATGTTCTTTAATTAATTTTTGCCACGTAGGCTGATCATTAATTATCTCTGGATCAGATATTTTTGTACCTAAATCCTCAAATTTTTCTTCTATAAAATTCAACTTATCAAACATAATATCACCCCATATCAAAGTTCTAAGTTCCAAGTTTCAAGTTCCAAGTTTCTGGTCAACCTTTTGGGTCTTTAAGATAAATTAAAACAACCCTAAAGCTTAGAACTTTATTCCTGCGCTTACTACTCTTTCAATTCCTGATAAATCCTTAGTTATCTCAATATCTACATATCCCTTTTTCTCCTTCATTAACTCAATAACCCTCCTTGCTTGGTCATGACCTACTTCTAAAGCTATTAATCCACCACTCCTTACATACTTTGGAGCTGTATTTATTATTTCTCTATAAAAGTCTAATCCATCTTCTCCACCGTCTAATGCAAGCTTTGGTTCAAACTTAGATACTTCTATTTGAAGATTTTCTATGTCAGCGGTAGGTATATATGGAGGATTAGATACTAAAATATCTATTTGCCCTTCTACACCTATATCATTCAAAGGCTTAAATAAACTTCCATTTAAAAAAGTTATTCTAGATAACACCCCATGGCTTTCAGCATTTTTCGCAGCTATATCCAATGCTTTTTTTGATATATCTATCGAGTAAACATGGGAGCCTTCCATATACTTTGCTAAACTAATGGTTATGGCACCGCTTCCAGTACCTATATCTACAATATTATATTTATCATCCTTATCTATACTGTTTAATACCTTTTCTACTAAAATTTCAGTATCTGGTCTTGGAATTAGCACACCTTCCTCTACATGAAAATCAAGTCCCATAAACTCTTGCTTACCTATTATATATTGTACTGGCACTCCACAGAGCCTTTTTTTAATCATTTCATTATATTCATAGACCTCTTCCTTAGTCAATATTCTTTCTTTGTGCATTATAAGGTATAACTTATCCACCTTTAACACATGACAAAGTATAACTTGTGCATCCAATAATGGTGTAGCAGTTTTATTTTCTAATTTATCCCTTGCTTCTTGTAAAGCTTTATGAATAGTTATCATATGTCTAAATCACAGTCCTCTTCTACAATTACGTTTTTTAAAGCTACAATAGCTACCTCCAATTGCTTATCATCAGGCTCTTTAGTGGTAAGTTTTTGGAGCATTAGCCCTGGGTAACTTAGCATACATACTAGCCTTGATTTGCTCTTTCCCGCTATCTTTATAATCTCATAAGAAATCCCTGCAACCAGAGGAAGCAATACTAGCTTAGTAAGAACTCTTTGTACTGGACTTTCCCATCCTATAAAAGAAAACAATACTATACTAATAACCATTACAAAAACCAAAAAACTAGTCCCACACCTTGGATGGAGGGTTGTAAACTCTCTAGCATTCTCTACAGTCAATGGTTTTCCACTCTCATAGCAAAAGATCACTTTATGCTCTGCACCATGATATTCAAAAACTCTTCTTATTTCCTTTAATCTTGATATAATTATAATATATCCAATGAACATAAAAATTTTCAAAATCCCTTCAAACCCACTAAGTACTACCTGATTTTCAAATTTAGTTTTCAAAAAATTAATTAAAAAGGTAGGTATAAACATAAAGATTACCAATGCCATTGCTATAGCCAATGCAACAGAAAAATAAGTGATTATATCATCTGCTTTATCCCCAAATTTTTCTTCAAGCCATTTTTCAAATTTACCTTTTTCCTCTTCTGTATCTATTTCTTCAAAAACTTCTGCCGAATAGGTTATGGCCCTTACTCCTACTATCATTGAATTAAAGAAAGCTATTACTCCCCTGATAATAGGTATTTTATAAAGTGGAGATTTTTCTATTTTGCTTACTGGCTCCTTCTTGACTATTATCTCACCATCGGATTTTCTAACAGCCATGGCAATCTCATCGTACCCCTTCATCATCACACCTTCAATCAAAGCCTGACCGCCCACAGATTGAGGCTGGGATTTTTTGTCGGTTTCTTTATGATTTATCTTCATATTATCTCCTTCTTCAATACATATTAATCCATCATTTCATTATACAATAATTTTGATATCTAAGCAATGATTTACAGAATATTATAAATGCCATGTTATTAGATCAACCTGTTATGCTAATTTCTACCCAAGGAGATTTTAAAAATAATAAATTATTTTTAATCCCTAGGCACCTCATGATGTAGCCTACATCTTGCCTCATAACTTTCGGTGGCACCAATTAGGACTATGGGATCAGAGTATTTGGCTGGTTTTCCATTTATTAACCTTTGGGTTCTATGGGCTGGATTCCCACAGGTCATGCATACAGCACTTAGCTTGTCCACAAATTCTGCAATGGCCATTAGCTTAGGTGTTGGTCCAAAGGGTTCTCCACGAAAATCCATATCAAGCCCTGCTGCTATTATCCTCATTCCTTTATCGGCTAAATCTCGTATTATACCAACGATTTCTTCTTCAAAAAATTGAACTTCATCTACACCGATAACCTGAGTGTCTTCATTTATGTATTTATATATATCCTGTGGTTTGCATATATCTATAGCCTTTATTTTTGACCCGTTATGGGATACAACATTTTTTTTGCAATATCTGTCATCTATGGAAGGCTTAAACACTACTACATTTTGTTTTGCTATCTCGGCCCTTTTAAGTCTTCTTATGAGTTCTTCACTCTTTCCACTATACATTGGTCCTACTACAACTTCTATCCATCCATGGTGATTAGGTCCATACATATCTTACTGCCCCCTTCTTTAAATGACGGGTAAAAAATTACATATTGCCCGCTTTTAACAATATAAAATAAGGTTAGAGAAATTCATCTCTAACCTTAAAATTCTTTTAAAATTTTATTATTTAATACCATATTTTTTCTTGAACTTCTCTGCTCTTCCACCACGCTCTACAGTTTTTTGGTTTCCTGTATAAAATGGATGGCATTCAGAACAAATTTCTAATCTAATTTCGTCCTTAACTGACTTAGTTTCAAATGTATTACCGCAAGCACATCTTACTGTACATTTGTCGTATTTTGGATGGATTCCTTCCTTCATGGGTTTCACCTCTTTCGTTAGTTTTCTCTATATATTAATAATATTCTATGCAAATGTCAATAACAATGACCTTTGATGATATTTATGCCTTATTCAACCACTATATTTTATCATATCTTAATTAAATATTCAAGGCACACTTTAAACTTATTTAAAAAATTATAATATCTTCTTTCTCACCATCTCAATGAATTCTTCATTATTCCTTGTAGCTATCAGTTGATTAATTATTGCTTCTGTAACCTCATATGATGGGTTGTTGCTCATTGCCCTTCTTATATTCCATATTGTCTCAAGTTCTTTTTGGCTAAGAAGTAGCTCTTCTCTTCTAGTTCCAGATTTTTTGATATCTACTGCTGGAAAAATTCTCTTTTCTGATAGCTTTCTATCTAGATGAAGTTCCATATTACCTGTTCCCTTAAATTCTTCAAAAATCACATCATCCATCCTACTGCCAGTGTCTATCAATGCAGTGGCTAGAATAGTTAAACTTCCACCTTCCTCTATGTTTCTAGCAGCTCCAAAAAACCTTTTGGGCTTATGTAAAGCAGCTGGATCAAGCCCTCCAGATAATGTTCTACCAGTGGCAGGTATTGTAAGGTTATATGCCCTTGCAAGTCTTGTTATACTATCAAGAAGAATTACCACATCTTTTTTCTGCTCAACAAGCCTCTGAGCTCTATCTAATACCATTTCAGCAACCTTTATATGATGATTTGGAAGTTCATCAAAGGTAGAGTATATTACCTCAGCATCTATAGAGCGTTTCATATCTGTAACTTCTTCTGGTCTTTCATCAATTAAAAGAACTATAACTTCTGACTTGGGATAATTTAAAGATATGCTTTTGGCAATTTTTTGAAGTAAAATAGTTTTTCCTGCCTTAGGAGGAGCAACTATTAGCCCTCTTTGTCCTTTACCAATAGGAGCAATAAAATCAATGAGTCTCATTGAAAGGTCCGATGAATTAGCTTCTAAAGTTATTCTTTCATTGGGATAAATTGGGGTGAGATTTTCAAAATTAGGTCTTTTAGCAGCAATTTCAGGAGGATCACCATTTACTTTCTGAACATATAAAAGAGCCCTGAACTTTTCACTGCTTTTAGCAGGTCTAGTAATACCAGAAATCTTATCTCCTGTTTTTAAATTAAACTTTCTTATCTGAGAAGGAGAAACATAGACATCTAATTCACTGGACAGAAAATTATGAAACCTTAAAAATCCAAATCCCCCATCTGGCATTATTTCTAAAACACCTTCCACCACATCTGCTTCATTATTTCTCTTAATCTCATCGTTAATCTTTTCTGGCAGCTTTTCCCTAGAAATACTTTTATCTATCTTCAATTGGTTATTACTTTGAGTATCTTCGTTTTCTTTATTTGAATTTTCTAAAATAATATTTATAAGTTCATTTTTTTTCAATTTCGAAAAACCCTTTATATTTAAGGTTTTAGCAATTTCTCTCAGTTCTGAGAGCCTTTTATTTTCCAATTGTACTGAATCCAAGTCTGCACCTCCGTGTTATTTAAATTGAGATTAAGATTGAGCTTAATACTCAATCTTAATATTAATCTTTATCTTAAAACCTATTTTGCATATTTAGGTTTCTTTTCCATATTATGAATGGCTTCAATAAATCTAATTGTTCCCGTTTCAGATCTCATTACCACAGAATGAGTTAAACATTTATTATGAGAAAGATACTTTACTCCCTTTAACAAATCTCCATCTGAAACACCTGTTGCTGCAAAATATACTTCATCGCCTTTAACCAAATCATCTAATAAAAATACCTTATCCGTCTGAACTCCCATTTTTTTACATCTTTCTATCTCTTCATCACTCATCGGTGATAACTTACCCTGCATTTCTCCACCTAAGCATTTTAAAGCTGCAGCAGCTATAACTCCCTCAGGTGCTCCACCTTTACCAATAAGAACATCTACACCTGTATGCTCAAAGCAGGTAGCAATTGCAGCAGCAACGTCACCGTCTCTAAACAATTGTATTCTACAGCCCAGTTCCCTACATTCCTTAATTATATCATTATGTCTATCTCTATCTAACATTGTCACTGTAAGCTCTGTAATGTCTTTATCAAGAGCTTTTGCTATATTAAACATATTTTCCTTTACTGATGCATTTAGATCTATAACTCCCTTTGCCTTTGGTCCTACAGCTAACTTATACATATAGGTATCTGGAGCCTTCAAAAGACATCCTCTAGGTGCCATAGCGATTACAGATATCGCATTTGCCAATCCCTTTGCAACAGAATTTGTACCATCTAGTGGATCAACGGCTATATCAACCTTTAACGAATCATTTTGACACATACCAATTCTCTCACCAATATAAAGCATAGGAGCTTCATCTAATTCACCTTCACCAATTACAACAATTCCATCGATGTCCATAGTGTCAAACATTTTTCTCATACTATCTACTGCACCTTGATCTGCTAAATTCTTATCACCACGTCCCATATATTTTGCACATCCTAATGCAGCAGCCTCTGTAACTCTAACTAAATTAATAGCCAAATTCCTATCCATAAACTAATTTTCCCCCTCAATGTGATTTAATGCTAACAAAACAAAGCTTGGAATTCATGCTTTTATTTCTTAATCCAGTCAATAAATGGTATTTTAATTGATACTTTTAAAATACTAATTAAAGCGAATTGTATAATTATCTTTTGTCTGTAAAAACTATCTGTTATATATGATTTTAAGTTCCCTAAAGCTATACCATATATTTTATGCAATTTTGCCACGTTTAAATTACTCCATTCCCTTATGTTTTTAGTTACAATATTTATAATATCAAATTTTTATAAAATATCTAGGGAAATATAGATTTTTTATAATTTCAGACAATTAAACTTTAGTTTTTATTACCTTTAAGAAGGGTATAATCTATATTTGGAGCAGGTACTAAGATTTATTCGTAATAATTATAACATACTTTAATTATAAATGCGACAAAACTAAAAACAATAATAGGAAATCTATTCTATATAGGAATTTAAGTAAAGACTTTATATCAGAAAATTTTCTTTATATATTTAATTATTACAGTTTCATTACACATATTATACATTTATTTTAAATATTTTTATAAAAAGGTATCCAGTCAAGCAGTTGTGATATATTTATATTTAGAAAGAAAAAATGAGGCTAATTGTCCTTTTCACTTACATATGCAGAGTTTCAATCAAATCTTAATTTGTCCATATCAAAGTATCAGTAGCTTTTGAAGATTTTTGATGTGGATAAGCTAAAATTTTGACTGGAATCTCTATATAGGAATTTAAGTAAAAACTTTAGAATTGAAATGATGAACTATGGAGGTGCTTTCATGACAAAAAAACTGTTTATATTAATGTCTGTCTTCGTATTTTTAAGCTTTATCAATATAAATGTATATGCTACTAATCCTACTGAAAAAACAAAGGAAATAACGGTTAAATTAAATGAAAAAATTTTGGAATTTGACACTGAGCCTATAATTGTAAATGATAGAACCATGGTTCCTATGAGAGCCATATTCGAAAATCTAGGTGCTCAAGTTGAATGGTATGATAAGCAAAAAACAGTTACTGGATATAGAAGATATAAAAACAATGTATCTGATATGTTCATTAAGCTTAAAATCGGAGATACCACAGCATATAGAAATGGTAACAGCTTTCATTTGGATTCTCCTCCGATTATAAGAAATGATAGAACCTTAGTTCCTGTTAGATTTATTGCAGAAAGCTTTGGTATTGATGTTAAGTGGGATGCTGAAACTAGGACTGTATTATTAATTTCTGATGATGATGTAAAAAAACCTGAATTGATAGATGATATCTCATATATACCTAAATATTTTGATTCTGGTATTAATCTTATGATACCTGAATTTTGGAACACTTCTGATAGTTCCAATAAATTCGGATATAAGGACGAAGAAGATAATATCCAAATGATTGTCGATATTAAAGAATTTAAAGAACCAATGACTTTAGATGAATTTACCGAAAAAAGTAAAGCTGCTATTTTAGAAACCTATAAAGATAGGGTTGTATTTACTGGAAGTGACAAATTAAGCATTAACAATATTGATATAAATGTAATATATTTAAAAAATTCTTCAATAACTCCTGAAATTAATCAGGTTTTATACTATTTTACTTCTTCAAAATATAGTTATAGTATAACATTTTCATATTATTCCCAGTCTAATGATAGTCAGCTTTTAAATATAATATCAAATATAATTCACACAATTGAAATTGATGGTGTTATCAATACCGAAAACGAACATTATATAGAATACAAAGACTTTTTTAATTATGGAATAAATTTAAACACAAAAATTTCCTCAAGCATGGAAGTCCAAAGCCAGTTTGACTTTAAAGGTACTTTAAGTGAAGAAACGGATTTAGAATATTTTATTGTTGAAGTTTCTAAAGGAGATGAAAAATGCAAGTTTAAAATACCTATTTCAAATAATAAATTTGATTCAAAAATCTATACTCCCTTTGGTCTAGGTAACCATAATGTAACTATAATAGCTCCTAAACCTCAAGAAAATTCTAAAATAATGCAGTTTAACATAATAAATTCTAATAGTCAGGATATAAGATATCTTATACCTAGTCTTTTAGTTGAAAAGAACGACAATGAAATAATTAATTTAGCTAAGGAAATCACTAAAGATATCAATAAATACCTTCCTAAATATGATGAATCAAAAGCAATATTTAAATGGATCTATGAAAACATAGAATATGATGAATTACTAAATTCTCATCCTAGAAGTGCAAAGAAAGTTTTGACCGATAAAAAAGGAACAAATGAAGAAATATCATATTTATATGCTGCTTTACTTAGAGCCTCTAATATACCTTCTAAGATAGTCAAGGGTAAGATTGATAACGATAACTTCCATGTATGGAATGAAATAAAGATTAATGGTAGATGGATTATTGCTGATGCTACTTGGGGAAGTGGATATACTAATGATAATAATAATGATATAACTGGTATAACTAAAAAACTTGATATGAATTATTTCAATCCCAACAGAAAGGATTATGAAAATAAATTTATAGAAATAACTACACTTAAGTATTAAAATAAGGATAGAGTCTAGCACTTTGAGCTTGTAACTAAAATGCGCCCTGAGGGCGCATTTGTCATATTATTTATTTAATTTTTCCCAATCCTTGTTAAATTTTTCTATTCCTATATCTGTTAATGGATGCTTTAGCATCTGTTTGAATACTTTGTATGGAATTGTTGATATATGTGCTCCCTGTAGTGCTGCTTCTGTTACATGCATTGGATGTCTTATGCTTGCTGCAATTATTTCTGTATCTATTCCATGTATCTCAAAGACTTGAGCTACTTCACTAATAAGTGTCATTCCTGCATTTCCTATATCGTCCATCCTTCCAACAAATGGACTTACAAAGGTTGCTCCAGCCCTAGCTGCAAGTAAAGCTTGATTTGCTGAAAATATTAATGTGCAATTTGTTTTGATACCCTTCTTGCTTAAAATCTTTATCGCCTTTAATCCCTCTTCTGTCATAGGAATCTTTATAACAATATTTTCATGCATACCAGCTAAAACTTCTCCATCCTTTACCATATCCTCTGCCTTCTCTGCAACTACCTCTGCACTTATAGGTCCATCTACTATACTAACTATTTCATTTATTACTTCCTTTAAGTCTCGTCCTTCCTTTGCTATGAGTGATGGATTTGTAGTAGCTCCTGCCAATACTCCCCAATCACTTATTTCCCTTATTTCATCAATATTTGCAGTATCAATAAAAAGCTTCATTTACAACCTCCTCTACAATATTCTTATCTATTTTTTACTTATTCCTAATATTTTTCTTGCCTCATCGGGAGTTGCTACTTCTCTTCCCATTTCTTTAGCTATTCTTACTATTCTTGCTACCAGCTGAGCATTTGAATCAGCTAATACTCCCTTTGAGTAATAAATATTATCTTCAAATCCTACCCTTACATTACCACCGAGAATCACAGCCATAACTGCAAGGGGAAGTTCATCTTTACCTATTCCTGCAACTGTCCAAGTTGACCCAGGAGGTATACTTCTTATCATATGCATCAAATCCTCTGGTGTTCCAGGACAAGCTCCTGGCACACCTAAAACGAAGTCAAAATGAAGTGGAGGAGCAATAAGACCTTTTTTTACTAATCTTAAGGCATTATTTATCATCCCTCTTTCAAACACTTCTATTTCAGGCTTTACCCCAAGCTCCTTCATTCTCTTGGCAAACTTTTCAATATATTCCTGAGAGTTCATAAAAACATCGGACCCAAAATTACAAGTTCCACAACTTAAGGTAGCCATTTCTGGAGCAAGTTCAACAGGTTGCAGTCTTTCGTCTGCTGAGTGCCATACAGCACCTCCAGTTGAAGGCTGAACTATTATATCGCATCTTTCTTCGATTTTTTCCTTGATTTCCTTATAAACCTCATAGGCTTGAGTAGGCTTTCCTTCATCATCTCTGGCATGCACATGTACTATGGAAGCCCCTGCTTTATAGCACTCATAAGCAGCCTCGGCTATTTCATCGGGTGTCACAGGAAGATTAGGCTGTAGTTCCTTAGTAACCTCGGCACCAGTCAATGCAGCAGTAATTATCAGTTTTTCCATAATAACATCCTTTCCCCTTCATTCTAAATTTATCAGTATGATTGTGAGTTTTAATTTTTTTAAATCCACTCTAAAACTTAGAACTACTTCCTCTGTTTATCCTTAGGAACTACGCAAGTTCCTACTGCACGACATACAACTATAGGTTCTTCTAATACATCACATGCTGATTCATTGATATCTGGTCTTGGAACTATTACCTTTCTAGCTTCAAACTTCATTTTTCTTGAAGAATTTCCGATTTTGGTTATTTCTCCCACCGCTTCAATATAGTCTCCTGCATAAACAGGTGCAGTGAATTCCACACTTTCATAACCAGCAAACAATCCTTCATCACCATCATTTCTGATTAATAATTCAGTAGCAACATCACCGAATAATTGAAGCATCTTTGCCCCATCAACTAAATTTCCTCCATAATGGGCATCATGCATGCTCATCCTCATTCTAATCATTACTTTTTCCATTAATTCATACCCCCAAAAACTTATATTTGAATAAATTGCATAATCATTTTCCTAAAAAATTAATTGGTGCATATGGCTTTAAATTATGCAATTTTTTCCCTAGTTAATTTTCTTTTACTATAATTATTTTATCAGCCTTAAAGTCAAAAACCTTATCTTCTCCTTCACAGTAAACAAATATTTCATCACCTTTATCAAGATGCCTAAACTTTCTAGTTTTACCGCTTACAGTAATTATTTCTACGTCATCTGCTAAAATTGAATAATACTTTGTCTCATTGTTTTCTTTAACCTTAATTTTTATCGCTTCATAGTCATCATATATCTCTATTATTGTACCATTTAGAGTATCGCTGGTTTCAACCTCTTCTGCGTCGATTTCCTTTACAACATCACTTTCTATTTCCAACTCAACCTTATAATCTATCTTCAAATCATAGATTTCAGCATCTTCATCATCGATCTCTATATCTACATCGGGTGCAAGAGTATATGTTTTCTCATTTCCATCATCATCTAAAATTGTAATCTTATTTACGTTACCTAGAATTATTTCAGTTATTACACCCTCAGCATCACCATCAATACTAGTAGATTCTATCTTAACCACCTTACCATATTCGGTAGTTATCGCAACTACATCACCCTTTACTAGACTTGTTAAGGATTTTTTTCTATTATTTTTTCTAACTTCTGCATCCTCATCTACTTCAAACTCGTATATCTTCTGAGAAGAAGTTTTTATTTTTATCTTAAGGGATTCTTCGAAATAAACACCGCTTTCAAGTATCCCTTCATAAACCCTAGTCTTAGATTTAGCTTCTATTTCCTTTACAATCTCCCCATCAACCACAAGGGATATAATATCTCCCCTTTCAAGGTCTGAAGGCTTAGCTTCTACATCATTAAGCTTCATTTTTACATCGTCATAAACCTTATATATTCTCCTTCTACTGCTATCCTCTTTATCCTTAACAGTTAATAAATAATAACCTCCCATATCAACTATATTATGCACTTCTCCTTGGGAATCTGACGATAATCCCATATCAACCTCAGCCTTCACTACAACTTCATCTTTATCAAGATATAACTTTATATTATCTTTTTCGTCAAGATCATTGAAATATGATTTTTTGCCATCGATTAATATCTGTGTATCATTATTGAATTTATAGATATTTTTATTACCATTACTATTTTCCACTACTATGGAGTTATTATCATCTACTATGAGTATAATTTTCCCCTCTTCAGTTTTCAATTCCTTCTCACTTTCTGGCTTTACCTCTATGTCGCATAATATATCATAGGCTATTGAAAACATTTTAGCAGCTGTAGCCCTCATAATAGGCTTGTTTGGATTAAAGTTGCGATTTTCGTCACCCTTTATGATATCCTTTCTTACTAGTAGGTCTATATATGGAGCATCCGTTGTAGAAATAAACTCTCTATCATTAAAATCAAGATATATGATATTTTTGCTAAGTTCTTCCTTTAAATAGTAATTTAATGCTTTACCCAAATATACAGATGCTTCTGATCTTTTGATATTTTCTAAAGTTCCATCAGCCTTGAAAAAACCCCTAAGCTCATATGTATTAACTATTTTCTTTTCAAGTGCAAAAGCCACTGCTTCTTTTGCCCAATTTGGTATATTGTATTGTGATAGAGCCATATTATGTTTAGCTACTAAACTGCTTAAATTTACACCCTCTAATTTGCCCGCAGCCTTTACTGTTCTAAAAATCATAACGATTGTTGACAGCTTGCTAACATTTTCTGAAGGTCTAAAGGTTGCATCATGATATCCAGTTACTATGCCTTTTTTTTCCATCTTTTCTATATAATCCTTTGCCCAATGTCCATCTCCCACATCAGTAAAACTTTGAAGTGCCAATACTCCTATAGTATTTGATAGAAGCAGTACAGATAAGGTTACTAGTACAACTAATATTTTGTTTGTTTTTTTCATTTGCTTTACCCCCTATATAGTTTGTGTAGTAAGAATTTTTTATTTAGGATTAGAAAAATTTAAACTTCTTAAATATAATAGTATTCTATATAAAAAAAAGAAATCCTTTATTTATAAGGAAATTATACAATTTATAAGGTTTTTATGCAATTTTATTATATCCTTTTTTTGACCTTTTTTAATCTAAAAAAATCTTCCCTTTCCTTCTCCTCTAAAGCTTCCGAAATCGATTTAACCCGACTCCTATATTTAGGTATTTGTATCTTTTCTAGGGCATTTGCCCTTTTCTGGGTTTTTTTTATCTCCATAGCTAGCTTATATACCGAATTCTCTATTTCAGATAATTCATAAATAAGATATTTTACCTCCCTAAATTTTGTTACAGCTATATCCATTGCTGGATTTGTCCTGAAAAATCCATAATAGGGCTGTAGGACTTTTTTCTCAAATTTTACTGTAGGAATCTCAACTCCCATAATACTCTTTAAAAGTATTTCGTATTCCTCCACCTTTGGAATAGACATAGAAACCTCTTCAACATTATTAACTCCCATGGTTATATTAACTACCTGAAGAGCCCTATAAGCATCCTCAAAGGTATCGGCTATTCTATTTTGTACATCCTTTACCTTATCAATAAGCCCAATCATTTCCCTCACAAGGACACTTCTCTTCTTATCTAGCAGATTATATCCCTTCTCAGAAAAATCCAGAAGACTTTTTGCCTTTATTAAATTTGCTTTAGTGGGAGTAATATTTTCCATATAAGGTCATTCCTTTCATGAATTATAATATTCTTCAATCATCTCTGGACTTAATCTGTCTAATTCTTCCTTGGGTAAAATGCCCAATATCTCCCAAGCTAGATTTAAGCTTTCTTCTATATTTCTATTTTCATCGAAATTTTGGGTTATAAATCTGCCTTCGAAGGCCTTTCCGAATTCCATATATTTTTTATCTATCTCAGATAAATCATCTTCTCCGATTATTTGAGCTAAAGCTCTAACCTCTTGAACCCTTGAGTAGGATGCAAAAAGCTGGTTAGATACCTCGGGATGGTCCTTCCTTGTAAAGCCTTCTCCTATTCCATCCTTCATAAGCCTTGAAAGGGACGGCAATATATTTACTGGAGGATAAATATTATTTTGATAAAGCTCCCTACCTAAAACTATTTGCCCCTCAGTAATGTAACCTGTCAAATCTGGTACAGGATGAGTTATATCATCATTTGGCATTGTAAGAATAGGTAGTAGTGTTATAGATCCTTTATTACCCTTCATCATTCCTGCTCTCTCGTATAGAGAGGCTAAATCAGAATAAAGATAGCCTGGATAGCCCTTTCTACTGGGAACCTCTTCTCTGGCAGAAGAAATCTCCCTTAGTGCTTCACAATAGCTAGTTATATCCGTCATTATTACAAGTATGTGCATTCCTTCTTCAAAGGCAAGATACTCAGCTGCAGTCAAGGCACATCTTGGAGTAATCGTTCTTTCTACTATAGGATCATCGGCAAGGTTTATGTACATAGCTACCCTTTCTATTGCTCCCGATTCTTCAAAATTCCTTTTGAAATAATTTGCATCATCATGTTTTACCCCTATTGCAGCAAATACTATACCAAACTCTTCATTGCTGCTTGAACTGATTCTTGCTTGCTTTACTATTTGTGCCGCCAATTCGTTATGGGGCATACCACTTCCAGAAAATATAGGAAGCTTTTGCCCTCTAATTAAAGTAGCAAGACAGTCTATTGATGAAATTCCAGTTTGTATATAATTTCGTGGATATTCTCTAGCTACTGGATTGATAGGTCTTCCATTGACATTATATTTTTTATTACTATAAATTTCTCCACCATTATCAATTGGGATACCTATACCATTAAATGTTCTGCCAAGTATCTCCTTCGAAAGGGATATTTCAAAGGGCTTCCCTGTAAACCTTATAGATGCATTTCTTGTTGATAATTCAGATGTCCCCTCAAAGACCTGGGCAACAACCTTATCCTTTTCTATTTTTATTACCTTTCCCTTTCTTTTTTCTCCTGCCATATCTATATCTATAATCTCTCCATAGGATGCGTCCTCAACCTCTGAGAGCATTATCAATGGTCCCTCTATCTTATCCAATTTTAAATATTCCTTCTTCATAAAATCACGTCCCAATATCCAATAATATACACTATTCAACCTACAACCTTCAACATTTGAACATTCAACGTTTCTTTATTGTTCATACTTCTCCAGCAAATCATCATAATACTGATCAATTTCCTCTTTCAGCCTTTGTATTCCACTTAAATTATCGTTTGGAATGGTGTATTTTAGCTTAGTTACATCATTGAAAATTTTTCTATCCTTTATTTGAGAGATAGGTATTCCCTTCTTTATTCCTTCAAATGCCCTCTTATACAAATGATCAATAAGCTTTAGCATCTTATACTGCTTTACAATAGGCACATAGGTATCTATCTTATGAAAGGCATTTTGCTGTAGAAAGCCTATTTTTATGACCTTTGATATTTCCAGTATAAGCCTTTGGTCATCGGGAAGCACATCTTCACCAACAAGCTGTACAATCTCCTGAAGCTTATTCTCCTTGTGAAGTATCTCCATGAATTTATTTCTAATATCTATGACATCCTCACTGATATTTTCCCTATACCAATGCTGCAGTATTTTTATATATCCACTATAGCTTGAAAGCCAATTAATGGCAGGATAATGTCTTGCATAAGCTAGTTTTCTGTCTAATCCTAAAAAAGCATTTACATATCTTTTAGTATTTTCAGTAACAGGCTCAGAAAAATCTCCTCCTGCAGGTGATACAGCTCCTATGATAGTTACCGATGCCTCTTCATCATTTAAGGTTTTTACATAGCCCGCCCTCTCGTAAAACTCTGCAAGCCTTGAAGGTAAATAAGCAGGATATCCTTCCTCCGCTGGCATTTCTTCCAATCTACCAGATATCTCCCTTAGTGCCTCAGCCCATCTAGAGGTTGAATCCGCCATAACCGCAACATGATATCCCATATCTCTAAAATACTCTGCCATTGTTATTCCTGTATATATACTGGCTTCTCTGGCAGCCACAGGCATATTAGAGGTATTTGCTATTAGAATAGTTCTTTCCATTATGGGCTTGTTTGTCTTAGGATCGATAAGCTTTGGAAAATCCTCTAAAACTTCGGTCATTTCATTCCCACGTTCACCGCAGCCTATATAAACAATAATATCTGCATCGGACCATTTTGCCAGCTGATGCTGAGTCATGGTCTTACCCGTTCCAAAGCCCCCAGGTATAGCTGCAGTTCCTCCCTTGGCAATCGGAAAAAATATATCTAAAATCCTTTGTCCAGTTATAAGAGGAATGTCTATAGGCAGTCTTTCATTAACTGGTCTTGGGGTTCTTACTGCCCATTCTTGATACATTTTCAAATTATGCTCATTACCACTTTCATCTTCTAAAATTACTAGAATCTCTTCAATATTGTATTTACCTTGATCTATAATCCATTTTACCCTTCCCCTTACTCCTGGAGGCACAAGCAGTCTATGAATTATAAGGGAGGTCTCTTGAACCTCTCCAAAAACATCACCCTCATTTAATACCTCACCTTCCCTGACAAGGATTTTAGCTTCCCATTTTTTCTCTTCATCTATTGAAATAAGCCCTATTCCTTCGTCTATAAAACTTCCAGAAATATCATTTATCTTCTTTAGAGGTCTTTCTATGCCATCGAATATATTTCCTATCATTCCTGGCCCTAGTTTTAAGGATAAAGGCTTACCCGTTGATATTACCCTTTCTCCAGTCTTCAAGCCTTCAGTTTCCTCATAAACCTGTATTGTGCCTTCATCCCCCTCTATGGAAATAACTTCCCCTATGAGTTTTTTATTTCCTACCATTACCATCTCTCTCATCTTGAAATCCGCCATATTTCCAGCTCTAACAACAGGTCCATTTATAAAAACTATTGTTCCGTGTCTAACCAATTAAATCACCTCGTGACACTAGCTTTCTTGTCATTTTTTAAGGTCAAGATTGATATTAAGCCTTTCAACCTACAACCTATTTCCCCAATTCATCATACAACATTTGTCCTATTAACTCCTTATTATCATATATCTGGGTTTTAATGCAGCAGTCTATTTTTATAGTCTTTTCTTGATCCATGCCTATAACCCCGCCTATTAAGCTTGAATCAAGTTCTTCAAGCTTTACTTTTTCAATATCAAAGCCCTTCTCCTTTAATATATCTGTTATATTTCTATCATACCTCCTTCTATCCCTCTCTGTAAAAAATAGTATTATAGAATTTTTATTCTCTAGGTTCTTAAGTATTGCGTAAAGATTATTTTTTAAATAATCTTTATAATCATCTTCATATGTAAACTGAAGAGCCTTTGCTTCTATATTTTTTATAAGCTTCTCTAATAACTCTTCTTTTTTACCTAAAACAATCCTCTTGCCTTCAACCTTAGCCTTTGATATCAACCGATTTTTCTCTATTTTACCTCTATTTACTATATTTTCAATAGTTTTATGGCATTTCTTATCTATTTCTAACCTATATTCTTTAATTATTTTATTGTTTTTTTCTTCTATTTCCCTCTTTTTTTCTTCGTACTCCCTTTGCACCTTTTCCAATACTAATTTTGTAAAAACATCGAGTTTCTCCTCCACTGTTATCATAATTAACACCTCATATTTTAATTCCAATCGATTCTTTTATATATTTCGATATATAGTCCTCTCTTTTTTGAGGATCTCTATTAGGGATCACAGTAATTAATGGATAGTCCCTTTCTAATTTCACCTTCATAATTTCCTCTTCTGCCATGGATAATATTTTTTCTGTGATAATTACTATTCCTATATCCCTATGCTCCAATAGCTTTTTGAATTCTTCTAAAATTTCTTCCTTCGTATGGGCAATTACTCCTTCAATCCCTGCTAGTCTCATGCCTATAAGTGTTTCTTGATTATCACTTATCAAATACGATTTCATAATATCACCCTATAGCCTACCCAGTATCAATATAGAAATAATTAGTCCATATATAGCTATACCTTCAGCAAGTCCAACAAATATCAATGTTTTACCAAGTATTTTAGGGTCCTCTGATACTGCTCCCAATGCAGAAGATCCAACGGCTCCAACTGCATATCCCGCACCGATGGTTGCAAGGCCAGTACAAAGGGCTGCAGCTATAAATCCAAGACCCGATGGACTTCCTACACTATTTGGTGAAGCCAAAGCTATATTGGGTATCAAGATTATAAGGGCTATAAGCATTAATGGAATAAAGGTAAACAAATTATATCTTAAAGCCTTTTTAAGCTTAGCCCTTGACGCATCATAATTCATATACATCATCATCATTCCTGAAGCTATTGTTAACACAACAATAATTATTGAAGAAATTAGTATATATCTCATAATAAAACCTCCTAAGTATCTTTTTAGCAGACCCATTAGGCCAAGGTTGAGATTAAGAAGGCTAGGGTCAAATCTTTATGGTCTTGGACAATAGCTGATACTAAAATCCCCATAGAATGACCCAAGTTCTCAATCTTAGTCTTAATCTTAATCTAAACTATCAACCAGCTTTATGGGCTTAAACTCTATTCCTTCTCCTCTATAATACTTACTAAAAAGCTCATAGTATTGAAGTCTAAGACCTTGTATAAATACTATTAAGCCTTCTAGGCATATTATAATGATATTACCTATGAGAAAAATAATTATACTCCCCGTAAAATTATTCATTATCTTCGCCATGGTTTGAAAGGCTATGAATAATCCAACGTGATTAAGGGCAAAGGCTCCTACCCTTATGAATGAAATAGTATTGCTCATCATGCTAAGGAGAGTCTCAAATATATCAAATCCACTTTCTATATAATAGCTTGATACATCTTCATGGTATAAGGGTCTTTTCTTGAGTATTAGATTAGCTAAAGGCTCCCTTACCACAATAAATATTAGGGAAATCAATAATATTACATACAACAGACTCAAAGGAACTATTTCCCTTTCCATAACAGCATTACCTACAATTCCTAAAAGGCATAAATAGAATATCAAGCCATTTAAACCATTTCTGCCAAATAAACCTTCCTTCATATCTCTTTGCTTTATTCTATTGACGATACTGTATCCAAAGCTTGTTATGAGCATTATAATCCCTATAGCTACAGAGCCCATCAGCATAAAATTTATATGCTCTATAGGGTGTACCATTAAGGCTGGAATAACATGCTCAAACCCAAATATGCTCCCATATAAAAATCCAAATATAGTTGAACTAAGTCCTAGCCTTGTAAGTATTCCTCCATAAAAGCTTTTTCTATTTTTCTTACTTAAATACAAGCCAGCTAAAAACAATATCATGCCTTGCCCAACATCTCCAAACATAGCTCCAAATAAAAGCATATAGGTTAAGCTCAAAAACATCGTAGGGTCTAATTCGTCATAGGACGGTATCCCATACATCTTGACTAAGGCTTCAAATGGACGAGTTAATTTATTGTTTTTTAGTTTAGTAGGTGGAATTATATACTTATGAACCTCCGAGACGTCCTTAAACATAATCAATACTTTATGCCCATATTTCTTAAACCTATTTTCAATCCTTTTTTTCTCCCTAGAAGGTACCCATCCTGAAAGATAAAAATAATTGTTGGTGCATGCTGTTTCTTTTTTTATATCTGCTACTTCTTCCTCCAATCTCAATCGACTATACTGTCTTTCTATGATAACTCCATATTTTTCCTTAAATTGTTTTAGCTTATTATCTATGCTTTCTAGTTTTGATCTATTTTCCTTTACTTTATCTTCGATATTTATAACTATCTCCTCAGGAGTTCCTAAAAATTCTTTAGGAATATCCAGTTCATGAAAATTTACTGAATGTAATATTCTATTTGTCTCAGTTTCCAGATCCCTTGGGCTAATAACTAAATATACCTCACCTAGGGTATTACTGCCTATATGTAAAACAATAGCCGATATATTCTCATAATTTTTCTTAAGTCTATTTATGTTCTCCTTTGACAATATTCCTATTTTAAAGCTGAAAAAATTAAGATTATTTAAAATACTTAGGTCTACCTTTGTTCTTTTCAAATGGTGTATATGACTGTCAAATTCCTGTATTTTATTTAATTCCTCAGTATATAAAGATTTTTCTTCATAGACTCTTTTAATTTCCCAATAGATATCCTCTATTTCCTTTATTGAAGCCTTAAAGTCATAGCTACCTTCAATATATTCCTCTTTAATAGTCTTTTCTAACTCTAAGCAATCCATTAAATCATTAATCTTCTTAGATATATCCCTGTAATCTTTATCCTCCATATAGGGCCTTATGACGCACATATCCACAAGTTCTTCCAAATTTTCCTCCAATACATTCAGTGTGAAATTACTTTCATTTATTTCATTTAAAGCATTTACAATGTGGACATTTTCAAGCAAAATTATATCCCTCGAAATATTATTTATTTCTTCTATAGGAGCCACTAGATTAAGCATTTCCATTTTCTCTACCGCCATCACTACACCTCCCTTCAAAGCTTCCTAACCAAGTATTTTTTAGCTGCTTCTTTTTCTATGCCATAACGTACTGCTTCAACTATAGAAATTATATCCCTCATTTCAAACTCCAAAAGATGTATATATACAACAGACTCTATTATATTCATTTTTTCTTTTCTTTTATAATCAAGGAATAAAAAGTATAAATACCTCTCTATACGTCTTTCCATAAAAATTTCAAGGGTCTTTTTATTATCAAATAAAAAGCCATATTTCCAGTCTATCATCATATTTATAAGTTCTTTCTCGTTTTTTGTATAACAAAGCTCCTTTATTCTTCTATAATTTAGGTAATAACCTTTGTGCAGAGTATAGTTGATAAGCTCCTCAGGAGAAAGTCTATAGAACTTAAGTCCTCTATATATCCACTGTAGATTCATAAGATCTATATTTTTTCCAAGAAGCTCTCTTAAAATATCCCTATCCCTTTTATCTAATTTTTCTACCACATCTGTAAGAAGCTTAAAATATAACCTGTCCAATGACATTTCCATATAAAACAGTCTTTTCTCTGGTACTTCCCTTGTATATGATTTCAATACATTATGATAAATTGTATTTTTAAGATTATTTATCAATTCCTCTAAGTTTTTTGATGAGCTTAGGGCTTCATAATCTATAGTACTATAAATCCCTGAATAAACTATTAAATCCTTAACATGCCTAAGGCTTTCCTCCCTATCAACAGCCCTTAAAAATATTTTTAAATCCTCTATTTCATACCTTAAAAAAAGTGTTTTAAAAAGCCTTCTATACTCATCTGTAAAGAAATGTATAAGCTTTTCATATTGCTTGACTATATACTTTTTAAGTAGCAGCTCCAGCTGGTCCCTTTTTATAGACGCTGTATTAACGTTTTCCAAAACTTTATTATATGCTGTTTTATCCTTTAGGTAATTTGCTATATCACCTACATTTTTCATAAATATCAATTTATTATAGTCCTCTTGGGTCAATAACCTTCCTTCTAAAGACCTTATCTTTGTATTTATAGCAGCAAATCTTCTTACACTTCCCATGGCTTCACATCCTTTGTGGATACTTGATGGTCGAGGCTGAGGTTGAGACTAAGATTAAGACTGAGATTGAGATTTAGGGTTTGGGATTTGGGTCATTCGTTTTGGTCGGTTTATGATGATTGAAGTCATCTCTATAAAGTCAAAAGTAGATTGATGTGCTGTGATTGATTGAATAGGCGTTATTGCAATGATTGGTTTGATGTCATGCTTTATGTATTAGTTATTTTCAAAAATTTTTGTGAAGATTTCCTTTTCTAATTTTTTATGTATTCTTGTATAGCTTTTTTCAAGCTTCTCACATTCCTTCTCAGCTATTAATTTAATTTCATTGCTCTTATGCTGTCCCTGCTTTATAAGCTTTTCATACTCTTTTTGTCCTAATGCTTTTGCCTTTTCTAATTCTTTCTTTTCTATTTCAGACAGCTTTTTATTTAATCTTTTTCCGTTTTCGTCTATCATTTTTTCTGTTTTATGCTTTATATCTAGTGCTTTTTTATCAATATCTACTATTTTATTGATTATATTTTCCATAAACATTCACCTCTTTTATAGTTGCAAATTACACGTTCCAAGTTTTAGAATCATTCTTAATGACTACCTTAACACCTGTCTCCTCCCATCAAACATTTTTAGAATTTTTTGAATATATTTATATTATATATTAATATTTAAAATCCTGTTAAATTTTTTCAAATTTTTTTATATTTTTTAGCTTATTCCATATATGATATAAGCTGCTAACCATAAGGTAGCAGCTAAACTTTCCTAGTTTGCACATTCCTCTTGTTTATATCTCTTTTTTAATATAAATATGGCTATAGGCATCCATATCAATGTATATATCAGCATTTCCATAATATTTCCTTTTACAACCTCAAAGCTGAGTCCTTTTACTATAACCTCATCAAAGGGTCTTACAAAATATATTAGGGGCCACAGCATCTTTATTCCAGTAATCAGGGGAGCTGGAAGCTGATCCATTGTCCACAGATAACCGCTAGTGGCAAAGGTAGGCAGAGACAGCATAAAGGATATCTGAGCAAACTTCAATCTATCCTTTACCAGAGCTGCCAATATAATTGCTGGACAACTAATGGCAAGTATAAATATCAATGCCATTAAAAATGCCACCTGCATGTTTCCCTTAATGGGGATATTGAAAAAACTA
>NZ_FRAG01000057.1 GCF_900142245.1 Paramaledivibacter caminithermalis DSM 15212 | reverse complement strand
GCATGTTCTAAATCTCCAATAAGATGAGGAGGTACTCTATAAATTCTACATATTTCATTTATCTGAAATTTTCTTGTCTGTAGAAACTGTGCATCCTCTGGTGGTATTCCTATTTCATGGTATTTCATTCCTTCTTCTAGTACAGCTACTTTATGTGAATTTCCTACACCCCTATATACCTCTTCCCACTGTTTTCTTAGTTTTTCAGGATCTTTTAAAACCCCCGGATGTTTAAGTATTCCTCCTGGTCTTGCTCCATTTCCAAAGAATCTTGAACCAAATTCCTCAACTGCAAGGGCTAATCCTACAGCTTCCCTAGCAGCAGATATTGGAGATATACCAGTAAGTCCATTAAAAGAAAGTCCTGGTATATGAAATATTTTCTCTTTAGGGTAAATTATCTGTTTGCTGTCAATAAAATATTTATATTTAATTTTCTTAGTTTCTTTATCTCTTTCTACTACCATCTTATCTGGCTGTAGGGGATAAATCTCTACTATATTACCTGCTCCATCTCTTACTATTTCAGCGTATGCATTTCCCCATAGTAGAAGGTGAGTCATCATTGTTTCCCTAAAAGAAAAGCTGGTCATTTCTTCATTAGGTAAATCATGAAGGATTAAATACAACGGGTGATTTATAGCCTTTTCCTTTCCTTTAGTTTTTCTAATATATAAAGGAAGAGGTAAGCTGGCCAATGTTTCTGCAATTACTCTAACACATGCATAAACTGCTGTTGATGTTATAGCGTTGTATTCAGATACGTTTTTTCCAGCATTAGACTGAAGTCCAATATCTTCAGACATTAAAAAAGCCTTGATTTTATCATCAAGACTTGAATTTCTTTTTTCAAATAGTTTTGTTATGAAGGGTATTTTCAAGAATTCACCTCCTACAGTTTTACTCCCTCACTACGTTTATATGCAATTTGAATACAAACGCAAAAACGGGCATTAAAAAAGAGACTTATTCAGTCTCTCTGTTTTCATCCTTTTCAATTAATTCATCTTCCCGGAGAATTTTTATAAGCTGCAACAATTCGTCTTCTTTATAATCCTTTTCAAGTTTAACAAATCCAAATTTTTTATATAAATCAATTAAATAAGGTATGTTTTTACATTCAAGCATTATAATTCTTCCACCTAAACGCATTTGTCCATCTAAAACTGTACTTAAACAGTATTGCATAATTTCGAATCCTGTGATTTTATCTTTATGTAAATCATTTTTACCTACTTGTCCAATTAAAATAGCTGGAAATTCAGTAATTCTTTTTCCATTAATTTTAGCACTAAATCCATCAAAATTTTTGATTTTCCGATTAGATAATGATTCAGGAATTTTTAGAACTTGTAAAGCTATAGTAAAATAAGCTAGAACTTTAAATTCTTCATCGTCCTCATCATAAATTAAAAAGGTTCTGCTCTTTCCTAGCTTTTCAAATAAAATAGCCCTCTCTTTTAGAAAATTTTCTATGTCATTATCTTTTTTGCAAACAAAAATAGAAATAAGTTCCTGAGCTCTTTGCTCATCACTCATTTCTATAAGTTTCTTTAACGAGATAACATTCGTCTTAATTTTAACTCACCTTGCCTTTCTCTCTCAGGCAATGTTAATGTTCTATCTATTTTTACACTTTTAGCAGGATTAGTAATTATTTTAGTAAAAGAATCTATAGCCTTCTTACTATCTAAAGTAAAATCTTTATTAAATGATGAAGTAGCCATTCTTCATCCCTCCTTATAAGCATCATCAAAATTTTCTTAAAGTAAATATATATGCCTTTATTATAAATATATTTAAAATCCTAAATAATATCCTTCTTATTTCATTATATTAATATTATATCCTCTGTGCAATTATTTAGTTATCATTTTTTATAATAAAAATCATTCAATTGGAGACTAATTTTTTTTCGTTAATTTGTCCTTTCAGCATTTTGATATTATTTTTGTCTTTCACTTAATTTAATTATAACATAAAAATATAAAATGATGTAGATCTATATCATTATAATCCCTCTCTCATCATACACAGACTCCTTATTCTCATTTCTTATAGCTCTATCAAGTGCCATAATCATTGCAACAGCACCGTCAATCTTTTCTGTACTTTTCTGTTTATCAGGCTTTATATTTCCTGCTGGGTCAGTTCTAACATGTATGTTATCCATCATCCACTTTAAAACAGGATGTCCTCCATGGGCTATTTTCTTTTCTAGGGTAAGTTTCATAAGTTCTTTTGTGGGTGGAGACATATCTTTATAACCTTGTCCGAAGGGAACTACTGTAAATCCTAATCCTTCTAAATTTTGCACCATCTGTACTGCTCCCCAACGGTCAAAAGCTATTTCTTTAATGTTGTACTTAGTGCCTAGTTCTTCTATAAATTTTTCAATAAATCCATAGTGTATGACATTTCCTTCTGTTGTTTTAAGGTAGTCTTGCTGCTCCCATATATCATAAGGGACATGGTCCCTTCTTACTCTTAGTTTTAAATTATCTTCTGGTATCCAAAAGTGAGGTAGTACATAGTATTTATCATCTCCTGGTATTGGTGGAAAAACTAATACAAAAGCCGTTATATCAATGCTACTTGAAAGGTCAAGTCCACCATAGCATATTCTCCCTTTAAGTTTTTCAGGATTAACTTCGAAGGAGCACTTATTCCATATATCCATAGGCATCCATCTGACTGATTGCTTCACCCACTGGTTAAGTCTTAGCTGTCTGAAGATATTTTCTTCTGCTGGATTTTCTTTTGCACTTAAAAAGGCTGCTCTTACTTTTTCTATATCAATGGTATGGCCCAAAGACGGATTTGCCTTATACCAGTTCTTTTCATCGGTCCAATCGTCACCTTCATCTATTCCATATATCACAGGGTAAAAAGTAGGGTCAATCTTTTTCCCTCTTAGTATATCTTCTGCCTTTTGATGAACTTCCCAGCAAATAGAATTTCTATCATTTCCAGCTGTTGTTATTAAAAAGAAAAGAGGCTGCTTTCTTGCATCACCACTTCCCTTTGTCATAACATCATATAAATCTCTATTAGGCTGGGCATGTAGTTCATCCATTATAACTCCATGAACATTCAGCCCATGTTTTGTGTAGGCCTCCGCTGATAGAACTTGATAAAAACTAGCGGTAGGCATATACACTAATCTCTTTTGTGAAATTACAGGTTTAATTCTTTTTTTAAGTGCTGGGCACTGTTCAACCATTTCTACTGCTACATCAAATACAATAGACGCCTGCTGTCTATCTGCCGCACATCCATAAACTTCAGCTCCCCATTCTCCATCTGCACAAGTAAGATATAGGGCCACAGCTGCTGCAAGTTCACTTTTACCATTCTTTTTGGGTATTTCAATATATGCAGTATTATACTGTCTATACCCATCTTCTTTAACAGTTCCAAATATATCTCTAATGATTTTATCCTGCCATGGTAGAAGGTCAAAAGGTACTCCATGCCATACTCCCTTTGTATGTTTTAGATTATTTATAAACTTAACTGCCCTTTCTGCTTTTTTCTCATCAAACATTATTTCACCCTCAGTAAGCTTTCCATTGGATCATCAGTATCCGTCTTTTCTGTGTTTATTCTAATTCTAGTTCGTGCTGCTGGAGTAAGTCCAAACTCAGAGCAGAAATCCTTCATTACCTTAAGATACGTCTGGGCTATGGATACCTGTGGTACCTGCTGAATATATCCTGATGGTGTTTTAAAGATAGTACCATGCTTTGATAAAAACTCCTCTGCTTCCTTCCACCTTGCATAAGCTTGACAGTATCCTGCAAAAGCTGCTGCATCTACCCCAGTTAGTACTCCTATAGCTTCTAGAGTTTTAGCCATTCGCTTCCATTCTTTCTTTGCTTCAGGTTCAAGCCATGACGGACACCTTGGTGCCTTCTTCTCTGGCTTGGGTTCATTTTTGTTAAGAGGTCTTTTTCCTGGATTACCTTCAAGTACCTTTAAAGCTGTAGGTTTTGGTTTTCTTCCTCGTGTCGCCATGGTATCACCTCCATTTCCCCTACATTTGCCCTGTAAGGGGTTTTTATCTTTATTCCAAGGGATTTAACCCATAACGAGAAAAAGAGCCTTTGTGGCCCTTTCTCCCAATACTTTTTAGTTCTCTACTTCCTTTTCAAATTCATCTATTAGGCTTTCATCTAAATCCCAAAACATTACTAGTTCTTCATAAATTTCTTTAATCTTATTTATATCTTCTTTTGCATCATCACCAAGTACACACTTCTTTTCCTTTGCTGTAAAAATCAGCCCCTCAAGAGTTGTTCTTATAAGCCATTTATCCATCCTTTACACCTCCCTATGTTTTTGTTATTACATTAATCACTCTGTACATAGGGAATTGCAAGATTTTTTCAATTCTTTCTAGTTATTTTTTTCTACATCATTTATATCTTTAGGTTGTACTTTTCTAAAAGCTCCGTTCCCTGATAGATTTTTAAGTAGTTCTTTCCTTGCCACCTTATACTCATCGCCAATCATTCCAAGTCTTAAAAGCCATGTTCTGAAAGTGTATTTTTCATTATCTGTAGGTTTAACTTTTGCTGAAGCATATTTTAATTTTTTAGCGTTTTGATTTAGAATGGATACAAATTGCTTAAAAACTTCTTTCTTTTCAGGATTTTCTTCCCCTTGTAAAAATTTAAAGGTTATTGTTTTATCATAAAAATCAAATTCAATTCCCTGGCAGCTTCTTTCACCTATATCTTCAAGAGCAGTTTTAAAATCTTCCAAGGTTTCAATTTTAACTTCATTAATGCCAATAGAAAAATCGTCTCCTACTAAATCTTCTTCTATCTCAAAGGCTTTTTTAATAAGAGCTTGTTTGCTGTAAATCATGTTAACTAGATTCCTTAAGGTTCTGCCACTATGCCCTTCCATTGGGAAGATAGCTTTAAAAAATATTTCTATGTTGGGTCCCTCACTATTTTGTATTTCAATGTTATCATTTATTACCTTTTCGTTTTTTGTTTCTCTAAAAAGTTTTTCAAGTTTTATTTCTTCTCCAAACGCTGTTATGATTTTTCCTTTCCTGTCAATAGTGTAGGTTTCATCTTCTGTTTTCAGTTGGTATGCAAAACTTGGTGCTCCTAGATATTTAGATTTCACTCCAAAACGTGTTTCTAATGCCTTTACAATTTCCTTTCTATCCATTTAAAATACCTCCCTGTGTTTTTTTGTTACTCTATACATCACTCTAAACACAGGTAAAGTCAAGGGATTTATTAATTATATAAAGAAAAAGAACTGATTTCTCAGTCCTCAATTTCAATAATCTCAAATTTTTTATTAAAGTCTTTTTCCTCAATCCAGTAATCACTTTCTCCTGTATCATCATCATTTACAAATATTTTGTATGACCCGCCGTCTTTATGCCTTAAAAAATAAAATTCTTCTTTTGTAATTTTGTCTTTACAAACTCCTGCATTTACCATCTTAACCCCTCCTGTGTTTTTTATTACTCTATATATCACTCTAAAACACAGATAAGTCAAGAAAAAAGTCTTAAAAGTAAAACTTTTACATCATATCTTTTTCTTTAAGGCTAAAATACTCATCTCCTATAATTACATGGTCAAGAACCTGTATTCCTAAAAGCTCACCTGCATCCTTTAATCTTTTTGTAACCCTGATATCCTCTGGACTAGGTTTCGGGTCTCCTGAAGGATGATTATGAAGTAGTAGAATTGATGATGCATTGCTAAGTAGTGCTCTTTTAAATACTTCCCTTGGATGAACAAGGCTTGAATCTACTGTTCCCCGACTTACTTCAAATAATCCTGTTACTTCATTTTTAGTACTTAAGGTTATTATCGAAAACACTTCTTCTGACATCTCGTGTAGATGTAAAATTTCCGTTGCTATCTTCCAAACTTCTGATGGTGAGTTTATCTTCTTGGCAATATCATACCTTGCTGCCTTTTCTTTAACTAATCTTATTGAATAGGTTGTGAAAGTTTTCATTTTCCTAACCTCCTGCGTTTTAGTGTAGTCTATATATCATTCTAAACACAGAAAATATCAAGTCTTTATTTTGTTATATCCGTATTTCTATAAGCTATTTTTTCTCCATCCCTTATTAGAAAAACTTCTTCATCAACTCCAACATAATCAATATATCTTTTAACAATCACATCCACATACTTTTCATCTAATTCCACAGCATAACATATTCTGTCGAGTTGTTCACAGGCAATAAGTGTTGACCCACTTCCCGCAAAGGGCTCTAGAACTATACAGTTACTAACAGAACTATTTTTTATAGGATATGCTATTAAGGGTATAGGTTTTGTAGTTGGGTGTAGTTTTGATTTTGTTGGTCTATCAAAATTCCAAACAGTAGTTTCTTGTCTTCCTGCATACCATTTGTGTTTTCCTTTCTTTTTCCAACCAAAAAGGCAAGGTTCATGTTTCCATTGGTAAGGACTTCTTCCTAAAACTAATGAATTTTTAACCCATTGACAAACCCCTGATAAATAAAATCCTGCATCTTCAAAAGCCTTTCTAAATATTAGTCCTTTAGTATCTGCATGAAATACATATATTGATGCGTCATCTACCATTACACTTTCCATGCTTTTAAAAGCATCAAATAAAAATTTATAAAAGTCATCATTATCAAGGTTGTCATTTTGTATGGTCCCTGCAGCTCCTTCATATGAAACGCCATAAGGGGGATCGGTAACCACTAAGTTTGCTTTCTTACCTTTCATAAGCTTCTCATAGGTTTCTGCTTTAGTACTGTCCCCACAGATAAGTCTATGTTTTCCAAGTATCCATATATCACCCTGTTTTGATATTGTTTCTTCTTCAAGAGCTGCATCTATATCAAAATCATCTTCTTTTACTTCTTTATCGTGGATATTCGAAAACAAATCTTCTATTTCTGCTGCATCAAATCCAGTAAGATCTATATCAAAATCTAGTTCTTTTAAATTCTCAAGTTCTAATGCTAATAGCTCTTTATCCCATCCAGCATCTAATGCTAATCTGTTATCTGCTAGGATATACGCTTTCTTCTGGGCCTCTGTTAAATGCTCTACCAAAACACATGGTACAGATTTGATTCCTTCTTCTTTTGCAGCTTCTATTCTTCCATGGCCTGCAATTATATTTTTTCTTTATCTATTAGTATTGGATTTACAAAGCCAAATTCTCTAAGACTACTTCTAAGTTTTTTTATCTGCTCTTTGCTATGAGTTCTGGCATTATTAGCATAAGGGATAAGTTCATCTATGGGTAACACTTTTAATTCTTCTGTTCTTTTCATTCTTTATTCACCAACTTTCTTCTTAATTGAATTTTCTTTGTTTCTTTGTTATAATGATTATAAAGAAATAAAGATTTTGGTATTATTTTTATAAATTTTGCATATACTATAGGGAGGTTAGAGATATGAATGCAACTGTTATGGAGCGTGATAATATGGATCGTAAAATAATTAGCGTTTCTAAAAAACGTCAGATTACTATACCTTTAAAATTCTATAAACATCTTGGTCTTGATAATCAGGTCGAATGCACCCTTGAAGATGATTCTATTGTAATCAGACCCCTAAATAGAGATTCTGGTGAATTTTCTGTGGAAATACTAAAAGACCTTATTGCACAAGGTTACTCAGGTAATGAATTAATAAAAAAATTTGAGGCCCAAAGCAAGAATATCAAAAAAGCTATTACTCATATGCTTGAAGATGCAGATGCCATTGCTGCCGGAGAAAAGAAATCTGAAAGCTTTGAAGACATCTTTGGACCGGAGAACTAGATATGTATGAAATACAGTTCAATTCCCAGGCAGCACGTTATTTTAAAAAACTAAAAGAAAAACCTCTAAAAGATGCTTATAAAACAGCTTTACAAAAAATAAGTAAAGATCCTTATATTGGTCAGCCAAAGCGTGGCGATTTATCTGGCATCTATGGATATGATGTAAGATATCAAGGTACAAACTATGAAATTGCCTATACTATCAATGAAGTCAATGGTAAAAAAGTCATTGTACTTCTCGCTGGTACTCGTGAAAATTTTTATGAACAATTAAAGAGATATATTAAATAGCTCTCTTAATTTTAGGAGGGCTATTTTTGTGCATATTTCTCATACTAAAAAAGTACACTTAAACTGCCCTTTAAAGAGGGATTTTTCAGGTGCTATATTTTCTATAACCCCTTTTATTTCAATGCTCCAAGCCTAACTATTGCCCTTTGACCCCCTCCCCTTGAATTTTGCGAATTAATCTGTGAAGGGCCCGCACCGTTCCTTTATTTTCAATGTTTTGATATGTTATACCCCTACCCCTATGTAAATTATCTACAAGATACCAACAGTTTGCCCACAGAGTTATCCACATATATTTAGTAGGTGTACACCTTATTTTTCCTTCCCCATCGACCATCTTCTTTTGCTGTTTTCCTATCGTGACATGATTTACAAAGCGACTGAAGGTTATCTTCATCCCAAAATAAAGCTTCATTACCATGATGGGGTACAATATGGTCCACAACAGCTGCAGAGGTAAGTCTTCCATTCTTTTCACACTCTACACAAAGAGGTTGTTTTGCTAACACCTTTTTCCTTAACCTTTGCCATCTACTGCTGTTATAAAGTTTTTTATATTTTCTGCTTCTGTTATATTTCTTTGTCTCTTCCTTCTGATGTTTCTCGCAATACTTTATTTCCGTCAGTTCTGGGCAGCTGGGGTAGCTGCACATGCGTTTTGGTTTTCTGGGCATAGTTTTTCTCCTTTTTCAATTTTTCTTTAAAACAAACAGGGAACATGCAGTACACCTTCTTTGGTGTAAGCCATGTTCCCCAAGGGCATTTTTTACATTTTCTCATTTTTTTCATCTCCAAATTCAATCATTGAAAAAGCCACCGATTATTTATCAGTGGCTATAGGAAACGGATTAAATGGATTGTCCAATGGATCAATCTTATACTTTTTTATCATAAATTGATTAACCTTCTTATGTTCAGTTTCTGTAATGAGACCTTCTAACTTCAACTGATCTAAAAGAGCAAGTTGTACTGCATATTTAAATCTGTTTCATTTCTTTTCTGGAAGATGTGATAAATCTGGTTTATATTCATTTTCACGTTCTTCAAAATTCTTTGACATGCTCACACCTCCTTGTTCTGATCAAAATACATTTCTAAAGCTTTTTCGATGATTTCTTCAATTTCTTTGGGCTTTTGGTTCTCGTCAAAAAATCGATAGATGAGTTCTCTTTTCAACTTGAAAACAGAAGCTTTTTTCTTTTTCTTCTTTTGATCAATTTCACCAGATAATATCCTTTCGATTGTTTCAGGATTTAATTTTCCTAATTTAGAATATGTCTTAAGTAATTCTGCTTTTTTCAAATCAACCTTGTAATTATTTTCGTTAGTAATTTCATGAACCAGTCCTTGTTCATTTTCATTCAAATAAGATATTGATACAGCAGGAATAAAAGCAATCTCTCCATCATCCACTTTCTTTAATAATTCATCGATTAGGTAATTAAGCCTGATATATCTTGCGACTGTATCTTTAGATAAATCATAATTTTGACCGACTTTTTCTAGACTTGTTAACTTCTTCGCAACTTGCGAAGAAGTTTCGAAATCCTCTATTTTATCAGCATTTACAAGGTTTTTTATTTCATTGATCAAATCTGTTCTCACGCCTTGCTGACTCAATGCATCATGATGAGCTTTTAATGCTTTAGCCCTCTCTGATGGAAGCATATCTGAAAATGAACGCTGCATAAGGTTTGTTTCAGTAACAATAAGCATGGCTTCATCATCTGTAAGATTATCTTTTATGACGACTGGAACCTTGTCTAACCCTGCAAGTCTTGCAGCATTTACCCTGTTATGCCCTGAAAGTATTTCATAAGTTTCATTTTCAGATTTTCGAACGATAATCGGAAGCATAATGCCCATTTCTTTAATGCTTTGGACCATATCATCTAGGCGTTTACCTTCGTAAATTTTGAAAGGATGATTATGAAAAGGTTTAAGTGTATTAATATCGAGTTCAACGACACCAGTATTTTCAGTTGGCTCTTCTATTTTCCCAAAAATCTCTTCAAAACTTTGTAATTTCTTTTCACTCATCTTAAATATTCCTCCACAAATTTAGTATAGGCTACGGCTACTTTATGCCCTGGTTGATATTCAATAATACTTTTATTCTTAAGATTTGATTCCCCTACCTTAACCGAGGCAGGAATCTTATTTTCAAATACTTTAATCTGTTTTCCATAGGCTTCATCAATTAGATTTACAATTTCTTTTGAAAGAATTGTTCTTTCAGTAAACATGGTGATGAGAATGCCATCAATCTCAATACTAGGATTGATTCTTCTTTTAACTTTAAGGATCGTTTTTAAAAGAAGCTCAAGTCCCTTAGCGGATAGATACTGAGGAGTTGCAGTTATTAATACACTATTGCATGCGACTAAAGCATTAATCGTTAGCATTCCTAGTGAAGGCATACAGTCAATGATAATGTAATCATAGTCATCTTTAACTTCTTGGATTATTGACTTAAGTGTTAGCTCCCTACTCATTGCATTGACCAAATTAACCTCTACAGCTGAAAGTTCGATACTACAGGGTATGAAGTCCAATTTACCATTAGAAATGATAAATTGCTCTTTTGATTGCAACTCCTTTTCTCCAATCACTGCCATCATAAGATGATAAATCGTAGTATCAAGCTCTTCTGGTCGATCAATTCCCATGCACATTGTTAAGTTGCTTTGAGGATCAAAGTCGATTAACAAAACTTTCTTGCCTTGTTCTGCTAAAGCATATCCAAGATTCATTGTAGTTGTGGTTTTGCCTACGCCACCTTTTTTGTAAACTAATTAGTGTCTTTGTATATTTTATTATATCTTATGTTAATAATAATGTAAACTGTAAAGTTTCTTTAGAATCAAATTTATTGCCTCAGTACATAATTTAGTGTATAGTTACTATATAAATAATCTTTGGAAGGTGTGATTTTATGGCTTTTTCAATGGGCGAAAAAATTCGTATTGTACTTAGACGAAAAAAATTGACAATCACTGATTTAGCGACTGCCATTGGTACGTCTCGTCAAAACTTAACGAATAAATTAAATCGAGATAATTTCTCAGAAAAAGAACTCCAGCAGATTGCTGAAGCTCTTGGATGTCGTTTTGAGGGTTATTTTATTTTTGAGGATGGGGAAAGAGTTTAACTTTTCATCTTAAACCTTGGTGTTTTAGAATCAGGAACTAGTTTAGGTTTGTTTATTTTTATTGTCAACGGCATTGGAAAATCAATACCAGTTAGAATAGCCTCCCCTTCACCTAATACTGGTAAAAAAGATAATACACTACTATTGGCAGAAGAACATGCATGTCTTATAGACTCTTTATCATTATAATTAATTAATCTATGTACTAGGAAAGTTCCCATTTGGCTCAATGTGCCAACTGGAATATCTCTAGGCATTTGTGTAGCTATACATAAAAACAATCCATATTTTCGGCATTCTTTCGCAATTTGATCAAATGCAGTTAAAGAAGAATTTTCAAAATAATCATCAACTACTTTGTTATTTAAAAACTGATGTGCTTCATCTAGTATTAGAACAATTGGATTCTCCTTAAATTTCATAGTTCTTGCTAATGTAAGCATATATTTACCTATTGCATTAGCAATAATCTCTCTAGCTTGGAATTGAAAACCAACTTTTTCGAAACTAATTCTCAATAATCCTTTATCTTTATCTCCTAAAAATTTATTAATAATTGAAGTTAATTCACTCTCCTCAATTGGATCCTTATCAAATCCAAATAGTTCTTTAAAAAGCCCTGTATTAAGAAGATTAGATGCTCTAGAGATTAAACTTACACAATTTGAAACGTCATTTTCATTTCTTCCCCCATACTTCTTATCATCATATTTATCAGAATCGTAGATGCATTCTTCAGTAATTTGACGTGGTAAGTTAGCAATATCAAATGTTAACAGACCATTTTCAATTTTTTCAATGTTGGTGTAACAAAATCGATCATATTTCCTACGATCTTTCCCTGCCTTTTTTATTATCCCATCTACTTTGAATTCATTTAATTCATTTATCCCTTCTCTTTCATCTATTCTATATGCTTTAAGTGATCTTATTGCCTCCAATAATTTAGGTTGTTGAACTCTACCTGCTGGCTTTAGAAGAAAGAATATGTCTTCAACTGTTAATTTTTCATAATGAAAGAAAGAATCCTCACCTAAATTAAACGATACTGTATTTTCATCAACTAAATTTAAATACTCACCTGTTGGATCAATAAGTATAGCTTTACTACCATTCTCTTTTAAATGCTGAATAATTCTAGCAACACTCCAACTTTTCCCCCCACCAGTTGTGCCAACAATTGCACAATGTCTACTTAGTAAGGCTTGTTGACTTATAATAACAGTTGTATTTCTATTTGATGTTAATGTTCCTATTTCCATTATTGGTTCATCTTTATAATTCTTGTTACCAAATCTAATTAAATAATCTTGAATAAATTCACTAGGACAAACAAAAACCTTAGATCCAATATTGGGATAACAATCAAGCCCTTTATTGATTTCTTTATAATTAAAATAATCGAAAGACAACAATATTTCCACCTTAGCAGTTGGATGGAAATCAGAGCTTTGAAAAGCTTTTTCGCTTAACCCAAGTCTTTCTTTCTCAGGTAAATCCAACTCAAGTATTTTTCCTATAAATCCATAATTTTCTCCTTCAATAGTAACAAAATCACCAATTAATCCTCCATTAAATTCTTCACCGGAAAATATAAACTTATTAAGGAGTACAGAAGATGGAAAATGCACTTTAACAAATTGAGGATTTACATGATTTACATACCCAATAAAATAATTATGATCAAATGGTTTATTCATCATGTCCATCTCCTATATTAATTTTTCCATGCATTTGATATATCTCTGAATAAGGGTAGTTTCTTGAAAAATCATCAAATTTTTCATTAATCAATGTAACATTATTATTGTCTTTTGAATACTCCTTTAATTGAGTATATTTTCCTTCAACACTTACATCAGGAGATACAACCATTAATCTAATACTTGGATTTATGTTAATTGCTTCTAAAATCATAGAAGTAATGTGCTTATCATAATAACTAAAGCCGATAGTAATTAAATATGTATTTGGTTTTCTCAATTCTTGCTGAAATCTTGACATCATTTCAAAAAAAGGTTGTTCATATGAGGCTTCGTATTTACTATCCTTAGGATATATCATTACTGGCTTTTCTGTTTTTTCGGATTTTTTAATATAATCATTTTCTCTTTCCCAATCCAATGATCCATGTGGTTTATACAAATGAAACACTCTAGATACATAGTTTTCTTCATTAGAAATTCTGCTATTTGAACGAACTACAAAGTCATAGTCAAAGTTCTGTCCATTAAATTTTCTTGGATAGCTAAATGAAAATCCATCAATTACAATATAGCCATTCTTAGATGCTGCTTGTTCAAATAAAGTGTCATAATTTAAAGTGAATACTTTTAATCTCGGGTATTTGAGCTTCCTTGCTGTAGCTTTCTTAAGGAAAAGTTCATGTGGTGAAAATTCTGGCAATTCTAATGTGCAATCTTTTCTTATGATTGTTTCAATACTATTAATCATCTGTTGAATATTCATATCGTCAATAAACTCTTTTGCAATATTGGCTTTAGATAATAATGCCTCTAAATCAGTATTAAAATGTTTATAGTCAAATTTTACTTTATCACAAAATTCTTTAAGTTTATCTTCACCAATACTATCGCGTACACTTTCCCACAGCATTTTCATAGTTTTTCCTTTATTTTCTTTTCCAATTCCAACGGAAGTTCCAGCTCCCGATAATATAACAAAATTTTCAATATGACATGATAATTCTTTTTTATAATAATCTCTCATCATGCCATATGCATAGTCATTAGCACTTTTCCCGTCTAAATCTTCAACTTTTCTGCCATTAATGTAAACTTCATTACTTTCTTCATCATAGTTTATTGTTTTTGTACTCGTAAACAAAATCTGTGGCATTATTGTACCCCCTTTAAAATTATAATGGATACAATTATTATCACATAAAGTTATTATAATAACAAATATTTCAATTTAATAAGTAAGTACCTTTTTAGTACAAAACACAAAAAAGCCACGAAGTATCAAGTTAAAAAATCAACTTCCTAGCTTTTTTCTATCTTATATTCAATTATCCATCTACGTGTTTCCCAACACCACATTATATACCAACAAGCACTGTTATACCCCTTATGAGGGTCTTTTCTTCGAAATTTAGCTCATTTTTGTTGAAGGTATAAAAGTCCTCAAACCTTGTAAATTCAAGGATTATGAGCGGTTCTTCATACGTAGTCGTACCACGCACTCCACATGCATGGAGATTGGATTTTTGATTAAAAGAAAACACTATATTTCTTTTACAAAAAAATTTTTTATTAAAGTATCAGTAGTACTTTTTCTTTCAGATACTTTTCTATCTTTTATGTTTATCTCATGACTTGCATTCATGATCAAATTTACTGACTGCATAATAATATCCGAGAAAATATCTTTGTTTTTTAGAGAATCAATTATTTTATTGCAATATTCAATGATTTTTTTACTATTCATTGGAGGGATATTCGGCCCAGCAGAAACCATTCTATATAGCATCAATATGTGATATCTTAATCTCCATAGTTCATCTGATATTATTCCTTTATTAAAAGCATCTTCTATCATTGTATAAGTTATCGAAGATATATAATATGGTTCAAGTTTATGTTCTGAATCAAAGATTTCTCCTCCTATTTCCCTTGTTAATTTACCATAATAACCAGCTACTTGATGTGCCTTATTAAGAAACATCGCGGCAAAAACTTTAATTTGAGTTTCAATATTAATTATTCTATAACTTTCTATATCACTATCCCTGTATTGGTTTGTTCTACGTTCATAGAATATCTTCAAGTCATCATTAGGTAATGCATTATAAAATAATTCAAGGTTTTTTTGAAATTCGCTTAGTGCTTCAAGCTGTTCAATACCAACTGCAGTTTGATTATTAGTTGCTCTTGTAATTTGACTTTTTATATCATAATCATTGGTTATAATAATTTTCAATGGTATATAGACTCTTTCTATTCCTTCTTTATTCCTATTATCATAGAGAACATGACTAGTTTGACAGCCATTAACTATTTGATAGTTTGTAATGAACAAGTTATCACCCGCACCAGAAATTTGTTCTGCTACAACTGTAACCCCATTATTTAATATACAAAAATGCTCAAATTTTCCTTCTTTTAAGGTATCATTTATATCCTTATTTACCGGATTATCATCTTGTTCAAGATAATCTCTGATGTTATCATCATAAACCGATTTCATATTACCATCATCATCAATGATAATCTTTCGATATTCACTAAAAGGTAGTAATCCAGAATAAGCTACTTCTACTCCTGGTATAGGAGGTAAACTTACTTTCTTCTCAAAATGAATTTTAGCAGAATTAGGTTCTTTTGTCTTACGATATAAATTTTGCAGTTTTTTTGAATCACATGGTTGAAATTCAACTTTTTCAAATAGATTAGTATTGTCTAACTCACTCTTGTTCTTCTCAATTATTGTAACTAATGAGTCATCATTTTGCCAACTTCCATTACAAACGTAATATAGTTTGCATATTGGATTTCGTTCTTTCATAAATTGAGAGTTATTATAAATATAATTCTTCATATCAATAAAATTTTTCATTTCATCTGTTTTAAATACTTCTTCTGCATCATCATCAAAAAATACTTTTACCCATCGTAAAAATCCTTCTATTTCGGTTCCTTCAAATTTAGCAGATATTTTTGATTGAATAAAAACAAACGTAACGTTTAAAATTCTATTCATTTGAATTAGATCTTCAATTTCTTGAACTGTTGAACACAGTTTATTATTAACAATTATAGCTACTCCATCAATACCTTGTGTTCCTCGTCCTGTTAAAGTACTTTTTAACTCAAATCTTATAGAATCATACTCTTTATTAACAATACAATAATTTGCAAACCATTCAAATTGGTCATCTAATTTCATGTGTTGAATATTTTTACTTTTAACAAATTCATTAAGAAAACTTTTTATAATAACGTTCAAAATCAATCCCCCTCAAAAAAATATAAATAAACACTTTTTTTAATTTTTCAAAAATATAATAGGATAGTAAATATAAAATGTCCTTGATTCTAAAATATTTTCATAGTCATATTGTTAATAATTCTTTAATCTCTCACGAATTTTATAAAACTTATTATTAATTCTAAAATGTCTACCTATCATTTTGTGAATTTATACTATATGTTATTTTACTTTCTTAAAAGCTTTTTGAAATAATTCAAATTTGCTTAGCTTTGTCCTCTTTTCTACGTTTAGCTATATATTCTTCAACAGTCAACATGCAAAATCCTCCAAAAAACAAAAACAGGGTGCAACTATTGCCAAAAGTTACACCTATATTATACTATACAATTTCTAAAAATTTCTAATTTTTTATTATTTTATTTCTCCCCATAAAAACACATTTATTAAAATAAACTTATCTTCATATAAGGCTTAACTATAGGGATTACAAATTAAATTTAAAATATACGTAATAAAAAAACTTTTCTTCCAAAAACTAAAAGTATGGAAGAAGGTGTGTTAATATGGGAAGACCAAAAATACAAATAGATAAATTACATGGATATACGATAGAAGAATTAATTGAATTAAGAAATACTGCGGATTCGAAATTTGCTATACGCGTGTTAACTACAGTAATAATGAGATACAGAGGTTTCTCTAATGAACAAATTAATGAAGTTACAGGACTATGTAGTGCTACTATCATCTCTCATGTAAAAAGATGGAATCGCTTAGGAATAAAAGCTATAGTAGACTCTCGGGGTGGAAATCGTGATCCAAAGCTTAGTCCAGACATAGTAGATGATTTAATCTATGTAGTTCTTAACAAAAAGCCTGTGGACTTTGAATTCATAGGGCATACATGGACCTGTGGGTTATTATCATTATATATAAAACAATACTATGGTATAGATGTTTCAGTTAGTACTATTTGGACAATTTTAAAAAAGAATAACCTATCGTATAAAAGAGCAGAAACCAAACCTACTAAAGCTAACAAAGCAGAGCGGTGTTTGTCAAGTAAGTTGTCATAAAACTTTTTTCTTTAAGTTCTCTTTTTTGTCTAAATCATCCGTAGGATTAAGACTGACTTTTTTAATTTTATCCCAATTTCGTATATTCCTAGACCATCTACTAGGATTCTTAGCTTTAGCCTCCCTATAAACTTCTTTTCTGTTTTTAAGTATTTCATCATCTAAACCATAATGTCTATCATAGGGAGTTACATACTTTATACCACTGTGAAGAGAGCCTTTATTGTAAAAGTTAACAAATTCAAATACCCAGCTCCTAGCTTGTTCAATTGATTCAAAGCCTTTAACAGGGAAATCTTTATTCCATTTTAAGGTTCTAAAAAGAGCTTCTGAAAAAGGGTTGTCATTACTAACTCTAGGCCTAGAATATGATTTTGTTATGCCTAGCTTTTCAAGTAAAGCCTGAAAGCTCTGAGCCCTCATAGGACTTCCATTATCAGAATGAAGTACTAATGGTCTATCTAAAATTCCATGCTTAAATACAGCCTTTTTTACCAAAGACTCTGCATTAGATGATGATTCTTCTTCGTACACTTCCCATCCTACTATCATCCTACTGTATATGTCTAATATAAGATATAGTTTGTAATATCCTCCTTTAATTGGTCCTGGAAGCCATGTGATATCCCATGACCAAACTTCGTTAGGAGATACAGCTATATGAGTATCAATTGTTTTGACATTATGGGTTTTAACACCTGTTCTTTTAGTATTAAGCTTCGCTTCTTTCATTACTCTATAAAAGGTTGATTCTGAGGCTATATATACTCCTTCATCGGCAAGGCTAGGAACTATCTGAGATGGAGGTAAGTCCTTATACTTAGGTTGGTTTACTACTTTTAAAATCTTCTGTTTTTCTTCCTTTGTTAACTTATTCTTTGGACTAGGTCTTTTAGCCAATGGTCTCTTATCTTCTTTAGAGTTTTTCCATCTATAATAGGTTCTCGCCGATATATTCAGTTCTCTACAAGCTAGTTCTATTCTAGCTCCATTCTCATTTGCCTCATCGATTAGCTCTATGGCTGACTTGCGATCTGCGGCGCTAATCATTCGCCCTCTGGCTCCCCCAAAATCGCAGCTACCTTTTTTCTAAGTACTAAAAGTGCTGCTGTTTCGGCTAATGCTTTATTCTTTTTATCTAAATCATGCTCAAGCTGTTTAACTTTTTCCTTTTCACTTTTCAGTTCTTCCTCAAGTACATCTGCTGATTTACATCCATTGTCAAATGCTCCCTCTAGTAGCCTTCTCCATGCTTTTATATCCTGAGTATAGAGTCCATATTCTCTACAGTATCTTGATAATTCTTCTTCATTCATTGTAAATGTATCCATTACAATTTTAAGTTTATCTTCCTTTCTCCATTTTTTAAGTCGATTAGGATTACTGTTAGGTATTAATTTACCTTCTTTTCTAGCTTTTCTTTTCCAGCCATAGATAGTATTTGTAGATACTCCTGTTTCCTTAGATATTTCTGATACCTTTTTATTTATTGGAGGGGATATTTGTTTTAATATATCTTCAATATATTCTTTAGTATAGGTTCTGTTCTTCATATAGATTGTCATCCTTTCTCTTCTCACAATTATTATAACATCTATATGACAACTATTCTAACACAGGGGGGAGCAAGAAGCTTTTAAAAAAAATGTTAGAGACAATAGATACTTTAGAATCTTCAACTGATACGGTTGTATATGCATTAGACGAAACTAGTATCCGTACGGAATCTAATAATCGTGCTTCTTGGAGTGAGGTAGGGGCTGCACCTATCCTTGAAAAAAATGGTTCCCATAAAGGTATTAATATAGTTGGTTCTACTTGTATTTTTAATAACCATCACACCGTAAATGATATATATCCTTCTGATAAATCCATAACGTCAGAAGAAATAAAAACTCACATGGAATATTTGTTAGAAATCAATCCTGATAAAGAAGTTGTTGTCTTTCTTGATAATGCTAGAACTCATACAAGTATGGCCATGCAAGAGTTTTATATTAAGAAAAAATCTAAGCTTAAACTGATATTTCTACCAAAGTATTCACCAGATATGAATCCTCAAGAGAATGTGTGGAATTATCTTAAAGCCAAGTTGTTTAGACCTGCTTCTAGATCAAGTGTTTATGAATTAATCTCTGATGTTAAAGATATTATTGACGAACTTAATTCCAATATTGATAGAATTCGTTCATTGGCACATGGTAGAAGTTTCCTAGTATAAGTTTAGTTTTAATCTGAAAATCCTATATTTTTTATTCTATTTTGAATTTAAATAATTTAAGCTTAATAATTATTAATCCCATAACAATTAGTTCAGTTTTTTTTAAAATATTTTTTGTTGATTTTTGTATTTTTATAATATATCATAACATTATCTCTACTTATGAGAGGAGGCAATATATGAAGCAAAAGTGGAGCTGGAGAAAAATAAATTTTGAACTTAAATTTACTATTTTCCTTTTATGTGTAAATTTTAAGTTGTATCTAGAGAAATAGATTTTTCTCTAGTTCCACTTATAAATAAAATTTAAAAAAGCATATGTCTAATATTTATTAGTACAATATCTCCCTAATCACAACTCCTGTCTTCAAAACAAACTCCACCTCAACCAAAGATACAACTCTTATATTTTCTACTAATATTCTAAATAGTTCTTCATCAAAACTATCTATCTTATCATGTCTATTTAGAGTTTTCTCGATCTCTTTTACTCTTGAATAAATATTTTTATACTCTATTTCAGCTTCTTTATATGATAATCTTTTACTTCTTAAATTTTCCATTTCCTCAAACAATCTATTGTATTCATCATCATAAATATCTCTATCTATGCTATTCTTAGAATTTAATCTTATAAGATTTGTAATCTGCTCTCTTAGTTCTTCCAGTCTTGAATCGATTAATTTTATTTCTTCTTCATTCCTATTTTCATTTAATACTTTTTCTATATTACCCATCATTTTCTTTATTAATCCATCACTATCTTTTATTACCTTATTAGCCACTCTAACAAATGCTGCCTTTAGCTTTTCTTCATCTACTGCGTTCATACTGCAAGCTTTAGGACCTTTTTCATCTCTTGTTCTGCAGTTCCAAACATACTTCTTATATTTATTGGTAGGTCCCCATCGTTTTCTTCTGTAAACTGCCCCGCAGCTCCCACAAATTATCTTCCCTGAGAATGGATACTTACTGCTGTGTTTAGACCTTCTTTCTTTGTCACCAAAACCTCTAAGTTCTGATCGTCTTTTCATCTCTTTTTGAACAGCTTCAAACATTTCTTTACTTATTATAGCTGGGTGGCTATTTTCTACATAGTATTGAGGGGCTTGTCCCTCATTCTTCACTCTCTTATGTGTTAAAAAAT
>NZ_FRAG01000056.1 GCF_900142245.1 Paramaledivibacter caminithermalis DSM 15212 | reverse complement strand
AGGACTAGATTCATCCAATCATAGAAGGATAAGATTAAATGTAAAAGAATATCTAGAAGTTGGAAAGACATATCAAATACAAATATGGAATGAAGTAAGCCAAGATGATTGGCAGATATTAGAAAACATAGAATTCAATGTAGGTGAAGTAGGAAAATACGATCTAAAGCTAAATAAAACTATTATTAGACAAGATAACTATGGAGATGGCTTTATAAATGCTAAAATCCATAATGGAGTAGTGTATGGTATTAGGAATGATAGTAATTCTAGTGTTAAAGAGCATTATTGTGTAGTATATGCCTTTGATTTATATGGTAACCAATTGTGGAAACGTAGATTGGATAATGTTTTCATAGGTGCCATGGGTACATGCTGGCCTGTATTTGGACAGGATAATACAATCTATATCCAAGCATCAAAATATGATACAACTAAAACTTTAGTTTTTGCTTTAAATCCCGATGGAAGTATAAAATGGCAAAAAGAAATTGATGGAGAAAGACCATTAAAAACTTCCCCCAGTATAATAGAAAATCAGCTTATAATAGGGTTGCAAAACAATGTATATAGTATAAATATTGATGACCCAGATGTTATTAATTGGCAATATTCAATAAACAATAGTGGGTTAGACAATGATATAAATAGGTATGAAATAACATATCCACCTATAGTCGATGATAATGGCAATATATACTTGACTATTTTAGGTAAGACAAATTCCGTTAAAGATAGTAAAATACAGGTATTGGATAGAAATGGAAATGAAAAATGGGACTATATATCCTCAAGTAGGTTGACTGAACCCGTAATAAAAGATAATAGTACGTTATACGTAGCAGATGAAACGTGTATGTTAAATGCTTTAAACACTGATGATGGTAATATAGTACATGATGATCCGCTTAATGGATATGAAATTACAGAAGATAGCAGCTATAGAGTTCAATCTATAGAAATTGGCAATGACAATACTTTGTATGCACTTTTAAGTAATCAATACTTCTATAATATTATAGCTATTGCCCCAGATGGGATAGAAAAGTATTTTTATAACGATAAAGGCTGTAGTAATATAGTAGAAAATGATGGATATGTATATTATACGGTACTAAAGGGTGACATTTCAGGCGGAGATACAATAGTGGCTATTGATCCAAATGGAAGAAAAGCAGCTGAAATACCAGCATTTGGAAGTAGTACAGCTAGTTATAAAACAATCTATGTAGATGGGAACGTCTTAGTAGGAGCAAGAGGTCATGATGCAACTATTGTTATTGCAAAAATCCAAAAAGAAATTAAAGAGACTCCAGCTTCAATAGAAATACTGGAGAAAAATAAGAAATTTGGGGTATATTTAGAAGAAACCCTAGCAGTTTGTGTTAAAAACCTAGATGGAAAAGCAATGGTAGGAGAAGAATTAGAATGGGAAAGCTCAGACCATTCAATAGTAGAGGTTGATGAAGCTGGAAGATTTAGATGCCATAAAAAAGGACATGTAGATATTACTGTAAGAATAAAGGGAACAAACATAGCTGACACTGCTAGTATTGAAGTTATAGAAAAGGATCCTGTGCCTTTTTCTTTGGAGATATTATCAGAGGAAGATGAACCTGTGGATGCCTTAACAGTGGAGTATAAAATACCATATCAATTTAAGGCACGTGTAAAGGATCAGTATGGAAATATAATGGAGGACGAAAGAGTATCATGGGATTCTATTATTAATTTTAATCAATGTGTAGACGAAAATGGATTATTTAATCCAAAGGCTATAGGAACATATACACTTACAGTAAAATCCGTTTCTAATAATACATTAACAGAGCAAATAGCAGTTACAATAGAAAGAAAGCCAGATATATATGGAGGAATATTCCCTAAAGAAATAGTAATGACAGTTCCAGGATCCATAAAGGCAATTCCTGTTTCTCAATATGATGAAGCTATAGAATTTGATTCCATATCATGGACAAGTTCTAACGAGGATGTAGCAATAATAGACGATGAAGGGGTAATAACTGCCCTCGATTACGGAACAACAACAATAGCAGGAGAAATTGAAGGCATAATTAAAAACCGTAAAGTAAAAGTGGTGCCGAGCTTTGGATATGAATGGGAAAGGGAGTATAAAGACATACAAAAATATATGGAGCAAGACAATGATAATACCATATATTTTATAGATGAAGATATAATGGATCGGTTAATATCCATCAATCCAGATGGTAATCAGAATTGGGCTTTATGTGTAGATAAATATATTAATTTTGTTAAAGTAGGACTTGAGAACAATATATATTGTTTAACAAAAGATGCTAGTCAAAATCAATATGTAGCTTTAATTAAATCCCAAATTGATTCCAATGGTAAAACCATTGGAAATGTTGAATGGAAAACAAAGTTGGATGTAAGAGGACAGCTTATTAGGAACATTCAACAAGCAAGTGATGGAACGATATATGTAGTAGATGATGATAATACTAATTCAAGGTTATTAGCAATAGATAGTGAAGGAGGAATAAAATGGACCTTGGAATTTGGTCCTAAAACGGTTCGTGATTTTAAACTGGATGCTGATGAGAATATTATTTGTATAACTGGTAGAAGGGACAATACAAGTATTGTTAATATAGCTGACGAAGGTAACAAGGCAAATATAACGAATCAGTATGAGATTGAAGGAGATATTTGGTTTAAAGTCCGAAATGGCAATCTTCAGATTGATAGTAATGGTGTAATATATGGATATTTTCAAGATGAAGACAATAAATTTGGTGTGTGTGCAGTAGAAAAAGGAGCAATTAAGTGGAAGTATTATTTCAATGATAGAAATGTAGAGTCACGTTATCCAAAATTAAAATTAAGCGATGCAAATATTTTATACTTTACATCAGAATTTTTAGATAATAGTATAGTATATGCTATAGATACCCAAGGAAATGAGATTTGGAAAAAAGAACTTAAGGATTTAGTAAATATTGAAAATTGTATGTACTGTGAAGGAGATTTTACTGTAGACAGTAATGGCAATATATACTTACCTATTATTGAAAAGGAAGCTTCTGGATGGCATAAAAATTCTGTTAGAAGTATAATTGCTAAGATAGACATAAATGGAGAGATTATAAAGTATATTAGCTATGATATAGATAAATATGGTGAATTTTCATATATCTTTAGCAATAATAGTAACGATAGTGTATATGTCATCGGAAAAATAAAAGCAAATGGTAAACACTTAATAAAATTTTCATTTAGAAATAATAATCAAGAGCTTAAAGTTGATGATATCAAGATTACTGGATATAAGAACAGTATAATTACAGGTGACTATCTTAATCTTAAAGCTGATGTATACAGTCAGTTTGGAAGTTTAATGGTGGATGAAGAGGTTATATGGAAAAGTGATAAAGAAGAAATAGCAATAGTTGATAGTAATGGGTGTGTTAGTGGCTTAAAAGCTGGAAAAGTAGTTATTACAGCAACATCGGTTACAAATCCAGATGTTAAAGAAGAATACCATATAACTGTAGTAGACAGCGGTCAGTATCATATATCAATGGATACAATAAATCAAAAAACTCAAAAAGTTATTGACTACTATAAAAAAGAAGGTATACAAAGTGACTGGATGGCATTCGCATTAGGTGCGGTTGGTGAAGATATAAATAGTGAAGTCTATCAATCTAATGGAAAGAGATATATAGATAATTTATGGGATAGAATAAGTGCTAGTGATGACCTAGGAGAAATTACAGAATACGAAAGAACTACTATGGCTATACTTGCAGCAGGATATGACCCCCATAACTTTGCTGGAATGAATTTAATAGAAAGGATATACAGCTACGGTAGTCTAGCACAAGGAAATAATGCCGCTATATGGGCACTCATTGCCCTTGATGCTGCCAATGCAGAGGTACCTGAAGGACATAATTATTATACTCAAGAATTTCTAGTAGATTATCTTCTAGAGCATAAAGCTGGAGATGGATGGGCTTATTCAGGCAATGCTCCAGACCCAGATATGACAGGAATGGCTCTTTATGCATTAGCACCATACATAGAAAGGTCAGATGTTAAGGCGTCTGTAGATGAAGCTGTACAGTGGTTGAAAACAGCACAAAAAGAAAATGGAAGCTTCAGCTTTAGCCTTAATAACGAAGAGGAACAAGCAGTAAATACAGAATCTACAGCTCAGGTAATATTGGGACTTACTGCAATAGGAATTGATCCCCAAGAGGAGGACTTTACTCGGGGTGAAGGTAATCCAGTATCAGCCATGCTTAGTAATCAACTGCCCGATGGAAGCTTTGAGCATTTAAAGGGAAAGGGAAGCGATGGCTTGGCAACCAATCAAGCTCTTCAAGCCCTTGCAGCCCTAAAGGATTTCTATAAAAATGGAAAATCAACAATCTTCTATCACATACCATATAACAGCAATATGAGTAGGGCTACTTTGAGAATAGAAGGAAAAAATAGAACAATATTACCACAAACAGAGGTAACAGTTGCACTAGGAGAAACAAAGCTTTTAGATGCAATAAAGGAAGCATTAGATCAAGAAAACATAGATTATGAAGCAGACAATGGACAAATTGCTACCATAGAAGGTGAAGAAGGATGGCAGTGGATAGTTAACAAGGATACTAAGAGATATACATTAAACACTGTACTTGAAGGTGGAGAAGAAATTATTGTACTTGACGATAAAATTGTTAACCCAGTGGTTACTAGATTAAGGGCTGAGACTACAAGTGTTGAGGAGCAGGAAGAATTTACAGTAAGGCTTGAAAAATACGATATAGCTCAAAACAATTTTGTTCCAGCAGTAGATGAAGAAATAACCTTTGCTGGAGAAGTAAAGACCACAGATTCTGAAGGTAAAGTAACCTTCAAGGCTACCGAGGAAGGAAGCTTCTATATAAAAGCTGAAACGAAAAATAATCTAATAAGACCTATACCTGTACAGATAATAGTAAAAGGCACAAGTAACCCAGAACAAAATCCTAGTGGTATAAAGCATATAAAGATAGACACTGTAAATACAAGCCTAAGGCTTGGAGACAAACCATTACTTACGGTAAAGGCATTTGATAGTAATAATGAAGAAGTATCAGCAGGAGATATAGTATGGAGCAGTAGCAATGAAAATGTAATAAAAATTGATAATAAGATATCAGGAAAGCTAATAACATTATCGGAAGGTACGGCAACAATAACAGCAGCTTTAAAGGAAAATTATGATATAAGAGACAGTATAACATTTACAGTCGCACCAAATACAAGGGAGGTATATATACGTATAGAAGGCTACGGTCATACGGTGCTTCCTAGAACTAAGATAAATGTACCCCTATTTGATTTGACAGATTACTTGGGTAAGGCATCGGGCTCGTCATCAACACCTTCAGATGGCTGGGGAGTTGAAAAATTTGATGCTCCAACAAATGCCCATGCAGTGGTAAAAGCATTGGAAAACATAGGAGTTAGCTATGATTTTCAGGATTATGGATGGTCCATCTATATGTCAATGATAGATGGTGATAGGGAATTTGATCATGGACCAATGTCTGGATGGATGTTTAAAGTAAATGACATAAATCCACCTGTAGGCTCCAATGCAGTAAAGCTTAATAACGGTGACGATATAATTTGGTATTATGGAGCATATGGATTTAATACAGTATATACAAAGCTCTATACAGAAAAGACATTGGTAAAGGTAGGAGAAGAAGTAAATATTAGATTAGATGGACTTGGGAAATCTGTAGAAGGCTCAATAATACTTGTAAATGGCAGTGAGTATAAAATAGATGATGAAATAATAAAGGTAGGAAAGGATGGAAAGGCTGTTTTAGTATTTGATAAGGAAGGAAGCTACGAAATATCAGCCATAAGATATAAGAATGGGTCAGGTAAAATTGATATAGTAAGACCAATTCCAGTAACCATAAGAGTAACGGATGAACAAGAAATAGATGAAGAAATACCAATTATAAAAGTAAATGGAATAACTGACAACATGTCTGTAGAAGAAGAAAACATAAGCTTTAGTATAAAAGTAACAGATAATAAAGGTGAAGAAATAATACCAGTGGTTAGATTAAATGGAGCTGAGATTTCAGGGATTAATGGCTCGTATAATATAAAATTAAAAGAAGGAAAAAATATAATAGAAATAGAAGCAGTAGATGATAAGGGAAATACAGCCATAAGTATATATAAAATAATCTATGAAGTACTAGATATTCCAGAGGAAATAGAAGAAGCATTAGAAAAAGTAGATATTCCTATAGGAAACCAAGAAGAACTAAAAGAAGATCAAGAAACAGTGTATGTACTAGTCACAGAAGAAAAAATGACTAAAGAAGAAAGTCAGGAGCTAGAAGAAGAACTTAATAAAAATAAAGTAGCAATGGAAGGAGAATTTGATGGAACAAAGAATTTACAGATGACAGATCCAATGGGAGAGGTAAAGCTTATTTTACTGGCAGATGCCCTTAAAAAACCAGTAAAAATCAGAGTAGAAGAAAGAACAAATAATAATGAAGCCAGTGAAGAAGTAGTATCATCTATCTATGAATTTGGACCATCGGGCATAAAGTTTGAAAAACCTATATACATAAGACTAAAAGTTCCAGTAGCTAATAAAGAAGCTAGTAACCTAGCCCTTGGGTGGTTTAATGAAGAAACAGGAAAATGGATACCTGTTCCAGCGGTAATAGATCCAAAAACAGGGGAAATAATAGGAAAGACAAATCACTTTACAAAATTTGCAGTAGTAGATAAAACAATGTTGCCAAGGATATATGCAGCCAGAATAGGAAAGGAAGCCTTTAAAAAGGGAGAAGAAGCTAAGCTAAGATTAAGAATAATGAATAATGACAGCGTGGATAGAAATGTTATGCTAATAATGGTGTTGTATGATAAAGAAAATAATATTTCAAAATGGACATTTACATCAGAGAAAATAAAAATAGGACAAATAAAGGAACTAAAAACAGTACTTACAATACCTAAAAAGGGAGAATATAAGGTTAAGGCGATGATATGGGATGATATGGAAAGCATGAAGGCTTTAAGTCCTGTAATAAAGGTTGATGTAGAATAATAAAACGATAGTTTACATTTTAAGATTTTAGCAAACTAGACATGTTGTTAAAGGGAGTTGTCCAACGATAGGAACTAATCCTAAAGGGGGGCAGCTCTTTTTTTGCCAATAAATTAATCTGTTTTGCTAGTTTCTATCATGAGAGTTTTAATATTTCCTTTTCCTTCATGTAATAAACCTGTTTTTTATATGATTTTTAAGAAGGAAAAATAGTTGCTAAAAAAATGTCTAAATTTCGAATATTATGAAGGAAAATGTAGAAAAATGTAGAAATATATCAAAATGTGCACATATAAATTTTTTACTTATTTATGAAAAACAATAATTTACTAAAAAGAGGAGCGATAAAATGAAAAATATAGGTAATAAATTAATGGTTTATGTTACTGCACTATTATTGGTTGTTTGTATAAGTTTAGGGTTTTTAGCAAATTATTTTGCTAACAGGGCATTAAATGAAAATATAGAAGAATCATTAACTCAAATGGCATCGCAAGCTGCAATGATTGTAGAAAGTCGTATAGAAGGTGAATTTAAGACCCTAGAGGCAATAGCTAACAGTATCGATATAAGGAATGAAGATATCACATTAAAAGATAAAGTAATGAAGGTAAAATATAAAGTAAAGGATATGGGATATTTAAGAATAGGCATTGCTGATACAAAAGGAACTCTTTATTCAAGTAATGGAAAAAGGGCTGATATTAAAGATCGTGATTATTTTAAAAAAGCATTATCTGGAAAAAATGTAGTATCAGATCCAATTATTAGTAAGGTAGATAATTCTTTAGTTCTAATGTTTGCTGTACCTATTAAAGAAAATAATAAAGTTATAGGTGTACTAACTGCGACTATAGATGGTTCTCAGTGGAGTGCTATAACTAATGATATAACCTATGGGGAAACGGGTAAGGCATTTATGATCAATAAAGAAGGTATAACTATTGCCCACAGCAACATAGATTTAGTTAAACAAAAAGATAATGATTTTGAGAATGTAAAAAAGGATCCAAAGCTTGAATCCCTTGTAGAATTAGAAAAGAAAATGATAGCAGGTGAAAAGGGAGTAGGAGAATACGAATACAATGGATTGATGAAATATTTAGGGTATGCACCGATAAAGGATATAGATGGGTCTATAGCAGTGGCAGTAGAAAAAGATGAAGTTTTTGCAACTCAAAATAATTTTGTAAAAATTTTAATTATATCAACTATAGCTATTTTAATTTTTGGAGTAATAACTGTTTACTTTATTAGTAGTAAAATAACAAAACCTATTAATGAAGCTACAAAGCATATAGAACTAATAGCTGAACTAGATATTACAAAGGGTTCTCCAGAAAAATATATGAAGCGAAATGATGAGATAGGACGTTTAGCTATCGCTTTAGACTTAATTACTAAAAACCTACGAAATTTTCTAAGACAGATTGCAGAATCATCTGAGCAGGTGGCGGCATCCTCTGAAGAACTTACAGCTACAGCCCAGCAATCGACAATGGCATCGGAGCATATTGCCTCAGCTTCTACTGAAGTAGCACAAAGCTCTGAGAATCAATTGAACCAGGTTTTAAGTGTGACTTCGGCAATGGAAGAGATATCAGCAAGTATTGAAGAGGTATCAAGTAATGCACAGGTAATTAATGATTTAAGTGAAAAGGTATTTGATAAGTCAAATATTGGTAAGGAAGAAATGAAGAAAGTTAGTTTACAAATGGAGAATATCAATAAAAGTACGATAGAGGTACAAAAATCATTACAAGACATTACTAATAGTTCTAATAAAATGAATGAAATAGTAAATGTAATAAAGAATATTGCAGAACAGACAAATCTCTTAGCCCTTAATGCAGCTATAGAAGCAGCTAGAGCAGGAGAACAAGGTAAAGGCTTTGCTGTTGTAGCTGAAGAGGTAAGAAAACTAGCAGAACAATCACAGGAAGCTACAGAAGAAATAAACAGCTTGATTAAGGAAAATCAGTCTAATATCGACAAGGCTAACATAACTATGGAAGATGGATTGAAGGATGTAGAAAATGGGATTGATACTGTAAATATTGCAGAGAATACATTTAAAGAGATATCCATTCTAGTTGATAAAGTTAATACTCAAATAGGAGTTATCACAGCTTCTATTTCTGAAGTTGCAAATGGAAGTCAGCATGTAGCCTTGTCTGCTAATGAAATAGAAAGAGCAAGTAAGGAAGTATCAGGGCAGATTCAAAATGTATCGGCAGCAACAGAGGAGCAGACAGCATCAATGGAAGAAATTGCATCAACAAGTGAAGCTTTGGCACAGCTTGCCCAAGAGCTGCAAGAAATGATTGCAAGGTTTAAATTTTAATTAATAATTAGGAGAAATAATTATATAAATATCAAATATATATGACTGTTATATGTTGAAATTAGCGGAGATATCATATATAATGTATATGGTAATGTAAACCATAAAAATTAATTTATGGTATAATTTATGAATTGGGGGGTCTTTAGTTATGGATATTAAAGAAAAAATCGAAAGCTTTATGATTGATATGGATATAGGCTTTCAAGAAATTGATGAAGATACCTGGAGAATTGAAGATGACCTTTCACAAATGGATAATATTATTGTAAAGATATCAGAACCCGTTATAGTGTTTCGAGTTAAGGTAATGTCAATACCTGAGGAAAATAAGGAATGTTTTTATAGGAAGTTGTTAGAATTAAATGCTAGTGATCTTTTACATGGTGCCTATGCTATTGAAGGTAATAATGTAGTGATTGTTGACACTTTACAAGCAGAAAATTTAGATATGAATGAGTTCCAAGCTACGATTGAAAGTATTGGATTAGCTTTGGTTGAACATTATGATGTATTATGTAAAGCTTGATATTTGTTAAATTGATGGAGGTGTAAAATATGGGGATTTTTAATCGTATAAGTACAGTTTTTAAAGCTAATATTAATGATATGATATCAAAGGCCGAAGATCCTGAAAAAATGTTAAATCAATTGATTATTGACATGAGTGAACAATATAAGAAAGCAAAAGTAGAAGTTGCATCTGCAATTGCTGATGAAAAAAGGTTAAAAAAAGCTTTAGATGAACAAGAGGCTAAGGTTGCAGATTGGACTAAAAAGGCTGAATTAGCTGTGACTAAAGGGGACGATAAGCTTGCTATTGCAGCTCTTAATCGTAAAAAAGAATATGAAGATTTAGCACAGCAATACAGAGTTCAATGGCAATCTCAAAAAGCTGCAACCGACAATCTTAAAGCTAGCCTTAGAGATTTAAGCAATAAAATAGAAGAAGCAAAGCGTAAGAAGGGGTTATTAATAGCTAGAACAAAGAGAGCAGAAGCTCAAAAATCTATTCAAAGAACAATGGCAGGCTTAAATGATAATAGTGTTTTCGATACATTTAATCGTATGAGTGAGAAGGTTGATGAAATAGAAAGCCAAGCTATGGCTGAAGCAGAGTTAAATGAAGCAATGGCAGGGGATGACATAGAAAAGCAATTTCATGATTTAGAACAAGAAGACAGTGCAGTAATGGATGAATTAGCTGCTTTAAAAGCAAAACTAGGTAAATAAAGGAGAAATAAGACTGTAGATGTGAAATTGTGAAATTCACATCTACAGTCTTATAATTTATTCTTTGAAATGTATATGATAATATCCTTTTCTTGTATTATATAATTTTTATCGGGATTTAATAAGATATTTTTATTAGCAATTCCAAGAACTATAGAATCATAATTTTCGATATACTTGGAGACTATATCTTTAAACGTAAGACCTATATCTTCATTTTCAACCTTTCTTTCATATATTTCATTACCGTAGGAAGCAGTTAATAGCTCTTTTAAGGCATGGCTCACATTTTTATAAAGAGCGCTTCTTACCATGATTCTACTACTCATTTGATTAGTTATTATGATATCATTAACATTTGCCCTTTTAAAATGTGGAATATTTTCTTCATTTAATACCTCAGCAATAAGGTGTGCATTTGTATTAAATTTATCCACCGCTAAACATATTAAAACAGATTTAGCATCGGACATGCCATAATTATCCATACTTTCATCAGCAACTACTATTACTGTATCTGCATGGGGAATATTGGCCTTTAACAGGGTTTCATCCTTTGTGGGGTCCCCATGGACAAAAAAAGTATTTTTATGATTTAAAGACAGCTTTTCTATTTCATCTATGATAACTATATTCCTATTTGGATTATCCTGCACTAGCTCTTCTAACATAATTCTACTTTTATCGTTCCATCCGATAATTGCAATATGACCATTAAATTTTATATCCATTAGCCCCATCCCTTCCTTTAATTTATTTTCAATAAATATTGATGCAATTGTAGCAGTTAGAAATCCAAAGATACTAATACCAATTAACATCAAAAATATACCTATTATTCGTCCTCTGGGTGTCAAGGGATAATAATCGCCATAGCCTACAGTGGTGCATGTAACAAATCCCCACCAAAGAGCATCGCTGAAGCTTAGGTCTGGATTTATGGATTTTTCGCAAAAATAAAAGCTAGTGGAAAATATAAGTAAGCTAACCAATCCTAATGTCAATAATCTATATAAGTTATTCTTTCCTAAAGATATATGAAGTGCCTTAATTCTATTTATAAATATAAATAGCATTACTTTAAGCCTCCTTTATTAGCATATACTAGAGTATTTAGTTATTTAATAGCTATTCCAAGCTTTTTGATAATATCTTAGCAATACAGGATTAGTTAAGCTGTTTATTTCTACTTTATCTTGTGATGCTTTTTCATCCTTGGCAAAATAAAATATTGCTTTCAGTATTTCATTATTTAAATAACGTGTGGGAACTGAAACTTCCATGTCTTTTAATGAAAAGTTTTCATTTGATGCAAGGGTAAATCCCCAATCACCAAAGGAGGGAACATTTAAGTGATATCCTTGTGTGAAAAAACCCTCAGATTCAACGGTTTTCCTTATACACCAATAAGCCTCATTGGCATAATAAGGACTAGTTGATTGAATAGCCACAAATCCCCCATGATTTAGATGATGGTATATAAGTCTATAAAATAAATTTGTATACAGTTTATTTAAAGCTTCATTATTAGGGTCGGGAAGGTCGACAATTATAACATCAAATTTTTTTTTTGTATTTTCAAGATATTTATAGGCATCGGTATTGATAATTTCAACCTTCTTATTTTGAAGGGAATTATTATTTAACTTTTTTATAAGAGGATTTGTACTACAAAAAGAAACAACATCGGGATCTAAGTCAACAAGTTTAATACTTTTAACTTCATCATATTTTAATATTTCTCTTGCAGCTAGTCCATCTCCGCCACCTAGTATTAATATATTCTCTCGTTTTTTAGCAAGAGACATTGCAGGATGAATTAAAGCCTCGTGATATCGGTATTCGTCTATGGAACTGAATTGAATATTTCCATTTAAAAACATCCTTAAATCATCAAGATGCTTTGTTACTACTAGCTTTTGATATTTCGTTTGTTTCCGATAGATTACTCTATCTCTATAGAAGCTGTCTTCAATAAAATTAGCTGTATGATTTCCTGTAATAAAACCTATGGCTATCAATAGTGCAAAGGAAATAGCAAGAAACTTCATTAAATATATATTTTTTATGAACTGCTTATATTTATAAATGATGAGAATTGCCACAGCAATATTCAAAAAACCTACTAAAAAAGCAGTTCTTATCTGCCCTAAATAAGGAAGTAAAATTAGGGGAAATGCTAATGAGCCTAACAAAGCACCTATATAATCAAAGCTCAATACATTGGCAATTGTAATGCGTAGATTGTTTTCCTTTTCCTCAATAATTCTGGTGATAATAGGTATTTCTAAACCAACCATAACACCAATAATGATGATAGTTATATACATGACAAAATAATAAATATCAGTAAAGGCATAGGAAGCAAAAAGAAGAATGGCAGATAAGCCTCCAAATACCCCGATTAAAAGCTCTATGATTACAAACACATCAAAAAGATTTCTGCTAAAATATTTTGTAGCATATGAACCAACCCCCATGGCACTCATGAAGAGACCGATGGTTATAGAATATTGTTTAACGCTATCACCTAATAAGTATGAACTTATTGCTCCAACAATTAGTTCATAAATTATACCACAAATAGCTATAATAAATACAGCAAAGAGCAATGGTGTAGCATTTATATGATCAGGATTTAAATTATCTTTATTGCTATTATCATTAGTCATAAAAACCTCCAAAAACCAATATAGATTTTATAGCATAAGAATCAATAAAATTACGCCACTTTTCAGAAGTATATTATTGTTTAAATATACTATGTCTCTAGAAAGTGGCGATGGCTATTAAATAATTGCAGCGCTAACAACGATGGCAACACCAATAAATATGCCAGCAACTGCTAATCCAGCAGCAATATTATGATCATCAATTTCTTTATTTAAGTCAAAGGGTGTAATAACATCAAATAATTTATAGCCTAAAGCACAGAAAATCATGCCTATAGCAAAATAAACTATACTTGAAATAATAGGATTCATAATTTCATCTAACCTCCTATAAAAGATTTTATTGTTCATTAAAAATACCCTAGTACTTGCAACTTAAAATGGGTCTTAAGACGCTTTTGTCCTTAAGAAATCGCAGCCTTTATGATAATTGCTGTAGCAATGAAGATTCCTGCTATAACTGCTCCAATAGCTGGATTTTTTTCTTTAATTTCCTCAGAAAAGTTATAAGGTGTAATGAGGTCAAAAAATTTATAACCTATGAACATCAATATTAAAGCTAAAGCAGCGTAAATTATTGTTGAAACATATTCATTTACCAGTATGTTCATGAGACAATCCCCTTTCTAATAATAGATTTAGTAACAATTATTTTCCAAAACTTGTACCTCCACCAAAGCTAGTTCTTGTTCCACTACTACCAGTACGAATTGATTTTGAGCTTGGTACAGAATTAAATGAACTGCTTTTTGTTTTGATTTTACTGCTTGAATTGCTGTCGGTCCTGATTTTTGATGAAGCATTCTTATCGGTTCTAATTTTGCTACCATTATTTGAGGTGTTTAATACTTGAGTAGAGGAACTATTTGAATATCCACCGCCATAGCGGTTATTGTCCGTTCTATAATATCCCCTTGATCTATAAGATCTATCATAAAAAACTATTATATTTCTGTTAAAAGGTCTGTATAATCGATGGTAACCATTACGATGAACAAATTTTCTAGAAGAAACCTGAACATAAGTTACTGCTCCTTCTCCTTTATAAATTAAAATGTAATAATCATCATAGACTAGTTGTATTTGATCTTCATTGCTTAAATCAGTATAGGATTCTGGACGAATTTCTCTAATAATATATGCAGCTGTATCGGGTACACTCATATTAGTTGTATAGACATTTGCTCTATCTGAATTACTGTAATTTCCTGTTATACTAGTTGAGTATTTAAAGGCTTTGTCATTTTCTATTTTTTTAGCTATTGAAGGCATAGGTAGAAAAATAAATACAAGCAATAGGATTAAAAAAATAAAAAATATATATTTTGCTATTTTGTTCATAGGGCTAACCTCCTTTCTGATTCAATTCATTATGTTAGTAAATAAAATTTTCTGCTTCCAAATATATCTTAGGGGATTTTAATATTTTATTTGAGTGATTTTTATAAACCTGTTTTTCCTTACAAAGTCATATAAAAAAACAGGTTTATTACATGAACGAAAAGGAAATATTAAAACCACCGCCATAGAAACTAACACGATAAGTTAATTTAATAATTATGTATGATTTATCATTTACCAGGATATATTTCTATGTTATAATCTTCAATCCATCTGCCTATACTCATTTCTACTTCTCCATCCCATATTTCAATGGATAAAAGATTTTCATCATCTTCATCGCAATATTCATAGTAATCCACCTTTTCACCCTTTACAACATTGATATTGCCGTCTAAACCTTCTACAATAGCATCGCTGCCTTCTTGCATATAATACTTAATGCCCTTATATTCAAATACCTTTGTTGGCTCAGTAGTTATTGCCACAACTTCCTGATATAGGCTTATTTCAATATCATCGTCTTGTTCTACACTTAACCAGTAGGTTTTTCTGCTGTCCTTTAATTTATATTCAGTCCATCTCCAACCATGATCATTTAATTTTAGAACAGCTTGAACCTCATAATCTACATCTTCGATACTTACAATATCGCCAACATTTAAGTTTAATAAGTTTTTTTCTTCATGAGGATGTATATCAGCATTTTGATTTGCCGTAATAATTTTTTTTATCCTATCAAAGATCCCCACACGGTCCACCTCCTAAATATTTAAATTATCTAGCTTTTTACATTTTATCATATGAGGAAATTATTTGAAATAGAATTAAAGTTTTTTTAATGTTTTAATAAGATTCTGGTCAAAAAAGTTTTTTTGAGGATTTTTTTTGAAATTCTTTACCTGTATACTTGTAAAAAATCACAATTAAGCATTAAAAATACCTACAATTATGCAAGTTCAAATGATTGCTTTGCATAAAAAAATCAATTTTTGACTTTTTGAACTGGAATCTTTAATAAAAATTACTAAAATAAGGAGGGATTGCAATAATAAAATAGAAATATTCTTAATATTAGCAAAAAATCAAGAGTTTTGCTGAAAATATCAACAATCGAAATTACCTATATAAATGTCGTCGACCGCCAATAGTGCAAAAACCCTAGGAGGTCGACGACATTTTAGTTTTTAAAATTATATAGTAATTTCAATGGTTATAAAATTTTATACAAAAAAAGAAGGATATTTTTAAATAATGTAGAAAAAAATAAATATAGCATTTTCAATGGGAAAATGGGTTTATAGATTACCTATGAGGAATTGAAACGAACTGTAGTAAACACCATCACAAGCAATCTTCCAGTCGTGTTTATAGATTACCTATGAGGAATTGAAACGGTTTTAGAAAAGGAGCGTATTAAGGGAGGTGTAAAGTTTATAGATTACCTATGAGGAATTGAAACCCTTTTACATCTTCAACAGTTGCTTTTTCATCAAGCCGTTTATAGATTACCTATGAGGAATTGAAACATTAAAACCGCCTCCCCCCTGTCGCTCTGACGAGCGAGTTTATAGATTACCTATGAGGAATTGAAACATTCTTTTGGTATTTCGTCCCCTTCCATTACTGCAACTGTTTATAGATTACCTATGAGGAATTGAAACCTAACTATGAAAATGCTGTAGTAGAGTTAGAGATAGTTTATAGATTACCTATGAGGAATTGAAACCAAGCCTTTCTAAGCTTTTTAAGGGATTTCTTCATATAGTTTATAGATTACCTATGAGGAATTGAAACGTAAATTCCTCATTAGCCTTTGAAATATCGGTTACATGTTTATAGATTACCTATGAGGAATTGAAACACAGTTTTGCTTTTTCTTTTGCTAATCCTGTTGTTGTGGTTTATAGATTACCTATGAGGAATTGAAACTGAAAAGGTTGCTAATTATGAAGGTCTTGACAAACCGTTTATAGATTACCTATGAGGAATTGAAACGGGCTTGGAAAAACTAGAAAAGTTACAAAAAAAAATGTTTATAGATTACCTATGAGGAATTGAAACCTGCCTTTGATACCTGTATATCATCTATGTAAGCTATGTTTATAGATTACCTATGAGGAATTGAAACATTTCTACTTCTCCTTCCATTCCTTTCATAACTTTCCCGTTTATAGATTACCTATGAGGAATTGAAACTCCTCTAGCATACTACCACCCCATATTTTTTATATTGTTTATAGATTACCTATGAGGAATTGAAACAATAATAGAACTTTCAAAATAAAAGAAAACAATCAAAGTTTATAGATTACCTATGAGGAATTGAAACTATCTTTGTACTCATCAAATGCATATGAACCAATATCTCTGTTTATAGATTACCTATGAGGAATTGAAACAATATTGTCCAAATTCTATTGGATCAGTAAAATTCTGTTTATAGATTACCTATGAGGAATTGAAACTATCTTTGTACTCATCAAATGCATATGAACCAATATCTCTGTTTATAGATTACCTATGAGGAATTGAAAGAAGTGAAACCAGTAAAAAGATAGAGAATGAGATAACAAAAATGATAAGAAACTGCTTTAAAAGCAGTTTCTTATCGGAATGTGAGTTTAGTATATATAAAATTATATTAAATGAGGGGCTAAGATTAATAATATATTACCATCCAAATTATCTTTGAACCCTACCAGAAGCATCACCCTTTGTCAAGTTTTCAACTTCTTCTATAGAAACTAAATTGAAATCTCCATGAATAGTATGCTTTAAAGCAGATGCTGCAACTGCAAATTCTAAAGCATCTTTAAAATCTTTACCAGATATAAGAGAGTAAATTAATCCTCCAGCGAAGGAATCTCCCCCACCAACTCTATCAACAATTCTTACATTATATTTTCTAGAATGATAAAATTCATTTCCATCATAGATTAAAGCTGACCAACCATTATCAGATGCAGAATAACTTTCCCTTAAGGTTGTTACTACATACTTAAAATCAAAGGCTTCTTTCATTTGTTTAAATATACTTTTGTAGCCTTCAAGCTCTAATTCTCCAGTAGTTACATCTGTATTTCCTGGTTTGAAGCCAAGAACCTTTTCTGCATCTTCTTCGTTACCTATACAAACATCAACATATTTCATCAAGTTAGTCATAACCTTCTTAGCTTCTTCAGGAGTCCATAATTTTTTTCTGTAGTTTAGATCAACAGACACAGTAACACCGTGTTTTTTAGCAACCTTTAGAGCTTCTTCGGTAAGGATTGCAGCTTTTTGGCTCAAAGCTGGTGTGATTCCTGAAAAATGGAACCATTTTGCATCCTTAAATATTTCATCAAAATCAAAATCTTTGATGTCTGCTTCAGATATAGCAGAATGTGCCCTATCATAAACAACCTTAGAAGGTCTCATAGAAGCACCTGTTTCTAGAAAATAGATTCCGACTCTATCTCCACCCCTTGCAATATAATCAGTTTTAACTCCAAAACGTCTTAAATGATTTAGTGCACTATCACCAATTGGATTTTGGGGTAACTTGGATACAAAATAAGAGTCTAACCCATAGTTTGCTAAAGAAACGGCAACATTTGCTTCACCACCACCGTATACTACATCAAAGGACTGAGCTTGAACAAACCTTTCATATCTAGGAGTAGAGAGCCTAAGCATTATTTCTCCCATAGTAACAACTTTTTTCATAGAATTACCTCCATTTATATAAATTTAATGATTTGTATTTCAAAGAAAAATTTAATCTATAATTTTCAAGAACAAAGCGTTGGTAAACGGTTTGCTCTTTTTAAGGAACTCAAACTTTCTTGCGGGAAATTACATGTTTGAACTTAAGTAAATTCAAACTATTACCAGTAAAACTTTAGAAGCAGAAATTAAGGTTTTTAGACCTGAAAGAATGGCCTTGAAACTTGGAACTTGTAATAAAAATCCGTCATCAGACACCTCTGTACTACAGACCTCTAGCTTTCTTTATTTTTTCTACAAATCTTTTTGCAGTTTCAGTTATATCTTCCATAGATCCTTTGGTTAAAGCTCCACCAGCCCCAACTGCGATACAACCATTTTTAATCCACTCATCGACATTATCTAGACTAACTCCTCCCGTTGGCATAAGCACTGCTTGAGGAAGAGGTCCTTTAACGGCCTTTATAAATGATGGACCAAAGGCACTTCCTGGAAATACCTTTATAACATCAGCGCCAGCTTCCATAGCTGTTATCATTTCCTTTATAGTCATACATCCAGGCATATAAGGAATCTGATATCTATTACATAATTTTGCGGTTTCTAAATCAAAGGCAGCACTAACTATGTATTTTGCTCCAGCAAGTATAGCAATCCTTGCTGTTTCACTGTCAAGAACAGTGCCAGCACCTACTAAAAGCTTATCGCCGAATTCATTAACTAAATCTTCAATAACTTTATGAGCTCCAGGAACAGTAAAGGTAATTTCTATTGCATCTATACCTCCTGCCATACAGGCTTTGGAAATTTTTATAGCTTTTTCAGTATTTTCAGCCCTTACGACAGCAACTATTCCAATATCTTCAATCCGCTTGATAATCTCATATCTTTTCATGAGAATCCTCCTTTTATAGAAAGTTTCACAATACAAAACTAAGTTTTATATATTGAACTTTATATTTAAATTATAAAAAAAAACAATTATTTTAGCAAGGGAAAAATTATTTTTTAAATAAAATTAATTATAGGAACTTAAGTAAAGACTCTAATTTACACATGTCTAAAACGCCCAGAAACGCTGTATATTTGTACATGTATAAATTAAGTTTTACTATGTAAATCCTATATTATAACTTCTAAATAAATACGTTGTGCTATTAACAGATTCTTTGTTTTTCAGATATCTTAAGGGGTTTTAATACTTCATTTGAGTGATTTTTATAACACATAGGAAATTATAAACCTATCAAATTATATATATAATTTCCGTTATGTGTTTCAAAAAAATCTACCTTATGAAGCTTTATAAAAGACTTTTTTATAAAGCTATTTTTATCTTTAAAGACATATAAAAAAACAGTTTAACACATGAAGGGAAAGAAAATATTAAAAATCCCCGTGATAGGAATTAGTACAACGGCTTAAATCAATTAAAAATAAAAAGAACCTAGATACTAATAAATGTATCCAAGTTCTTTAGAGATATTTCTAGCAGTTTCTTTAATTAATCTTCCAAAATATTCTATTTTATCTTTATCAATCCTCATTTTTGGAGTAGAAATACTAATGGCATATTTTATACTTTTATCATAATTAAATATCGGGGCACCAATACATATTACTTCCTTTTCATTTTCTTCGTAATCTATTGCAAAACCATTGTTTCTAATGTTTTCTAATTCTTTCAACATAATAGTTTTTGAAACAATTGTATTTTCTGTATGCTTAATTAAATTATTTTTTATAGTATCCCAAAGGGTTAGAAATTCACTATCTTTTAGATATGCCATATAGGCTTTGCCTACTGCGGTGCAATATATGGGAATTCTTTTTCCTATATAAGAATGCATTCTTATGGTATTATTAGATTCTATTTTGTCAATATATACAATTTCATATTCTTCTATTGTGACTAGGTGAACTACTTCATTTGTTTTTTCAGAGAGTTTCGAAATATATGGTTTAGCTATACTTATAATGTCTAAGGAATTTAAAAAGTTATTGCCAATTTGTAAAAATTTTAAGGTAAGTCTATATTTATTATTATCTTGATTTTGACTGACATATCCTCTATAAATCAAAGTATTTAAAAGTCTATGAACTGTACTTTTATTTAGATTTACTTTTTTAGATAAATCTACTAAGCCTATTTCACCGTCCTTTAATGCTTCTAATATATCAAAAGCTCTATCTACAGATTGAACAATATCTTGCCTCATAATATTAATCATCCTTCCAGAATATTGAACTTATTTGAAAGTATAGAGTAAAAAAATAAAAAAAGCAAGGTTATGGTATTTAAAAATATACAATAAACAATCAAAATATTGTTAACGTGTGCAAAATATGTTATAATACATTTAAAACGATAAAGCTCAATGGAATAAAATATTAAAATTTACTGCTGTAAAGAATAAAGGTTGAAAAATGAGTTAAAATTTATTAAAATTCTAAGGTGGAAATTAGCTTAGAGAATCAATTAGTAAGTTTTTACTTTATGGGACACCTTTTAAAAAATACATTATTTTGCACACGTTAACATTTTGGAATAAATTTTTTAAAAGTTTAGTACACCTTTTAAAATTCATTTTATAGGCTTTGTAAACTTAATATGAAAAAATAGTACAATGTTTTATAGAATTACTTCAGATTGCTTTAAATTTCGCCTGAAGGATGATAAAAGTTCGTCCTTAAAATTGTCAAGGGTAAAATGAACGTGCTAACGCACGCCCTTGACAATTTCAAGGACGAACATTTAAAAAATAATTAGGCGAAATTCAAGCAAAAATTATGCTACAAGAGGATATTTTTTCTTCTCTTTATCATTTAGATTTAATCCAGCAACTTGAGCAGGTGTTAAACCATTAAGAGATGAATGAGGTCTTACAAAATTATAGAA
>NZ_FRAG01000018.1 GCF_900142245.1 Paramaledivibacter caminithermalis DSM 15212 | reverse complement strand
CCACAAAGGCAGTGAAAAAGGGAGAAGACCTTGACCTAGTACATGAAAACTATAAAAAATATAAACTACTTATAGTATTTGAAATAATAGGCAATAAAAACTATGAAGAAAGCCTTGAATACACCACTATGGAAGATGAATGGGGAAAAGGAGATGGAAGCATATATGGAAGAAACAGACCGACCCAATTAGATCTAGGCTTTGGGATAAACCATGGTGAAGTATTTTGGTATAATTTATATGAAAATCTCTTTGATGATTTAATTTTTGAGAGAACATGGTGAATTAGAAGATTTAAAATTAAAAAAATAAATGTTGGGGTTTTGAATCCCGACATTTATTTTAGGCAATGTACTCAAACTTTTTTTGTAAGAAATTGCGACATGGAACTTATAATGTATAGTTTTTTATAGAAAAATCTATTAGAAATATAAAGTAGCATTTGACAGTGGATGATCACAATATCTTGACAATTAGCTTACCAAAGTACTGTAGGAATTTTGTTCTAGATTATGTTAAAATTAAAGAAAAAAAATTAAGCACTAGTAGACTTACATAGTAAAACTTAATTTATATATGTGCAAATATACAACGTTTTTAGGCGTTTTGGACATGTATAAATTAAAGGCGTTACTTAAATTCTTACATAAGATTTACGATGGAATTTATTAGGGATTTCACAATGTACAGTTTAAGGAATATATTCCCGATATACTACAATAAAGAGTGGGGTGTGATATAATGAAACATATTTTTGTTGTAGATGATGAAAAGAATATAAGAGAACTTGTAAAAAAATATCTTGAAAAGGAAGGGTATGTTGTAACACTTCTCGAAAGTGGAATAAATCTATTAAGTAAAATCAAAGAATTATGTCCAGATTTAATAGTTCTTGACATTATGATGCCAGAAATAGATGGGATAGAGCTTTGTAAGGAGATAAGAAAAATCAGTGATATTCCTATAGTATTTATATCTGCAAAGGATGAGGAGTTTGATAGAGTTTTAGGTTTGGAAATTGGTGGAGATGATTATTTATCTAAGCCATTTAGTCCAAGGGAGCTGGTTGTAAGAATAAAAAATATTTTTCGTAGATTGGAAAAGATTGAGCAGCCTGTGGAATTGATAAAGGTAATGGATATAAGCTTCGATATAAAAAGAAGATATGTGGAAAAGGATGGAGAAGAATTGAAGCTAACTACCAAGGAGTACGAACTTATGGAATTTCTTGTAAAGAACAAGAATATGCCATTCACAAGGGAGCAGTTGATAGAAAAAATATGGGGCTATGATTATTTAGGGGATTTAAGGGTCATTGATGATTTAGTAAAAAGAATTAGAAAGAAACTTAAAGCGTTAGATTCTAAATTAAAGATAAGTACGGTATGGGGATATGGCTATAAAATCAATGCATAAAAGAGGTAAAATAGGTAAGAAGATTATATTAAGTTATATAATAGTCTTAATCATAGCTTTTCTGGTGATTGGTGTTACCTTCAAGGTTATTTCTACTAACTATCTATTAACTCAAGCTAAGATTGAGCTGTTTCAAGAAGGTAGAAAGATTGCTGAGACTCTATCCAAAATTCATCTGGATAAGGATAAGTCCCAAGGTAGAATCAAAGAAAAATTAGCTAGCTTTAGAGAATTAAAAATAGCAAATAAGTATTTAGATGCTAAGATTATAGTATTGAACAATAAAAAGAAAGTAGTATATTCTAATTTTAATGGTAAAAATGGAGAAATACTATCAAAAATAAAGAAATATGGAAGTTTTAAGAATAAAGGTTATGTTGTAGTAAGGGTTCCAGTCAAAAGAGCTGGATATAATATCGGATACATTGCACTTCTAACTGAGGTTAAAGAAATAAATGGACTGAATAGAATTGGATTTAGAATACTTCTTATTAGTTTTTTAGTGGCTGCATCCATAGCTTTAATAGTTAGTCTGTTTTTAGAAAGAAGTTTAGTTCAACCTATTATGAAACTTAGAAATATAATGACCAACTTTTCGATAAAAGAATTCAAAGAAGATATAAATATAAAAACAAATGATGAAATAGAAGAATTAGCTGATAGCTTTAATATTATGGCAAATAAATTGAAAAGCTATGATGAGCAGCAGAGAAAATTTCTTCAAAATGCTTCCCACGAACTTAAGACTCCTCTTATGTCTATTCAAGGCTATGCAGAAGGAATAAAGGATGGAGTAATAGAAGGAGACAATTTAAGCCAGAGCCTTGATATTATTATTGAAGAAAGTCAAAGAATGAAAAAATTAGTTGAAGAAATCATTTATTTAACTAAGCTGGAAAATACCGAAGAAGTTTTTGAATTTAAAGAAACCCATTTAACTAAGCTGGCAGAGGGTGCTATAAAAAGTATAAAATCACTGGCTATAGATAAGGGGATAGAAATAAGATTAGAAGCTGAAGGTGAAGAATTAGGTAATTATGATAAGGAAAAAATAAAAAGAGCGTTCATAAATCTAATAGGAAATGCAATAAGATATGCAAATGAGCTTGTCTTGGTTAAGATAAAGGACATGGGGAAATATACATTGATTGAAGTGATCGACGACGGCCAAGGCTTTAAAAACAATGAAGAAAAGAGAATATTTGATAGGTTTTATAAGGGTAAAAAAGGTGGAAACGGAATAGGTCTAACAATAACTAAAGCAATTGTAGAAGGTCATGGAGGAACTATTTATGCTTGTAACCATGAGAGTCTAGGTGCTGTATTTAAAATTAAGATTCCAAAACTATAGGAGAGAGGAAATGAAATGAAGCGTTTAGATATTATTATTATAGCTGTAGTATTTATTATTTCTATTGTATCATTGGGTATTCTGAAAATATATTCCAATAAAAATTATGATGATATGTATGTCCATATTTCCGTAGATGGGAAGCTTATAAAAACAATACCCTTTGATACTGAATCCCATGGAGAAGAATTTAAAGTTAAAACTAAGCTGGGCAAAAACATCATAAGAATTGAAGATGGTATGGTAAAAATGGTAGAAGCAGATTGTCCAGACAAAATCTGTGTTAAAGATGGACCTATAAGTAAACCAGGAGAAATTCTTGTTTGCTTGCCCCACAAGGTTGTTGTGGAGATAAAGGGGTATGGCAAAGCAGAGGTGGACGAACTTTCATATTAAAAAAAGTAAAAATAAAGGGTTAGGCTAGAATACATATGCTATAAATTTTTTATGTGTTCTAGCCTGACCCTGTTTTGCTGTTTTAAAAATTTTTCAAATTAAACGACAATTATATATTGACAATAATATTTATAAGGAGTATGATTATATCATATTAATAACATCAGTGGAGAAATTATTAATAAAAATATTTTATCAATACATATTTATTAGATTATATAACAATATTTGTATATTATATTATTTTATTAATAACATCATGTTATAAATACAAGATTGGAATTTAAAACTGGAAGCTACTGTTAACGTGGCAATTATCTTAGATACACAAACCATAAAAGATAACTCTAGATTTTTTTTCTGTAGAAGATTTACCCACAAAAGCTATTAGCATGGGTATAAAAAATATCCTACGTAGTAGAAAAGTAACTTTATTAGATAATGGAATAGAAAAGGAAGTTTTTTATTTGATGGATATTCAGTTTCAAAATTAAATATCGAATAAAATGGTAATGATAAGTTATTTCATGTGCTATTTAATAGTATGATGTTACAAAAATTTATGATTCGGAGAGTGAGATATGAAAAGAATAAAGAAGAGAGATCAAGAGTATATAAAACAAAATAATTTAAAAATGATATTAGATATTATTAAAAATAAACGGTCTATATCTAGGGCCGAGATAGTTAAAATAACAAATATGAGTCCTACTTCAGTTAGTAGAATAGTAGGAAGCTTGATTGATTTAGGATTGGTTAAAGAGACAGAAACTTCTTCTAGTGGAGTAGGAAGAAAAGCAATTTTATTAGATTTGGATTTGGAATCTGTAATGACTATAGGGGTATACATCAACAAGCATATTATCAATGTGGGAATTGTGAATTTTGGGGGGGAAATTTTATATAGAGATAAAATTGAACTAAATCCTAAAGGAACACACCCAGACACACTAATAAATAAAGCGTGTGCACTCATTAAGGATACAATTAAAAAGTCTAAAATAGATCCTTCAAAAATTATAGGTATAGGCGTTAGTTTACCTGGTATCATTAACTCTAAAAATGGTGAAGTCATTTTTTCAGCACCTTTAAGTTGGGAGAATATACATATAGCCAAAGTTATTGAGAGTGAGTTAAATATAAAAACGGTAGTTGACAATGATGTAAAGTTGAAAGCTCTAGCTGAAAGTCTGTACGGAGTAGGCAGAAATTCTGGTAAGACAGCTTTAGTCAACTTTGGAAGAGGTGTTGGATCAGCCCTTATAATAGATGGCGAAATATTCAGAGGAGTAACAAATATCGCAGGAGAAATAGGCCACATAACAATCGATCCTAATGGAATTCTATGTGAGTGTGGAAGACGAGGGTGTCTCCAAACATTTATAGTTGAAGATAATTTGATTGAAGAAGCAAATAAAGTGAAAAAGATAGTTGATATCAAAGAAATATTTGAGGCTGCATATATTGGAGAAAGCTGGGCAGTAAGTATTTTAGATCGGGCTATAACATACATGTGCATAACCATCAATAATATAGTTTGTATGTATAACCCAGATACTATAGTTTTAAGTGGAAGCTTAGTTGAAGTATATCCAGAAATAATCAAAGAAGTTGAAGAAAAATGTAGAACATCTATTTGGACTCCTCTTAGAGGAACTTTTAAAATATTATATTCTGAGTTAAAAAGTGAGGCCGATATTATTGGCCCATCAACTTTAGCCTTGGATACTTTTTTGAGTTTTGATATTTAGATTAATGTATGATTTTGTTTTACTGTAGACTATTTGCTTATATTTACGATTCAATATTTAGATTAAAATATAAAAAATCTATTTTGATATTGAATATGGTAAATGTAGGTTTTAAATAGTATATATTTCAAATGAGGTATATAGGAGGTGGAATGAAAAAACTATAATATAAAAGCTTTAAATTAAAATTATTCTAAAGATAACAAGAAATAGATTTTTAATACATAATGGTTTCTTGTTAATCTGATGAAATGAAAAAATTAGGGGGATATTTATGAAGAAACTAATTGCTTTATTTATTGTAATTGTAATGTCTGTTACTTTTGTTGCATGTTCGAATAACACCGAAGAAGCAGGAAATAAGGCGACCGATGAAACAGCAACAAACACGCCAGTGGAAAATGAAGATGTTAATATGACAATAGCAGTTAATGCTGAAATCATTTCACTTGATCCACATGATATATCAGATACTTTATCAGGCTCAGCCACTAGTACAATGTACGAGTCACTTTACGATTATAAACTTGATATGAGTTTAGAACCTGTTTTAGCTACAGGATACGATGTATCTGAAGATGGGTTAGAATATACCTTTTACATAAGAGAAGGAGTTACATTCCATGATGGAACTCCATTAAATGCAGAGGCTGTGAAATATAATTTTGATAGAGTTTCTAATAAAGAGAAAAATTTAAAAAGACGTAGAAATCTTTTACATGTCGTTAGTACAGAAGTAATAGACGAGTACACTTTGTTAGTCAAATTAGATGCTCCATTTGCACCGATGCTTAATAGAATTGCTTCTATAAAAATAATAAGCCCAGCAGCCCTTGAGAAATATGGAGATAAAGGCATTATTACTAATCCAGTTGGTACTGGACCATATGTATTTGAAGAATGGACTCCAGGAGATAAAATGGTTGTAAGAACTAATGAGAATTATTGGAGAGAAGGACCAAAGATTGATACCCTTACATTTAAGCCTGTAACTGAGAATGGAGCTAGGATAGCAATGCTTCAAACAGGTGATGCAGACTTTATATATCCAATGCCTACAGAACAGGTTAAGGCAGTAGAAGGAGATAAGAATATAGAAGTAATAGAAGGACCATCTACCATAGCAAGATTCACATTCTTAAATATGTCTAAGGAAATTTTTTCGGATGTAAGAGTTCGACAAGCTATTAATTATGCAATAGACAAAAAAGCTTATGCTAAAGTTGTAAAGTCAGGTTATGCAGTGCCGCTTACTTCTCATGTGCCTTCAACGATAACTTATCATGTTGCTCAGCCCGAGTACGAATATAATCTAGAAAAAGCTAAGAAACTTATGGCTGAAGCAGGATATCCAAATGGATTTAAAACCCACATTTGGGCACCAAATGATACTGAAAATATGAAGGGTATGCAGTTTATAAGTCAGCAATTATCTAAAATAGGTATAGAAGTAGAAGTAGTTCCAATGGAAGAAGGAACTCTATCAGATTCGATCTATAAGGCTAAAACTCCTGAGGAATCAACAGTTAATATGTGGTATGTAAGCTGGTCGGCCTTTGATTTTGATGGTGCAACTGCTAAATTGTTCCACAGTGCTAATATACCTCCTACTGCTCCTAATGTATCTTATTACATGAATCCTAAAGCTGATGAACTTATTGAGGCAGGTGCTATAGAGGTAGATCCAGAAAAGAGAGCCAAAATTTATGCAGAGTTACAGGAAATTATTTGGAATGATGCACCATGGATTTTCTTAGGATCAGACGTACTATTATCAGCTAAGAGAAGTACTACGGAAGGAATCTTTGTTGATCCAAGTGGTGGCATAATTGCTACACAAGCAGCTACTAGTAAATAGTTGATAGAATTAAGAGTGGTTAAAGCAATTTAACTGCTCTTAAAATTTCATTAGAGAGTGGGTTAGAAAGTGAAACAATATGTTTTAAAAAGACTCTTGAATATAATTCCGATAATGATAGTGGTATCAATCATAATATTTATGTTTATTCATTTGATACCAGGGGATCCAGCTAGGATTATAGCAGGACAAAAGGCTACTCTAGAAGAAATAGAGATTATGAGAGAACAGTTAGGTTTAAATGATCCTTATATTGTTCAGTATAAAAATTTCATGCTTGGGATATTGACAGGTGATTGGGGAAACTCCCTAAAAACAGGGTTGCCTGTTTGGGAAGTAATAATACCAAGGATGAAACCTACTCTAATTCTTGCAATATTCTCAATTGTATGGTCTGTTATTGCAGGGATAAGTATAGGGGTAATATCTGCTATTAACCGTGGGAAACTAATAGACTATATTGTTATGGTTGGTGCATCTTCTGGTATTTCTTTGCCCTTGTTTTGGCTAGGACTTATGCTTATGCAAATATTTTCAGTAAAGCTTGGTTGGTTTCCTACAACAGGGATAGATTCACTTTCAAGCTATGTATTACCTTCGATTACATTGGGTGCAGGTATTACAGCTATGATTGCACGTTACACTAGATCATCAATGATTGAAATATTGAAAGAAAATTATATTAGGACATCTAGGGCAAAGGGATTGAGTGAATTTATAGTTATCAATAAACATGCCCTTAGGAATTCACTTGTGGATGTAATAACTATAGTAGGATTACAGTTCGGCTTTCTATTGGCAGGATCGGTACTAGTAGAAACAGTTTTTGCAATACCTGGACTTGGAAGGCTACTCATAGATTCAATATTGTTTAGAGATTATACAGTTGTGCAAACTGTTCTACTAATTTTTACATTCCAGTTTATTATAATTAATCTGATTGTAGATGTACTTTATGGAGTAGCAAATCCGAAGATTAGATATCAATAAGGGGAAATGATTATGGAAGAAGTTAAGATGCAAGAAGCTAAATATGAAGATTTCAAAATAGAAAATCCAATGAAGGAGTTCGCAAGAAAATTTTTAAAAAAGAAATCTGCAGTAGTGTCCCTAGGGTTTATATTTTTTTTAGTAATTTTAGCTATTTTTCAACCAGCACCATATGATATTGATGAAACTGATTATGATAATATATTGAGCGAACCAAATTCGGAACATTTGTTTGGTACTGATGAGTATGGTAGAGATGTGTTAAGTCGCATTATTACAGGTACGAGATTATCATTATCTGTTGCAGTAACAGCTGTTACTATTGGTGCATTTTTGGGTTCTATTTTAGGAATTATTGCAGGTTATTATGGAGGATTATTAGAGAGTTTAATAATGAGATTCTGTGATATTTTATTTTCCTTTCCAGGACTTTTATTGGCTATAGGAATTGTTGCTATAATAGGACCAGGTTTAACAAATGTGGTTATAGCAATATCAATTTATGGTATACCAACTTTTACTAGAGTTATTAGAAGTTCTACATTATCAATAAAAGAGCTACTATATATAGAAGCAAGCAGGTCGATTGGTGTAAGTGATACAAGACTATTGGTTAAACATATTTTTCCAGGAACTCTACCAGCCCTTATAGTTACCTATACAATGAGAATGGGTACTGCTATAATATCTGCTGCTTCTCTTAGTTTTTTAGGTTTCGGAGCAAGTCCTACTAATCCTGATTGGGGTGCTATGCTGTCAACTGGTAGAGATTATATTGGGGTTGCACCACATATGCTATTATATCCTGGACTTATGATATTTTTTACTGTATTGGCATTTAACTTATTAGGTGATGGTCTCAGAGACACTCTAGACCCTAAACTAGATTAAGGAGGGTAAATAGTGTCAGAAAAATTATTAGAAGTGAAAAATTTAAGAACTGAATTTCATACAGATAAAGGAAAACTCGTTGCAGTAAATGATGTTTCTTTTTATGTTGGCAAAGAAGAAATTGTTGGGCTTGTTGGTGAGTCAGGTAGTGGAAAATCTGTTACATCCTTATCTGTTTTAAGGTTACTTCCAGAACAAGGAAATATATCGGCAGGAGAAGTTCTTTTAGAAGGTAAAGATTTATTAAAAATGAACAAAAAGGATATTAGAAATATTAGGGGTGGAGATATAGCAATGATCTTTCAAGATCCTATGTCATCCCTTAATCCTGTACTAAGAGTAGGGGAACAGATTATGGAGTGTACAAAGCTTCATTTGAAATATAATAATAGTCAGGCAAGAAAGCATGCTATTGACATGATAAAACGAGTTGGAATACCTGTTCCTGAGGATGTAATGAATAGATATCCTCACCAGCTATCAGGGGGAATGTCTCAAAGAATAATGATAGCTATGGCGATGTCTTGTAATCCAAAGGTACTAATTGCAGATGAACCTACAACTGCTCTTGATGTGACAATTCAAGCACAAGTTATGGAACTTATGTTGGAATTAAAAGAAAAAAATAAAATTGGGATATTACTTATTACCCATGATTTAGGTGTAGTTGCTGAAATGTGTAACAGGGTAATGGTTATGTATTGTGGTAGGATTGTAGAGATGGCTGATGTTTTTTCTTTGTTTAAAAATCCATTACACCCATATACAAAGGGCTTAATTGCTTCTGTTCCTAAAATAGGGAAAAATGCAGATGTTTTACCATATATTGCTGGTAGGGTTCCAGATCTTTCCCAAATGCCAAAGGGATGTAAATTTGCACCTAGATGTAGTGAGGCGATGGAGAAATGTTATAAGGAAGAGCCTAAGCTCACTAATATAGATGGTAATAGACAGTGTCGTTGTCATCTAATCCGTGAGAGGAGTGAGATAAATGAGTAGTCCTCTTATTCAATTAAAAGATATTCATAAGACTTTTTTGGCATCAAAAACATTGTTTGGTGAGAATAAATATGTACATGCCCTTAATGGGGTTTCTCTTGAAATACAAAGTGGAGAAACTCTTTCTATTGTCGGTGAAAGTGGATGTGGGAAAAGTACTATGGGTAGAATTCTCAATAAACTATTAAATCCAGACTCTGGAGAAGTTTGGTTTGAAAATAATAATATTACCAATTATACTCCTGTCCAAATGCGACCTATTAGAAAAAAAATGCAGATGGTTTTTCAAGATCCATATGGCTGTCTTAACCCTAGAATGAAAATTAAAGATATAGTAGGAGAACCTCTATTGGTACATACAAACATGTCTAAGAAAGAAAGATATAAGACGGTAATAGAACTTTTAGAAACTGTTGGACTTAATGAAAGACATGCCCAAGGCTATGCCCATGAGTTTTCTGGTGGACAAAGACAAAGAATAGGTATCGCTAGGGCATTATCGGTTAATCCAAGGCTTATAATTGCTGATGAGCCTGTTTCTGCCCTTGATGTTTCAATACAGGCTCAGGTTATTAATATATTTAAGAGGCTACAAAAAGAATTTAATCTAACATATTTATTTATATCCCATGACTTGAGTGTAGTAGAGGTAATATCAGATAGAATTGGTGTGATGTATCTTGGCTATTTAGTAGAAATAACAACTAAAGAAAAATTATACAAAAATCCAATGCATCCATATACACAAGCATTGTTATCGGCTGTACCTATTGCAGATCCTACCCATAGACGAGAACGCATAATTTTAAAAGGAGATATACCTAGTCCTATTGACATGCCAAAGGGTTGCCCATTTAGCACTAGATGTATGTATGCAAAGGATGAATGTTTTCAAACAATACCAAAACTTTTGGAAGTAGAACCTGGACATAAGGTTGCTTGTCATTTAAAATCATCATAAATGGAGGATAAATTCTAATGAAAAGAATTCTAATTGCAGGTATGCATCACGAATCAAATTCCTTTAATCCAATAATAGCTTGTGAAAAGGATTTTAATGTGATATATGGAAATGACATTTTTAATAATTTACGTGAAAATGATTCAGTAACGGGAATTATAAAGACTTTGCAGGGGGTAGGATATGAAGTAATTCCTACTGTATTTGCTAGAGCGGTTCCCAACGGTGAAGTGGATTATGATTTTTATATCAAAATAAAAAATGAAATTTTAGAAAGAGCCAAGGCTGCTCAAAAAGAAGCTCCTATAGATGCTATAACACTTTCATTACATGGATCTATGAGAGTTAAGCAACAAGGAGAGGCAGAAGGATATTTTATTGAAGAATTAAGGGCTATATTTCCTAATATACCTATTTTTTCTTCACTTGATATGCATACTACGATGACTAAAAGAATGTATGATAATTGTGATGGTTTTGTTGGATATAAATGTGCTCCACATACAGATTGCTTTGAAACTGGTGAGCATGCTGCAAAGATGACAATAGATGCTCTTGAGAATAATGCAAATGCAAAATCAGCTTGGGTAAGGGTACCAATTTTAATTGCTGGAGAGCAGTCATCAACAAATGTAGAGCCTATGATAGAACTTATAAATTCACTCAGAGAATGTGAAAAAAAAGAAGGTATAATGGCTGCTTCGTATTTTATGGGGTTTCCTTGGTCAGATAATGAAGATAGTTCTATTGCTGTTTATGTAGTTGCAGATGATGACCTTGAGTTAGCCGAAAGGGAAGCAGTAAGATTAGCTGAACTTATTTGGTCTAAAAAAGATGATTTTTGTTTTCATACAGAAACATATGATGAAAAAGAAGCTCTGGATGTTGCCTTTGAGGCAGTAAAAGAAGGTAAACTACCTATTTATATCTCTGATTCTGGAGATAATCCAACTGCTGGAGCATCTTCTGATTGTACTAATTTTTTAAAATTAATAATGTCTGATAATAGAACTGATAATCTTAAAAAACCTGTAATATATGGAGGAATATATGACCCAATAGCTACCAAACAATGTGAAGGAAAAGTTGGTGAAGAGATAACACTTACCTTTGGTTCGAAATTTGATACTGTTACCTCATCGTCTATTACGGCAACTGGAACAGTAAAGGCGTATATTAAGGATTGGTCTAGAGGAGGAATGGTTAAAGGAGATTTAGTATTATTCAATAGCTGTGGAGTAGACATAGTGATTTCTGAGGCCCATGTTGGATATACACTACCTGATATGTTTATAGATTTAGGAGTAGACCCTGAGGATGCAGAAATAGTGGTTTGCAAACTGGGTTACCTTACACATCAGCATAGTTTAGTAGCTAAGCGTAGCATTATGGCACTTACAAAAGGTAATACAAATGAGGATTTAAAAACCCTTGACTATAAAAAAATTAAGAGACCCATATTCCCACTAGATAATGATTTTGAATATAATGTCTTTGATAATTTGATAATAAAGAAAGGATAATCTTATGATATTAGAAGTATGCGTAGATTCTTATACATCTATGGTGACAGCTAAAAGTGCTGGAGCAGATAGGATAGAATTATGTTCTGCACTAAACATCGGTGGATTGACACCAAGCTATGGACTAATGAAAAAAGCAAAGGAAATTGAAGATATAGAAGTTTTTGTAATGATACGCCCTCGCTGTGGAGATTTTTTATATGATGATAATGAGTTTGAAACAATGAAGCAGGACATCAATATTGTAAAACAAATGGGATTCGATGGTATTGTTACTGGAATTTTATTACGTGATGGTAGGATAGATATTGATAGAATGAAGGAGCTTGTAAAAATTGCATCTCCTCTTAAAGTAGTGTTTCATAGAGCCTTTGATGATGCAAAAAATCCTATGGAAGATATTCCTAGACTCATTGAAATAGGAGTATGCAGAATTCTCACGTCAGGACAAAGGGCAAATGCCCTAGAGGGTGCAAATTACATTGCAAAAGTACAAAAAAAGTTTGGGGATTCTATAACTATTATGCCTGGTTGTGGAGTAAATGCCGACAATATAGAACAAATATATGAAATAACCAAATGTACTCATTATCATTTGTCAGGTAAGGTTAATGTTGGTAGTCAAATGGAATACAGAGAGTGTATTAAAAGAATGGGTACTCCTGAGACTGAATTTGTGGTAGAAAGGGCAGATTATAATCTTATTAAGAAGGTAAGGGATATTATTGATAATATTGAGGATTACAAAAAATTATAATAATGAAATTGTAGGAGAAAGTAAGGTTTAGATTACAATTGATACTATTTATTGGAGGAGTAGCATGAAAAAGGTAGCTTGTTTTGACGTTGGAGGAACTTTTATTAAATATGGAGTAGTAGATGAACAAGGACAAATTTTAACTAAATCCAAAATACATACACCAAATAATGATTGCAAAAAAGAAATACCTAAAATAATTATACAAAAAATAAATGAATTAGATAAGTATTATAGCATCGATTCTGTAGGTATCAGTACTGCTGGTAAAGTAGATAGTAAAAAAGGAGAAATAATATTTGCAAGTGAAAATTTGCCTGGATATACTGGAACAAAGCTTTCTGAAGAAGTGAAAATTAATACAGGTTTTAAGTGTTTTGTTGAGAATGATGTAAATTCTGCAGCGTTAGCAGAGAGTTGGAGAGGTGCTGGTAAGGAGTTAAGCACCTTTGTATGTATTACCCTTGGAACTGGAGTAGGCGGAGCTATAATAATTAATGATAAACTTTATAAAGGAGTCATGGGAGGTTCAGGGGAAATAGGACATATGATTATCAATGAAGCAGGAGATGACTGTAACTGCGGTAGTAAAGGGTGTTTTGAGCGATATGCTTCCACAGCTGCATTAATAAGAAGTTATACAATGAAGCTAGGAATTTCTGAAGAAAGCCTAAGTGGCAAGGATGTTTTTAGTAAAATTCAAAGTGGTGAAAAGCAAGCAATAGAAGTATATAAAGAGTTTTTAAATCATATTGTTACAGGGCTTGTTAATATAACTCATATATTCGACCCAGGTCTTATTGTTTTAGGGGGAGGGATTTCTGCGCAAGGAAAGCCATTTTTTGATGATTTAAATGAATTATTTAAAAATCGAGTTATGCCTTCCTATGGAGAATATACAAAGATTGTTCCAGCTCAGCTTGGAAATGATGCAGGAATTCTTGGTGCATGTTATATTGCATTAAACTGAATAAAAACATATCAGATTTGTTTGAACTGAATATACCTATGAAACGGATACAGTTTAAACAAGAAATCGGACATAAGGCTATAGTATTTAAGTTAAACCAAAGACCACCAGAGGTTAGTGTTTTAAGTAGAGAAGAAATAGAAGAGATAGGATATTCTTTAAAATTAATGGAAAGATTGGAGTAAGAGGATGGTATAATATAGTTAAGAGGTAGTTATATGGTTCAATCAAAAAATATAGATAAGATTAAGGAAAGAGGTTATAATAAAGCTTCTATAATTGAAAGGTATATAAAGCGTATCAATGAGGAATATGATGGAAATCCTGAAAATCTTAGAAATTATACAAAACAGGATTCTATTATATTGAATGTTCAAAGAGCTTGTGAAGCATGTATAGATTTAGCAATGAATATAGTTGCAGAAAAATCTCTGGGTATACCACAAAATAGTAGAGATGATTTTGAACTTTTATATGCTAATGGTTACATAGAAAAAGAGCTTAATGAAAAACTTAAAGCAACGGTAGGATTTAGAAATATAGTTTTACATGACTACCAAGCAGTTAATTTGAAGATAGTGAAAAAAATAATTGAAGTTCATCTTGAGGATATGAAGGAATTTAGTAGAGTTATATTACAGTCTATGTAAAGAATATTTGAAGACCTGCTGATTTTAGCAGATCTTTTCCCTGTTGTCAAAGAACTAAAACTTTTTTTGCACGAAATTGCATGGGTTAGAAGCAGTAAATTCAATTGACACAAGGAATTACAAACTATTACCATCTAAATTTTAGAAGCAGGAATTAAGATTTTTTAGACCTAGAAGAATGACCTTAAAACTTGGAACATGGAACTTGCAACTAAAAAGCGTCGTCAGACGCCTTTGTACTTTAGAGTTTAAAGATATTTATTCTTAATATAATCTATATCATCATATAAATCCTTCAAATAGTCATTTCCACATAAGCTTACTAGAAGCTCTAAATTTAGCACACCTTGAAAATTCTTATCTAGTAGAAAATTAATTTGTTCTTTAAAATCTATATCACTATTTTTAATAGCAATATGTGATATAGATTTTTTTATATTTATACCATGGATGTGACAGTAGATTATATCTTTATAGAAGTTATCTTCAAGCTTAGCTTTTCCTGGGTAATAGTTAAAGGAATCATGACATATATCTAAGCATATTCCTAGTTTAGAGTCCATGAATTCCCTAGTAATATTCTTAATATCTTCTCTAGAATTGCCAATTACATCTTGATTTTTATTCAATGTCTCAAGGGCTAATCTAACGTGTATATTCTTTTTATCTAAAAAGTTAAGATACCAGTCAAAAAAGCTAAGGGTATTATAAAGAGCTTTTTCCTTATTTTCAAATCCTTCATAGTTTGCTCCATGAATCGTTAGTATAGATGGCTTACAGATAATGCTTTGCATATTGGAAATAATAGATATTAAGGCTTCATATTTAGACTTAATGTTTTTTTTATATTCATTAAAGTTCATTATTTCATATAGAAAATTGTCTGCAAAATATGGAACATGATAATTTATCTCAATATCTAGTTCATTACAAAGCTTAGCTATTTCATAATAGGTATTTATAGGCAGTATTTTTTCATCGGGACTAACTTCTATTCCCCTAGTACCCATTTTCTTTGTTTGGTAAAGTAATTCTATGGGGGTAATTTTATCAAATATTTTTTCATCTAGTGTAAATCCGATAATCATAATAATCCTCCAAACCTGATGAGTATAATTATCTTGAGTTATAAAAGTATCTCTATAAGTGTATTATAAGTATATTATCTAACATGGATTCATGGTTGTAAAGGTTAAATTCATAAATAGGAATTTGTCGAAATTTGACTCAACATATTTCTGAAAGGTATAATCAAATAAAAAACATCAAAAGGAGGGATTATTTTGATATTGATGATAGATAATTATGATTCCTTTACCTATAATCTGGTACAGTACCTAGAGTGTTTAAGAGAAAAGGTTTTAGTATATAGAAATGATGAGATAAATTTAAGAGAAATTGAGAGTTTGAAGCCATATATGATAGTTTTATCTCCAGGACCATGTACACCCAATGAAGCAGGAATATGTATAGATGTAGTAAAAAAGTTTAAAGGGGAAATCCCTATTCTTGGCATATGTTTAGGACATCAAACTATAGGGCAAGTATTTGGAGGAAAGGTTATAAAAGCCTTAAAGCCAGTTCATGGAAAGGTGCATCTCATAAAACATACAAATAAAGGGGTATTTAAGGGTTTAAACAATCCACTGAAGGTCACTAGGTATCATTCATTGGTTTTAGAGAAAGAGACCTTACCAGAGTGTTTTGAAATAACTGCCCAGACCTTTGATGGAGAAATAATGGGTATAAAGCATAAGGATTATCTTATAGAAGGTGTTCAGTTTCACCCAGAAGCCATACTTACAGAAATGGGAATAGAGCTTTTAGAAAATTTTTTAATAGAAGCAAAAAAGTTTAAGGTAAGAAGGTGAACCGATAATGAATGGAGTGCTAATTGAAGAAATTAAAACTAAATTAAGTAGCTTTGAGATATACTCTTTATTTAAAGATTTTTCCTATAGCTTTTTTTTAGATAGTGGAATGGATCACGAAAAGCTAGGGAAGTATTCCTTTATTGGATTTGATCCCTTTATAGTTTTTAAATCTAAAAATCAAGATATTAATATTATAGAAAATGGAGAAGTAAAAAATGTTAAAGGTAATCCTTTACTTAAACTAAAGGAATTATTATTAAAATATGATATGGAATATAAAAGCGAATTTCCTTTTGTTGGAGGGGCAGTAGGATATTTAAGCTATGATTTATGTCATCAGGTAGAGAAATTACCTAGAACAGCAGTGGATGATGTAAATATTCCAGATTGTTTTTTAGGATTTTATGATGGGATTATCATAATAGACCATAGAAGGAATAAAGTTTTTGTAGCTTCTATTGGAATAAAGGATGAAGCTAGGAAGGTTATAAGCTCAATGATAAAAACAATTAAAGCAGGAGAAGATAAAAAAATTAATATTAATATTGACCATAAAGAAAATAAGAAAGTTTTTAAATCTAATTTCACCAAAAAAGATTATGTAAAGGCTATTGAAAAGGTTAAGTCCTATATCGAGGCTGGAGATATATATCAAGCCAACCTTACTCAAAGGTTTGAGTGTCAATTAGATATAAGTCCCTATGAGTTATATGGAAAGTTAAGGACTATAAATCCTGCTCCCTTTGCAAGTTTTATAGACTTCGGGGAAGGATATATTGTAAGCAGTTCCCCAGAAAGATTTATTAAAATAAATGATAGGATTATAGAGACTAGACCCATAAAGGGAACAAGACCTAGAGGAAACAGTCCTCAGGAGGATAGAAAAAATAGAGAAGATCTTATGTCAAGTGAAAAAGATAAAGCAGAGCTTCTTATGATAGTTGATTTGGAAAGAAATGATTTAGGACGAATATCTGAGACTGGAACAGTAAAGGTAACAGAGCTTTTTCATTTAGAAGAATATCCTACGGTGTATCATTTAGTTTCAACTGTAATTGGGAAAATGAAGGATGAGTGTGATGTAATAGATGTGATTAAAGCCACATTTCCTGGAGGGTCAATTACAGGAGCTCCTAAGGTCAGAGCAATGGAAATTATAGATGAACTGGAGCCAACCCAAAGAAATATATACACTGGTTCTATTGGCTATATAGGATTTAATGGAGAAGTAGATCTTAATATAGTTATAAGAACCATAGTTTGCAAAGGTGATAAAGCATATTTTCAAGTGGGTGGAGGAATAGTGTGGGATTCTGATCCGGAAATGGAATATGAAGAAACCTTGCATAAGGCTAAAGCCTTAATGAAGGCTTTGAGGCTTTAGTTGTTAAATTAAATCATTGTGTTAGTTTTTATCGATGGATTTTAATATTTTCTTTATAATAATGTAACGAATTGTTTTGATTTAAAACTCACCAGATAGGTCCTGATACTTGCAACTAAAAACATGCCTTCGTTCATTATATAAAATATAAAACACTTAGTATTTATTGTTAATTTAAAAAAGTATATAATTAGTTTAAGTAAATAATTAGCGTATTAATTAGAAGGATTAAAGGGGAATGATTATGTTAATATTAAGTGCGACACTTACCCTTATGATTACAGGTGTTGCAGGATATTTAGGAAAGCTTAAGGTGAAAAATACTAAGGATTTTATTACTGGAGGAAATAGAATAGGTGTTGTTGGAGTAACAAGCATGCTTATGGGATCAATAATTGGTGGTGCATCTACGGTAGGAACAGCTCAAATGGCATATAATAGGGGAATAGCTGCCATATGGTTCATTTTAGGTCTTTGTGTTTCAAGTATTATTTTAGGTCTGATTTATTCAAAATACATGGATAAGGAAAGAATGGATACAATTCCACAGATTATAGGAACTACATATGGGAAAAAATCAAGAACTGCTGCTAGTGTATTATTATCCATAGGAATGTTTATTCATATTAATGGACAAGTTATTGCTGTAATAGCATTATTTACAGCTATATTCAATTTAAATGTAGTAAGCTCTGCATTAATTGTTACAATACTTCTTGTAGTATATGTAGTATTTGGTGGATTTTGGGGTAGTACCCTTGTGGGATCGGTAAAAACTGTACTCTTATACGGCACAAGTTTAATATGTGGATATATATTGATATTTCATTTAAATGGTGTTCATGAAATTCTGACCTTTTTTCCAAAGGAACCTTGGTTTAATATATTTAGTGGCGGTTTGGCTGAAGATCTTGCATCTGGTATTGCCACTGTTGTAGGAGTATTATCAACACAAACATATTTTCAAGCAGTTGTGGCAGGAAAAGATTATAAAACATCGAGATATAGTGCATTTTTAACAGCATTTTTTGTATTGCCCGTAGGAATTGTATGTACCCTTATAGGTATGTATATGCGTATTCATTATCCAAATATTTCTCCGAGAGAAGCTTTCCCATTATTTCTATTAAATTATCTCAATCATGGCATTGGTGGTATATCCATAGCCACAGTTTTAATATCTTCAATAGCTACAGGGGCTGGTTTAGCTTTAGGAGTTGCTACCATGTTTGTTAGAGATGTATATAAGCCATTGATTAACGAAGGAATAAGTGATAAGAAGGAGCTTTATATTTTGAGGATTAGTATTGTTTGCATAGGACTATTATCACTATTCATTGTTATTCAAAATAAAGATTCTATGATTCTGGGCTGGGGATTTTTATCCATGGTATTTAGAGCCACTCCAATTTTTTTGCCCCTTACGGCGGCAATGTTTTTTAAGGATAAAATTAATAAAAAATCGGGGTTTTATGCAATATTAGGTGGACCTTTATCCAGTGTGCTTTGGATTTTATTGGGATTTGGAAAGATAAGCTCATTGTATATAGGTTTAATGGTAAGCTTTTTCATATTGTTTTTCAGTGGTAAGTTAAAAATATTAACAAGTAAAAATGAAATTAATAAATAATAGTAATGAGCTGATTGCCAGCTATGGTCTAAAGAAAATTAATTTTATAATATCTGAAATTCTAACAATAGTAAACCCCCTATAGCTTGAAGATTACTGCTGTAGGGGATATTTGTATTACTGATTAATCGCCTGTGCAAAAAGCATACTGCAAAGAAATGTGTTTGAATTTAAGAATTGAATGCTTGATATACCATTTGGAGAAGAAAAACCTACAGAAATATATGGTTTTAAGTCTTCACATTCAAATAGTAATACCTCATCATTATAATCAGTAACCTTTAATATACATTTTTCCTTATTTTCAACCTTCAGCATAATGCCAAAGGTGTTTTGAGAAAAATCAATTTTACTATTTTCACCTACATATATTACATCGCTATCTAAATTTTCATCATATGATGAAAAAAGAAAACAAGGTGATGTTAGCTTTATTCCTTCTAGTACCAATGGATTTGGTATTATTAAAGGTCTGACATGGTGATAATAGTAACTATTTGTATTTTCAAGAGGTAAATTATTAAAATTAACTGTAGATAATTTATCTGTAATAGAGCTAAAACTTTCAAAATCATTATATATAGTTATAGCCATTATGTCCCCACCTTTTTTATAAATTAGATTATAGTTACTATTTATAAAATTAATATATCAATACTATTATAACATTTTTGTAACAAATTATAAATATACAAAATATTGGATTATTATAATTTTCGTAAAATATAAAAATAATATATTAAAATTACCGTGATAGAAGCCAGCACAATAGGTTAATTTATTCATTTGAAGACAATAAAGTTACATTGAATACAATCAGTCTTTAATAAGTGGAATTTATTATTCTGTTTGACTCATACTATTTTCAAGATATATAATCTAATATAAATATAAATAGAAGAATAAATGGAAGTGTTATTATGTATATATCTCTTAATGGAAAATTATTAACTGAAAATAAAACACAGATTTCTCCTGAGAGTGAAGCCTTTCTATATGGCTATGGACTATTTGAAACCATTAAAATTTTAAATGGAACAATGTATTTTTTTAATGAGCATATAGAAAGGATGAAAGAAGGATGCAGCATATTAAATTTAAAGCTAATATATGATGAAGACAATATAAAAAAATATTGCTGTGAATTAATAGAACGTAATAATCTTAAAAATGGAGGTATAAGAATATCATACTCTAAAAATAAGAATAGTTATATTCTCTTAATTAGCACTAGACAGCAACGTTATATGGAAGATGATTATAAAAAAGGATTTAAATTGAGCTTTTCCCATATTAAAAGAAATATCTATTCCCCTCTTGTTTATATTAAGTCAAATAACTATTTAGAAAATATATTGGCTAGACAAAGGGCTTTGAAAAAGGGTTTTGATGAAGCAATTTTTTTTAATGTTAATGAAAAGCTTTGTGAAGGGACAATATCTAATATTTTTTTTATTAAAGATAAAATAATTTATACCCCAGACATTAAGTGCGGGATACTACCTGGAATACTTCGGGATAAGGTTATTGAAGTAATAAAAAAACTCCAATTAAATTTATTTATAGGAGAATTTGACAAACAGCAGTTATATACTGCTGATGAAATTTTCTTAACGAATTCTTTAATGGATGTTATGCCAGTAGCAGAATTAGAAGATAGAAAATTTGATGTTGGAAATAATAAGCTTACAGAAATCTTAATGAGGGAGATCAATAAACTCTATAGGTGACTAAAATGAAAATAAAAGAAATATTTGATAAAAAAATTAAAAATATTCTAGAGGGGGAAAAGGTTCTAAGTATATTATTGATAGGTGCAGGAGCAAATATAGAAGAAGAGGATTTTCATACTTTAAGGGATATAGATCTTTTTGTTATAACCCATGGAAAATATGAATTTGAAAGGGAATTGATTACGGTAGATGGAGTTTTATTTGATGTATCATACATGTCCTATAATTCATTTGAGAAAGCTATTTATGATGAAACTCCTTTTTTAATTAATTCATTACAAAGCTATAAATTTGTATATAATATTGATAAGGATTTAGCCAAATTATTAGACAAGATAAGATATTTATACAAAAGAGGTCCACAAAAACTTAAAAAGGACGAAATAGATTATATAAGATTTAAGCTTTATCAAGATTTTACTGATATATTAGGAAGAAAAGAAGATTTAATTAATACAGAGTTTCTAATGAATAATCTTTTTTATAATATTTTAACTTATTATTATAAACTCCATGGATATTGGATACCAAAGGATAAAAAAATATTAAAAGATATACAAAAAATTGACAAGGTTTTATATAATTTGAGTATAGATTTTATTGGAGAAGAATTAGATAAAAAAATAGAGAAACTCAATACAATAATGAATTATGTACTTAAGCCCTATGGTGGAGTTGTTAAATTTTGGAAAAGAAACAGTTTCCCAATAATATAAAATGATAAAAATAAGCTACAAATATTTTCAATATCTATAGAAAGAGGGAGAAAAATGGACAAGGAGAGAATAAAAAAGGCAGTTAGGGAAATATTAGAAGCTATTGGTGAAAACCCTGATAGAGAGGGGCTTAAGGACACGCCACGTAGAATTGCAGATATGTATGAGGAAATATTTGAAGGATTGAATGAAGACCCAGGTAAGCATTTAGAGATATATTTTCAGGACGAGAAGCATGAAGAATTGGTTTTAGTAAAGGATATACCTTTCTATTCCACATGCGAACATCATTTTGCACCTTTTTTTGGAAAGGCTCATGTTGGATATTTGCCCAAGGGAGGGAAGCTTACTGGACTTAGCAAGCTTGCTAGAGTGGTAGAAACTGTTGCTAGAAGACCTCAGCTTCAAGAAAGACTTACTGCAACCATAGCAGAAACCCTAATGGAAAAACTAAATCCCCATGGTGTTATAGTAGTTGTTGAAGCTGAACATATGTGTATGACTATGCGAGGAATTAAGAAACCAGGTTCTAAAACTGTAACGTCTGCTGTTAGAGGATTATTTAACAAAGATGCAAAAGCAAGGGCAGAAGCTATGGCATTAATAAATTTTGGAAGATAAGATAAACTAACTCGTTAAATTAGCTTCTATGGCGAGAGTTTTGATATTTCATTTTCCTTCATGTAATAAACCTGTTTTTTTATGTTATTTTGAAGGTGAAAACAGGTTTATAAAAATCACTCAAATGAAATATTAAAACTTTCCAAGGTATATCAAAAACAAAACATTTAATTAACTAGCATAAGAAAATAGATTAATTATATATTGTTTAATAATGGGGTGAATAGCGTGAGAAATATAAATTATAAATTTCATAGAAAAATTAATATAAAATGTGGAAAATATGAATTAAATTTGGGTACCCGTACTTTTATCATGGGTATATTGAACATTACTCCTGACTCCTTTTCGGATGGGGGAGAATTCAACGATGTTGATGCAGCAATAAAACATGCTTTGGATATGGTGAAAGAAGGAGTCGATATAATAGATGTTGGCGGTGAATCCACAAGACCTGGAGCTGTAGAAGTAGATGCAGATGAAGAAATAAGAAGGGTGTTGCCAGTAGTAAAAAGACTTGTTAAAGAAGTAGATTTACCGATATCAGTAGATACTTACAAGTCTAAGGTGGCTGAAGAGGTGCTTAAAGCTGGTGCTCATATTATAAACGATGTTTGGGGATTACAAAGCGATCCTGATATAGCAACTGTAGCAGCTAAATATGATGTGCCAGTTATAGTGATGCACAATCAAAAAGGCATAGAATATAAAAAGGATATTCTTGAAGAAATTTGTGATTTCTTCAAGAAATCTATAGATATAGCATTAAAAGCAGGTGTAAAAAAAGAAAATATAATATTGGATCCAGGTATAGGATTTGGCAAGACTCCAAAGCAGAATATGATAGTTATGTCTAGATTAGGAGAATTAAACGATTTAGGATATCCTATTCTTTTAGGAACGTCAAGAAAATCAATGATTGGGAAGATACTTGACCTGCCACCAAAGGAAAGGGTAGAAGGTACTGTTGCTACTACTGTAATGGGAATAGTACAGGGAGTAGATATAGTAAGGGTGCATGATATAAAAGAAAACCTAAGAGCAGCTAAGGTAACAGATGCTATTGTAAGGGGTTTATAGTATGGATAAGATAATAATGAAGAATCTTTCATTTTTTGGATATCATGGTGTCTTAAAGGAAGAGAACGTGTTAGGGCAAAAATTTTTTGTTGATATAGAGCTTTATGCTGATTTAAAAAAAGCAGGCTTAAGCGATGATGTTCAAGATACTGTACATTATGGTGAGGTTTATAATAAAGTAAAAGAGATTGTTGAAAATAGAAGATTTAAGCTTTTAGAAGCTTTAGGGGAGAATATAGCTGATACTATATTGAATGATTTTTCAAAGGTTAATGAAGTATGTATCAAGATAAGAAAACCAGGGGCACCAGTTAATGGTATATTCGATTATTTTGGCATAGAAATAAGGAGAAATAGAAATGAATAAAGCTTATCTAGGATTAGGAAGTAATATTGATGATAAAAGGAAGAATATTGATATGGCTGTAGATATGCTTAGAAATAGTAAGGATATTAAAATTATAAATATTTCCTCATATTATGAAACTGAACCTGTAGGATATCATGACCAAGATTGGTTTCTAAATATAGTTGTAGAAATTGATACTAGCTTAGAACCTTATAAGCTTTTAGAATTTTGCAACTATATTGAGGAAAAACTAAAGAGAAAGAGAATAATCAGATGGGGACCTAGAACTATAGATGTAGATATACTACTATATGAAGGATTTGACTCAGAGGATGAAAAGCTTACTTTGCCTCATCCAAGAATGACAGAGAGAGCCTTTGTCATGGTACCATTATATGAGATAGCACCAGATATTAAAATAAACAATATAGATATAAAACAGATAATAAAAAATCTAGAAGGTGAAGGAATAAGGAAGATAAATTATGATGGATAGAAAAGTTTTAACTGGACAGCAGATAGTAGTAACAGCAGGAAAACTAAATATTGGAGGTGATAATCCTCCAGTTATGATAGCTGGACCATGTGCAGTTGAATCAAGAGAGCAAGTTATGGAAACAGCTTTAGCCCTTAAGGAAGTGGGAGTAGATATATTGAGGGGAGGAGTATTTAAGCCTAGAACGAGTCCATACACATTTCAAGGTCTTGGTTTAAAGGGTCTCCAGTATTTAAAGGAAGCAGGAGAAAGAATAGGTGTACCTATAGTAACAGAACTTATGGATGAAAAAAATCTAGATGCTGTTGTAGAATATTCAGATATAGTTCAAATAGGCTCAAGAAATATGTATAACTATTCATTGTTGAAAGAGATTGGAGGAATTAATAAGCCTGTTATTTTAAAAAGGGGTATGAGTGCATCAATAAAGGAATGGGTAATGGCGGCAGAGTATATAGCTGCTTATGGAAATAAAAATATTATACTTTGTGAAAGAGGTATACGAACCTTTGAGGTATATACAAGAAACACATTGGATCTAGCAGCAGTACCTATTATGAAATGTGAAACAGGATTACCAGTAATAGTAGATCCTAGTCACGGCACAGGACATAGACAGCTTATCCTACCAATGTCAAAAGCGGCTTTAGCCTGTGGAGCTAATGGCTTAATGATAGAAGTACATATTGACCCTAAAAAAGCATTAAGTGATGGTCAACAATCTATAACACCAGAAGAATATCAAAAAGTATATCTAGAAATAAATAAACTTTAGTTTTAATGTTTAATTATTATAGAAGTCCAACTTAGTATGAAGCTGGGCTTTTTTTTATTGCTTAAAAGCCTTAAAATAGGGTTTGATATATTTTGTAGTATTGTGCATCTTTTTAATGAATGATAAAATTTATATATCTACTTTAGGATATAAAAAGTTAGAAGGTTTACATAATCATATAGATAGGTGTAATGGATAGGAATACTGATAATACTAAAAAGGTGGGATAGCTCTATGCCTATTCTAAAGAAATTTAGTTTAGCTACTAAAATTGCTATTGGTTTCGGCGCAGTCATAATGATCTTAATGTTTACTATTTTATTTGGATATAGGGGTCTTAATAAAATAAGTGAGGATTTTTCTCACTACAGAAAAATAGCTAAAAATCAAATTTTAGCGGGAGAGATTCAAACTAACCTATTGGAGAATGATATTAATTTCAAAAACTATATAGTTACAGGAGATATTTCGGCACAAAAAGAATTTGAGAAGAATTATGAACATATGGAAGAATTGATATATGATGCTAAAAATAATATTGAAGTCAAAGAAAGGGATTCAAAACTAGATTTGGTTTTAAAATACATACAAGAGTATAAGGATGGATTTCAAGAGATAGTGGACTATCAGAACAAGAGGAACATTATAGTTTTAGGTATTTTAACTAAGAAGGGAACAGATATAGAAGAAAACCTGTCAAAAATAATAAAATTATCATTGGACTATAATAACCAAGAACAATTGAATGCTATGATAGAAGCCCAAAGACATTTTTTAGAGGCAAGATTAAATGTTGGGAAATATTTAGAAAACAATAGGAGTAATTTTGCAAACATAGTTATAAATGAACTTTCTGAAATGGATAAAGAATTGAAGTACGTTAATAACTCAATAAATGATGAGGTTAGGAGAGAACGTTTAAATTTAATAGATGAAGATAAAAGTAATTATATCAGTAGCTTTAAGGAAGTTGTGTCAATAATAGAAAACAGGAATAAAAAAATAGAAAGGTTAAATGATATAGGATCGGAAATATCTAATGTTGCTGAAGAAATAAAACAGTCAATCATTGAAGAACAAGGGACATTTGGACCAAATGTTAAAAAAACCAATGATAAATCCATTATGATAATGCTAGCCCTATCTTTTGTTGCTATTATCTTATCCATATTGGTATCAATTGAGATAATCAAGATAGTTGTGTTACCTGTAAAAACACTTACTGATACATTTAAAGGCTTTTCAGAAGGAGAAGCTGATTTAAAGGTGAGATTAAAGGTGAATACATCTGATGAAATAGGTAAAATGGCAAGCTATTTTAACATATTTATGGATAAGCTACAAATAATTATGAATGAAAGCCAAAAACAAAACTGGTTAAAAACAGGTCAATCGGAATTGAATGAGAAAATTAGAGGAGAGCAAGATATTACAATTTTAGCAAATAACATAATTACATATCTATGTAAATATTTAAAGGCTCATGTAGGAGCAATCTATCTGAAAACCCATAATGAAACATTTAAAATGATTAGCAGCTATGCCTATAAGAAACGTAAAAATCTTACCAATGAGGTTAAGAAAGGAGAAGGTTTAGTAGGACAATGTGCATTAGAAAAGCAAATAATTGTTCTAAGCAATGTCCCCCATGATTATATAACTATTAATTCAGGATTGGGGGAAGCTGTACCAAGAAATATCATAGTGGTACCATGTATATACCATGAAGAAATCAATTGTATTGTGGAATTAGGTTCATTTAACAAATTCACAGACTCTGAAATAGAATTTTTAGAAACTATTAGTGAGATTATTGCAATTAGTATAAATACTGCACAATCACGAAAAAAGATGAAAGAACTGCTTGAGCAGAGTTTAAAACAAACAGAAGAATTGCAATTGCAGCAGGAAGAATTAAAACAAACAAATGAAGAACTTGAAAATCAGACCAATGCATTAAAGGAGTCGGAAGCAAGCCTTCAAGAGCAGCAGGAAGAACTGCGTATAATAAACGAGGAGCTTGAAAAACAGACTAAGAGCTTAAAAAAACAAAGAGATGAAATAAACAGAAAGAATGAAGAATTGGAAAAGGCTCAAAAAGAAATTGAAAAGAAAGCAATTGATTTAGAGATAGCAAATAAATATAAATCGGAATTTCTAGCCAATATGTCCCATGAATTAAGAACACCATTAAATAGCATACTTATTCTTTCTAAGCTTCTTTCCAATAAATTGGAAAACTCAACTATTACCAAAAAAGAATTGGAGTTTGCAAATACAATATATTCATCAGGAAAGGATCTTTTAGATCTTATAAATGATATACTTGATATTTCAAAGATTGAGGCAGGAAAAATGGATATTAGCTTAGAAAATATGAATTTAGAAGAATTAATATATGATTTAGAATGTTCCTTTAAACAATTTGCCATTGAAAAGGGAATTAGTTTTAAAGTAGAAGCTTCTGATGATTTACCAGATTTTATTTATACAGATCCTCAAAAAGTTAAACAGATAGTAAATAATTTATTATCAAATGCCTTTAAATTTACTGAAAAAGGTGGAGTTACAGTAAATATTAGTAGACTTGCACACGAAGAAATTGAAAACAATAGATTAGAATATAAAGATTTAATAAAAATTGCTGTTACTGATACAGGAATAGGTATACCAAAGGATAAACAAGAAATTATATTTGAAGCTTTTAGGCAGTCTGACGGAACTATAAATAGAAAATATGGTGGAACAGGGCTTGGGCTTTCGATTTGTAAGGAGCTTACCAAAATGTTAGATGGAAGGATTACTTTAGAGAGTGAGGAAGGCAAAGGATCTACTTTTACTATCATTCTACCCGAAAAGCTATCTAAGACAGATGAATCTCAACAAGAAAAGGACTTAAAGAAAATAGCATATGAAGATTCAAATAAGTTAGTAGAAGAAGTTGCCGCTGCAAGTAAAATTAAAGATGTAGAATCAATAGATAATAAAATAGGAGATGAAAGAAATATACTTAATGAAATATTTAGAGATATTAAAAAGGAAAATGAAGGAACCTTTAACAATATACTTATAGTTGAAGACAATAAGAATCAGAGATTCAGCATTGCTGAGCTTTTTAGGGATAAAGGAATTAGAACTAAAGGTGCTGAGACTGGAGAAGAGGCATATAAATTATTAAAAGCCCAATCCTTTGACTGCATAATACTTGATCTTGGACTTAAAGATATCTCTGGATTTGAATTGCTTGATACTTTGAAAAAAGAAAATCTACTCAAGATACCTGTTATCATATATACAGGAAAAGAACTATCAGGGGAAGAAGAAGCCAAACTTCAAAAATACGTAAAGACAATTGTAGTAAAGGGACCAAAATCTATGGAAAGATTGATGTCAGAGGTATCACTGTTTTTGAATAGTAAAGCCTCTAAAATATCGGAAGAAGACTATAAAGAAACTAAGATGAACTTTGGAAGTAGAACTGATTTTAGCCAAAAGAAAGTATTAATTATTGATGATGACATGAGAAATGTTTTTGCCCTGTCTAGTATGCTAGAGGAACAAAACATTAGTGTTATTGTAGGAAAAAATGGAAAGGAGGGTATTGCAAAGTTAAATGAAAATCCTGATACAGATATTATTTTAATGGATATAATGATGCCAGAAATGGATGGTTATACGGCTATGAAGGAGATTAGAAAAAATCCCCAATATCAGGATATCCCTATTATTGCCCTTACAGCAAAGGCAATGAAGGATGATAGGATTAAATGTATCGAAGCAGGAGCAAATGATTACCTAACTAAGCCAGTTGAAACAGATAAGATAAATTCACTTTTAAGGATGTGGTTAAATAAGTGAATAGCGAAATAGAAAATGAAAACATAGAGATTAGACTTTTACTTGAAGCAATTTATCAAAAGTATGGCTATGATTTCAGAAATTATTCAAGAAATCATATAAAGAGGCGTATAAATAATAGGAAAACACTGTCTGGATTTGAGACAGTATTACAGATGATTCATAGGGTCCTTTATGATAGAAGCTTTTTTGAAGTATTGCTCCATGATTTTTCAATAAATGTAACTGAAATGTTTAGAGACCCTTCATTTTTTAAAGCTATTAGAGAAAATGTAATACCAGTTTTAAAAACCTATCCTTCTATAAAAATATGGCATGCAGGATGTTCAACAGGAGAAGAAGTATATTCAATGGCTATTTTACTAAAGGAAGAAGGTCTTTATGAAAAGGCTTTGATTTATGCAACAGACTTTAATAACACTGTATTGGAAAAAGCAAAAGAAGGTATATATTCCATTGATAATTTAAATAATTATATATTAAATTATAGTAAAACTGGTGGACGCAGAGATTTTTCAGATTATTATTCAGTTAAACATGATTCAATAATCCTTGATCCATCACTAAAGGAAAAAATTATATTTGCAGACCATAATCTAGTAACCGATGGCGTATTTGGAGAAATGAATATGATTATTTGTAGAAACGTTCTAATATATTTTGATAAGGAACTTCAAAAACACGTTTATAGGTTATTCTATAATAGCTTATGTAATGGGGGCTTTCTCGGATTAGGTTCTAAGGAAAGTGTTAAATTTACGGAGTTTCACCATAAATTTCAACCCTATGAACTAGAAGAGAGGATATTTAGGAAAAGCTTTGGATAACAACTAATAGGCTTTTAAATGTTGAAAGAGGGGTAAGTAAGTGTTTTGGAGGGAGAATATATGATATCCCAAGATAAACCGAATATACTAATAGTTGATGATAGACCAGAAAATATATTGGTTTTAGAAAGCATACTCGAGGGATTAGAATTAAATATATTTAAAGCTACTTCTGGAAATGAGGCTTTAGGTTTAATGCTTGATTATGACTTTGCATTAGTCCTATTGGATGTGCAGATGCCAGTAATGGATGGGTTTGAAGTAGCTGAGCTTATGAGAGGCAGTGAAAGGACTAGAAATATTCCTATTATATTTGTTACGGCTATAAATAAGGATCAAAAATGTATGTTTAAGGGTTATGAAATAGGTGCAGTTGATTATCTTTTTAAACCAATAGAGCCATTAATATTGAAGAGTAAAGTAAAGGTATTTATTGAACTTCAAAAGCAGAAGGAGACGCTTAAGAAGCAAACAAAACTACTTGAAGAAAAGGTAGATGAATTGCTAAGGCTTCAGAAGTTAAATTATAAGCTAGAACATCTATCTACTATAGATGTTGTAACAGGTATTTCAAATCGACGTAGTTTTGAAGCAACTATCCAAACTGAATGGCAGAGAGCAATTCGTATGAATACACCTTTGTCGCTTATTATGATAGATATAGATCATTTTAAAGCATTTAATGATCATTATGGACATCAGGCAGGTGATAAATGCATTAGAAAGGTGGCAGAAGCTATAAGCTCATCTATACAACGACCAGGCGATTTTGCTGCTAGATATGGAGGAGAAGAATTTGTAGTAGTACTACCTGATACAGAGAAGGCTGGAGCCATTATAGTAGCAGAAAGAATTCGAAATAATGTTGAAAGTTTAGAAGTAAAACATGCATGTTCTGGTGTATCTCCATATGTTACAATTAGTTTAGGTGTAGCAACTTTATTTCCAGAAAAGTATAATTCAGCTGAAGAACTTATAAGACGTGCGGATAGGGCTTTATTTCAAGCTAAATATCTTGGTCGTAATAGAATAGAGAAATAGATTTATAAGAATCTTAACGATTTTTTGATGGAGGATGAGACACTATGAAAATAGCAGTTCTAGGAGCTGGAGCAATGGGATGCTTATACGGAGGGTTACTTGCTGAAGGGGATAACGAGGTTTGGTTAATTGATATATGGAAGGAACATGTTGAAAAAATAAATAAGGAAGGACTTAAAATTCAAGATAAATGTGGAGAAAGAATAATAAAGAATATAAATGCGACTATATACCCAAATAAAGTCGGAGTTGTTGATTTGATATTGGTTTTTGTAAAATCTTCTAGTACGGATAAAGCCCTTGAAGGAGCCAAAGGTATTATTGGTGAAAATACAATTATTCTTACACTGCAAAATGGATTGGGTAATATTGAGAAGATAGCATCGGTAGTAGCAGAGAAAAACATAATAGCTGGAACTACAGCTCATGGCTCAACTCTATTAGACCTTGGCAAAATTGTTCATGCGGGAAAAGGTCTAACAGTATTGGGTGAAATAAATGGAAAAATAACAGATAGAGTAAAAAAACTTAAAGAGTTATTTTTTGAATCTGGAATTGAAACGATTATAACAGATAATGTACTTGGAGTAATATGGGATAAGCTTATGGTAAATGTTGGTATAAATGCTATAACAGCTATTACAGAGCTCAGAAACGGAGAATTATTAGATTTCAATGAAGCTGAGGAGTTATTAGAGAATGCTGTTAGAGAAGCTCAAGAAGTTGCAAAGGCTAAAGGTGTAAGGCTAATTAGTGAAAATCCTGTAGACCATACTAAAAAGATCTGTAGATTAACAGCTAACAATAAATCCTCTATGCTTCAAGATATAATTAACAATCGAAGGACAGAGATAGATATGATTAATGGGGCTATTGTTAAAGAAGGTAGCAAACTCGATATCAATACTCCTATAAATCTTGTATTGACAAACCTTATAAAAATAAAGGAAAGAAGATATGAAAGAATGGACTGAAGCTTAGGAGCTTTATATCTCCTAAGTTTCTATTTAGTAAATACTAATTAATAGCATGGAATAATTAAAACATATAGAAATTAAGCACTAGTTATTTTTTATTGTCAAAATATATTTTAGATAAGAGAATTGGGGGATAAGATGAAGGATATAAGAATATTAGTTGTAGATGACGCAGAGGAGATATTAAATCTATTAATAAAATATCTTGAGCGGGAAGGCTATAAAGTTGATTCTGCTTTAGATGGACAAGAAGGACTACAACTTTTTAGAAGAAATAAATACCACTTGATTATTTTAGATGTTATGATGCCTAAAATTGATGGAATAGAACTTTGCAAAAGAATGAGAAATGAAACTAATGCTCCCATAGTTATGTTGACAGCAAAGGATGATGAGATTGATAAAGTCCTTGGACTTAGGATAGGAGCAGACGATTATATAACAAAGCCATTTAGCATGACAGAATTTATTGCTAGAATAAATGCCCATCTAAGAAGATATTTAGTATTAAGTAGTGGATTAAATAATCAAGATGATTCTACTTTAGCATTTGGTAATTTGAAAATTGATTTAAAAAGCTATACTGTTTATAGAGGAAGTAAAGAAATTAAGCTTACTGCAAAGGAATTTGAACTATTAAGATTTTTTGTTAATAATCCAAATCAAGTATTTACAAAGGCTCAAATATTTAAAAACGTTTGGGATGACACTTATATAGAAGACGATAATACTGTAATGGTGTATATAAGAAGATTAAGAAAAAAGATAGAGCAAAACCCTAATAAACCTAAATTTATTCAAACGGTATGGGGAATTGGTTATAAATTTATAGGAGAATGATACTATGAAGGAAATGGATAAAATTTGTATGGTTCTAAATTTTATAGTATTTTCTCTCTCATGTATAATATGTGGAATATTATATTTTTCAAATATTATTAATCCATATTTAATTGTATTAAACAGTTCAGTAATCATTTTATCATTAATTAAAATACATATGAACTATAAAGGAATACTTAAGATTAAAATGATTAATCAACAATTAGATAGAATTATTTCTGGAAATCTAAATACTAGAATCTTAATTAAAGAAGATGGATTACTTTCAAATCTTGCATGTAAATTTAATGAAGTAATTGAAATATTACAAAATACAAAAGAAAATCAAATAATTGTTGAAGAATCCAGAAGAAAATTGATGTCCAACATATCCCATGATATTAGGACGCCTCTAACATCCATAATAGGGTATGTCGATGCATTAAAGGATGGGGTTGCTGATAGCGAAAAGGAAAAGTCAGAATATCTTGAAATAATTTCTTCAAAATCAAAAAAATTAAAAAAGCTTATTGATGAAATATTCTATATGGCAAAATTAGATTCAGATGACATTGAAATGAACTTTCAGGTTCAAGATATATCAGAAATAATAAGGGAATGTATAATAGAATTTCTACCAGAAATCAACAAAAAAGAAATAAAATTAAAGGTTAATCTTACTGAAGATAAAACATTAGTATATGCAGATAAGCTTAGTATTACTAGAATATTAAATAATATAATTAAGAATGCCCTTCAATATGGTTATGAAGGAAAGGTTTTAGGTATAAATCTTATTGTTACTCGAAGCAATTATGAAATTAGTATATGGGATAGAGGAGCTGGAATTGATGAAGAACATTTACCATATATATTTGACCGTCTTTATATAAAAGATAAGGCTAGAAAAAACACATTAGGTAGTAGTGGTTTGGGACTTGCCATTGTTAAGAAACTTTTAGAAATGCATGGAGGAACAATATGGGTAGAGAGTAAGCCCTATGATAAAACCATTTTTACTTTTACGATTCCTAAGCTATGAATAGATTGCTTTGGAAAAGATGTTGAACTGTTTCATTGGAATATTTATATATGTTCTATAATTTTGCTTTTAAATTATTTTTTTGTGAAAACAGATAATTTATTGGGTATATAATTGAAGAGTAGATTATAAAAGTACGATATATTTATTATAAAAACTTTATATATAATTAGCTTGTTGAATAACTAAATTTGGAAATTGGTAATTCGGTTAATTCTCTACATTATAAAGTTAGAATCATTTTTATAAAAAATACTTTTGATAGCCAAAATACAGCATTTTGCTTTTGGTAAAAATAGTTATTCAACAACCTATATAATATATATAAAGATAGGAGGCGAAGGATAAATATACAAATCTAATTTAGAAATGATTACTATAAATTTATGGTAGAGAATAAAGTAAATAAGGGGGTAAAAAATGTTTAAAAAATCAAAATGCGGTGAGATAAACCTTATAACAAACTATGTCAATGCTTATATTGAAGGAGAAAAGCTTGAAAAACCACACCTTAAAAATTCAAAACATAGGCAGATATTAGAGTTATTTGATAAGGTTCTAAAAATGGGAGAACTAAATAATCAGCTTTTATTGCAACTTATCGATAGATCGTCATCATTAAGTGATTTTGATATTAATATGTCCTTTATATCCAGTGAACTAAAGAAATTTGCAAATAATTTAGCAGAATCAAGTGAAGCTAATATGGCTGTTGTTGAAGAAACTACTGCAAGCATGAACGAAGTAAGTAGTACAATCACTCATCATACAGATGTGTTAGATGATATAAAAAGCAAAGCTCAAGATTTGATTGCAGTAAATACTGAAAATAAAAACAAATTAGATGAAATCAATAGATTAAAGGAAACAGTTATTAAAGATTCAAATATAATGTCTGAAAAAATAGGTATGTTGGAGCAAATATCTAATAAAGTAGATGAAATAGTTGATGGAGTTGGTATGATAGCTGAGCAAACAAACCTTCTTGCCTTAAATGCCAGCATTGAAGCAGCTAGAGCTGGAGAACATGGACGTGGATTTAGTGTTGTTGCAGAAGAAATAAGGAAATTGGCTGAAGACACTAAAGTAAAACTTCAGGATATGCGTGCATTTACTGGTGATATAAGAAAAGCAACCAATGATGGGATGAAAAGCGTTGAAAATACTATTGTATCCATGACAAATATTACTGGACAACTAGATGAAGTTAACAAATCCTTTGCACAAAGTGTAAATAGTCTTAGAGTAACCGTTGATGGAATTACAGATTTAGCAAATATGATGAAAAAAATCAGCGAATCAGCGCAAGAAATATCCATGGCTATGGATAACCTTTCTAGTGAATCAGAGAATATCAGCAATATGGCTAATAATATATCTAAAGATTCAGAAAAAGCCTTAGAATTTGCAAATGGCATTGGAGAAATAGATAACAGTATTTCAGATATTGTAAAAGAACTAACATATGTAGTAAATAGTGGAACCCATCCTATTTCGAATGAACATTTTTTAGAGGCAATAGAGGAAGCCATTAAAGCCCATAAAGCATGGATAGAAAAACTATATGAAATGGTAACAACAAGAACACTTATACCTATACAGCAGGATGGAACAAAATGTAGATTTGGACATTTCTATTATACTTTAGATGTTAAACATCCAGAAATAGTAGAAGAATGGAAGGCTATACATGATGTCCATTTAGATTTACATACTAAAGCCCATGAAGTTATTGAAGCAATAGAACAAGATAATACAGAAAATCTAGAAGAATTATTTAATGAGGCAGATAAATTATCTAGAGAAGTAGTAGAAGTATTAGAGACTATTACACAAAAAGTAAAGGATATTGATTCAAGAGGAGAAAGAATTTTTGAATTATACAAGTAATGTATTACTGTTGATAAAAATTTTTTTATAAGTTTTAGTAACCTATAGCAATAAGGAAATAATATATATTTAATATGAACTTTAAAACCCATGAGCTATGTTGAGATTTCATGGGTTTTTTGTTGCCTAGTAAAGATGAACAATTTCAAGCTCTAAGGAATTTGAAATATTATTTTCTTTGAATTCATTTCGTATGTTAATGTGTTTATCTATATTAACATTTTGGAGCTTAACAAAGGTATCTTTAAAATATTATAGAATAGGATATATAATATTATTTTAATTAATTAGGTTAGAAAATAAAAATTTTTATTTTCTAAGAGATAAACTAGCTTAGAGGGCTACTTTAGGGATATAATTATTTAATAGAGTAATGTATTTGGGAGGGATTAAATTTGAAAATAATAGATTTTCATTGTGATACAATTTTAAAGCTAATGGAAGATAAAGATAACTTGGAGCTTAGGAAAAACAGATTTCATATAGACATTGAAAAGCTAAGAAAAGGGAATTCAATGGCACAATTTTTTGCTTTGTATGTAGACTTACAAGAAGCTGAAAATCCCTTTGAAACATGTCTTGATATGGCAGATAAATTTTATATTGAACTGGAAAAAAACAAAAATAATATTGGTATTGCAGCGAATTATAATCAGCTAATAGAAAATCATAATCAAGGAAGAATTTCAGCATTTTTAACTATTGAAGAAGGTGGTGTGTTAAAGGGAAAAATAAGTAATCTTAGAAATTTACATAGGCTAGGGGTAAGATTAATTACATTAACTTGGAATTTTATAAATGAAATTGGTTATCCCAACTTTGAAGAAAAATATAGAGAAAAAGGATTAACTTCCTTTGGTAAAGAAGTTGTAGATGAGATGAATAATCTTGGAATGCTTATTGATGTATCTCATTTATCCGATGAAGGATTTTATGATGTAGCAAGATTTTCGTCTTCACCTTTTATAGCATCACATTCTAATGCTCGCTCTATGACTAATCATTCAAGAAACCTTACTGATGATATGATAAAATTATTAGCAAATAAAGGTGGGGTTATGGGACTAAATTTTGCAGATGAGTTTTTAAGTGACAGTCCTAACTGTAGCATAGAGGATATGATTCGGCATATAAAGCATATAATCAATGTGGGAGGTATAGATGTAATAGCTCTAGGATCAGATTTTGACGGCATGACCCCAAGTCTAGAGATAGAGGATTTTAGTGATGTTGTAAAGCTTATTCAGGCTTTAGAAAAAAACGGTTTTAAACAAAGTGAAATAGAGAAAATATGTTATAAAAATGCACTTAGAATTATTAGAGAAGTTATTAAATGAGGAAATTGCATAACTAAAACAGAATAAAATAGAGTGCTAGAAGAAAAATTAAAACTATTACCAGTAAAATTTTGGAAGAAGGAATTAAGGTTTCTAGACCTAAAAGAATGACCTTAAAATTTGGAACTTGCAACTTAAATTTTTATATAAACATGGAAAAAAATCTATATAGGTGGTAAAATTAGTATGGGTAAATACTTTTAATTTATTTTAACCCATCAAGCTAGTTTTTATCACGAGAGTTTTAAAAAAACAGTAAGTTTATTTGTAAAAAGCAATAATACAAACAGGGGGATGTAGTAATGAATGGACAAAAAAGGATTAGAGACTACGGGATTATCATAGGGAAAATGAAAACAGGAAAAAGAAATGCAATCACCGACGTTAGTGGAGTAAAGGTTGGACATGTTACATTAAATGATGGTTCAATAAAAACAGGAGTAACGGCAATATTACCCCATGAAGGAAATTTATTCAAGGAAAAGGTTGTTGCTGCCAGCCACGTAATAAACGGATTTGGGAAAACAGCTGGAACAATACAGATTGAAGAGCTTGGGAATATAGAAACTCCCTTGATATTAACAAACACCCTCAGTGTTGGTATTGCTCATACAGCTTTGGTAGAGTACATGTTGAAAAATAATGAAGATATAGGCATCACAACTGGTACGGTAAATCCTGTGGTTTGTGAATGTAATGATGGATATTTAAATGGTATAAGAGGTATGCATGTTAAAAAAGAGCATGTATTTGAGGCATTAGAAAATACTAGTGAAGATTTTTATGAAGGTGGGGTAGGTGCTGGTACTGGTATGTCCTGTTACGGTTTAAAGGGTGGAATAGGAACAGCATCTAGACTTATAGAAATAGGTAACCAAACATTTACTATAGGAATATTAGTGCTAGCTAACTTTGGAACTAAAGAAGACTTAACAATAAAAGGAATAAAGGCTGGAAAGATAATTGTTGAAAAAGAGAAAGACAGCATGTATGAAGAAGATAAGGGTTCAATAATAATGATACTGGCGACAGATATTCCTATGACCCATAGGCAGTTAAAAAGGATATGTAAAAGAGCTGGCGTTGGTTTAAGCAGAACTGGTTCATTTTGGGGAAATGGAAGTGGAGATGTTGTAATAGGATTTACTACGGCTAATAGGATAAAGCATTATGAAGAAGCTGCTGTAGTAAATATCAAAGCCTTTAATGAAAATAAGATAAATGACGTTTTCAGAGGTGCAGCAGAAGCCACAGAGGAAGCTATATTAAATGCTCTTATATGTGCCGATACTACTAAAGGAAGAGATGGAAATATAAGACATTCATTGAGGGAATATATTGATTTAATAATGAAAAAGGGTCATAGAGATTGATGATATCTATTTCAAAGGATATGGCCTTAAATTCTAAATGAGTATAAAATATATTAAAAGAGAAGGTGATTGAAAGGTGAGAATAATATTTACTGAAGATTATCAGCAGATGAGTAAAAAAGCTGCAGACATTGTGGTAAGTCAAATTATTTTGAAACCAGACAGTGTTTTAGGTTTAGCTACAGGCTCTACGCCTTTAGGAATGTATAAACAAATCGTCAATACATATAAAGAAGGACATATCGATTTTAACGAAGTTACTACTTTTAATTTGGATGAATATTATGGCTTAGATAAGACAAATAATCAAAGCTATTACTATTATATGCTTGAAAACTTTTTTAAAAATATAAATATCAATATGGAACGAGTTAATATTCCAAATGGTACAGCAGATGATATTGAAAAAGAATGTTTAGATTATGAAAGGAAAATAAGAAATTGTGGAGGAATAGACCTACAAGTTTTAGGAATAGGTAGAAATGGACATATAGGGTTTAATGAACCAGATTTAAAATTTGAAGCTCTTACCCATATAGTTGAATTAGATCAACAAACTATAAAGGATAATTCAAGGTTTTTTGATACTATAGAAGATGTTCCAACTAAGGCTATTAGTATGGGAATAAAGACGATAATGCGTGCAAGAAAGATAGTTCTTTTAGCAAGTGGAGAAGAAAAGGCTGATGCTATACATGGAGCTATATATGGAAAAATAACTCCTGAGCTTCCTGCATCAGTTTTACAATTACATCCTGATGTTGTTTTTATAGTTGATAAAGAAGCTGGCTCAAGATTGGATTTAGAAAAGATTCAGGAAGAATTTTTATAGGAAAATAAAACATTAAATACAAACTTATAATTTATATCAAAAAGGGTTTTAGAGAGAGAAATCAATCTAAACCTTTTTTGTTGCCTATAAGATTGAGTGTAATTTTAGCTTAATTAGACTTGGTTAGCCTTATTGACTATTTTGACACAAAGCTTTGATTGTGATATATTAAAATAAACTTTATTCATTAACTAAAGAAAGTCGTGATTTAATAATGAATATCAATAAAGCCGATAAAAAATTAATAAAAAAAATAAATACAGTTTCGATTTTAAAGGTAATAAGGGAAAAAGGACCTATATCAAGGGCTGATATTTCAAAAATCATAGGCTTAAATCCAGCCACAGTTTCAAGTAATGTTTCTGATCTTCTTAATCAAAAAATAATTGAAGAGGTCGGAAGTGGTGAATCAAGTGGTGGGAGAAAGCCCATACTTTTAGAGCTTAATACAAATGAAATTTTTGTAATTGGAGTAGATATGGGGATAAGAAAAGTTACTGCAGGATTAATAAATATTGATGGGAAAGTTATAAATAAAGTAACTTTGCACTTCAAAATGGAGACTGACAGAAAACAAGTTATAAAAACAATGAAGAATTCGATTTATGAAGTAGTTAAGGGCTTTGATGATAAGCTTGATAAAATAATAGGAATAGGAATGGGAATCCATGGTCCTGTAGATAGTGAAAAAGGTGTTTCCATATATGCTCCTGCCTTTAATTGGAGCAATGTAAACATAGCAAATATTTTTGAGGATGAATTTAAGGTTCCTGTAATAATTGATAATGATTGTAGAGCTATGGCCCTTGGAGAGAAATGGTTTGGAAAAGCAAAAACTTCTAAGAATTTTGTTCTTTTAAATATAGGAACAGGTATTGGAGCAGGAATTTATCTAAATGGTGATTTATATCGAGGGAGTAATTTTGGAGCTGGAGAAATAGGGCATGTAAGTATAACCCATAATAAAATAAAATGTCAATGTGGTAAATATGGATGCTTTGAAGCTGTGGCATCGGGAGTTGGTATTGTAAGAAGATTTGTTGAAAAGATAGAGGAAGGAAAAAAAACTAGTATTCTTAATAAAATGAGTATTAAGGATATCACATCTGAAAAAATTTATGAAGAAGCTTTGCAGGGTGATAAGCTTTCAATACAGATATTAAATGAGACAGGAAGATATATAGGAGATGGTCTTTCGATTATTATAAATATTTTAAATCCAGAGATGATATTGATGGCAGGAGGCGTAGCTAGAGCTAGTGAATTTATTTTTGGAGAGATAAAAGAAACTATTGAAAAAAAGAGTATAAACAATAATTTAAAAAGCCTATATATTGGGGAGACTGATCTAAAAGAAAATGCAGGCATAGTAGGAGCAGCAACTTTAATTATAAGAGATATTTTTACAGTTTAATTACCATAGAATTTTTTATAGATGGATTTAAGTTATATCAACTTTATTTATTAACTCAATAAACAAAGTTGTGAAATATTAAAGCCACTGAGATAGAAACTATCTTGGCGGGTTAAGTGATATTTATAGCCTATTTAAAGATACACTTATTTTGAGTTACAAATTATCTTAGAAGGGGGAGATGATATGAGTTTAATTAAGAATTTAAAAAGGGATTTCATTGAGGTGTTTAATGAATGTTCAGGGACAAGAACATTTTTTGCACCAGGTCGTGTAAATCTTATTGGTGAACATACTGATTATAATGGAGGACATGTATTCCCATGCCCATTAAGCTTTGGTACATATGTAGTTGCAAGGAAAAGAAAGGATAATATAGTAAGGTTATATTCGAAGAATTTTAAGGATTTTGGAATAATAGAATTCACTTTACAGGATATGATATACGAAGAAAAGCATGGCTGGGCAAATTATCCAAAGGGAGTAACAAAAGCATTTATGGATAATGGATTTGCAATAGATAAAGGTTTCGAAGCTGTATTTTTCGGAAATATACCCAATGGAGCAGGTCTATCATCTTCTGCTTCAATAGAATTAGCTGTGTCTGTTATGCTGAAATCTCTGTTTAACTTAAATATTGATATGGTTTCTATGGTGAAGATAAGTCAAAAAGCCGAAAATGAATTTATAGGGGTAAGCTGTGGAATTATGGATCAATTTGCTGTCGGAATGGGAAGAAAAGGGAAAGCCATTTTATTAGACTGTAATACCTTGAAATATAAATACACAGCCTTGGATCTTAAGGATTCATCAATAGTGATAGCAAACACAAATAAAAGAAGGGGATTAACAGATTCAAAATATAATGAAAGAAGAAGTGAATGTGAAAGAGCATTGGCTAAGCTACAAGAAAAATTAAGTATAAACTCCCTAGGAGAATTAACTAATGAAGAATTTGAAGAAAATAAATACTTAATTACTAATGAAATAGATAGAAGAAGGGCTAAGCATGCTGTATATGAAAATCAGAGAACTATAAAGGCTGTTGAAGCTTTAGAAAAAGGAGACTTTAAGGAATTTGGAAGTCTTATGAAGGCTTCTCATATATCTCTTAGGTATGATTATGAAGTAACTGGAAAAGAATTGGATACATTGGTTGAGCTAGCATGGAAGCAAGAAGGTACTATAGGCTCTAGAATGACGGGTGCAGGATTTGGAGGATGCACAGTTAGCATAGTAAAAAATAGTAAAATAGATGAATTTATTGATAATGTGGGCAGCAGGTATGAAGAAATAATAGGTTATAAAGCTGATTTTTATGTGGCTTCAATTGGTGATGGAGCTAGAGAATTAAAATAATGGGGTGATATGATGATTTTAGTATGTGGTGGTGCAGGCTATATAGGTAGCCATACAGTATTTGAGCTTATAGATAGGGGTGAAAAGGTCCTAGTAATAGATAATCTTCAAACTGGCCATAAAGGTGCAATTCATTCAAAAGCAAAATTCTATAATGGGGATATACGAGATAAGGAATTTTTAGATAAAGTATTTGATGAAAATGAAATAGAGGCAGTAATACATTTTGCAGCAAATTCCTTAGTAGGTGAGAGTATGATACATCCACTTAAATATTATGATAACAATGTTTACGGAACCCAGGTTCTGTTAGAAGCTATGACCAAGCATGGGGTTAAAAAAATAGTATTTTCATCAACGGCCGCTGTATATGGAGAGCCTGAAAATATTCCAATAGTAGAAAAAGATAAAACTAATCCTACAAACCCCTATGGTGAAACAAAGCTAGCGATAGAAAAAATGTTTAAGTGGGCAGATAATGCATATGGAATAAAGTATGTTTCCCTAAGATATTTCAATGTAGCAGGGGCACATATAGATGGTAAAATAGGTGAAGACCACAATCCAGAGACACATTTAATTCCATTGATTCTACAAGTTCCTCTGAAAAAAAGGGATTATATTTCAATATTTGGTGATGATTATGACACACATGATGGGACATGTATAAGAGATTATATACATGTAACTGATTTAGCAGATGCCCATATATTAGCTTTAGAAAAATTAAGAAAAGATAATGAAAGCTCGATCTATAATCTAGGCAATGGGGAAGGCTTTTCTGTTAAAGAGATGATTGAAGCAGCAAGAAGGGTAACAGGACATCCAATTCCATCAAAAACTGATGTGAGACGACCAGGTGATCCAGCTAAGCTTATTGCCTCATCTACAAAAGCAAGAAAGGATTTAGGATGGGAACCCAAGTTTACTAATGTAGAAGATATTATTAAAAGTGCATGGAAATGGCATAAAAATAAACCCAAAGGATTTGAGGATTAAGAGGTGAAGAAATGTCCATTAATATTTACTTAGAGATAGAAAGGTTAATTAAATATGCATTAAATAAAAAATTAATAAGAGAAAATGATGTTGTTTACTCTAGAAATTTAGTTTTAGAGGTTTTAGGACTAGATGATTATAAACAAGTAATAGCACCAGAGGAAAAATTGGAGACACCTTCAGTAATCCTAGATAATATTTTAGCTTGGGCCTATGAAACTGGTAAATTACAATATAATACACCTGTTTATAGAGATTTATTGGATACCAAGATAATGAACTGCTTCATGCCTAGACCATCTGAGGTAGTAGAAAGGTTTTATGAGAAATATAACAAAGATCCAGAGGAAGCTACAAAGTATTACTATGATTTAAGTAAAAGCTCTAATTACATAAGAGTGGATAGAGTAGAAAAAAATATAATATGGAAGACAAGAACTAAATATGGGTATCTAGATATAACTATTAATCTTTCTAAGCCTGAAAAGGATCCAAAGGACATAGCAGCAGCAAAAAATATCAAATTAACCTCATATCCAAAATGTTTATTATGTAGAGAAAATGAAGGGTATGCAGGAAGGGTTAATCATCCAGCTAGACAAAACCATAGAGTTATACCATTGACTTTAAAGGATGAAGAATGGTTTTTACAATATTCACCATATGTTTATTACAATGAGCACAGTATTATATTTAAAGGTAACCATGAGCCTATGAAAATATCAAAACTTAGCTTTGATAGATTGCTGGAATTTATAGAGAAGTTTCCCCATTATTTCATTGGATCTAATGCGGATTTGCCTATTGTTGGAGGTTCCATACTTTCCCACGATCATTTTCAAGGAGGAAACTATGAATTTGCTATGGCTAAGGCTGCTATAGAAAAAAACATAAAATTCCATAGATATCCTGGTGTTGAAGCTGGAATTGTAAAATGGCCTATGTCAGTAATTAGGTTAAAGGGTAAAGACCAATATGAGCTTGCAGAGCTTGCAGAACTTATATTAAATAAATGGAAAAATTATAACGATGATGAAGTCCATATATCATCACATACTAAAGATATACCTCATAATACAATAACCCCTATTGCTAGAAGAAAAGGAAAACTATTTGAGCTTGATTTAGTACTTAGAAATAATAGAACAAATGAAGAATATCCATTAGGAATTTTTCATCCCCACGATGATGTGCATCATATAAAAAAAGAAAATATTGGATTGATAGAGGTTATGGGGCTGGCAGTATTACCAGCTAGATTAAAGGATGAATTAGATAAATTAGCTCATTACCTTTTAAATCATAAATTAGACATAGAGAAAGAAGAATCTTTGAAAAAACATATGCATTGGTTTCATCACCTGAGGAGAAAATATTCCCATATTAATGAAAGTAACGTTCATAACATATTGAAAGAAGAAATAGGTCAAAAATTTATGGCGGCACTTGAGCATGCTGGTGTATTTAAGGACGATAATAAAGGAAGAAAGGCCTTTATAAGATTTTTAGAAAGTATAAATGATTAGTGGAGTGAAATATTTATGGATATTTTAAAAGAAACCTTTGGAAGATTAAAAAATGGTAAAGAAATAATAAAATATAGTTTAATAAATGATAATAATTTTTTAATAAATATATTGAATTATGGAGGAATTATTACTGAAATAATAGCTCCAGATAAAGAAGGAAATCCTGGAAATGTTGTTTTAGGGTTTGATAATATTAGAGATTATGAAGAAAAGTCGCCTTATTTTGGGGCAGCTATTGGAAGAAATGCTGGCAGAATAAGTAATGCAAAATTTGAAATCAATGGTCAAAGATATACATTAGCACATAATAATGGAAAAAACAATCTTCATGGAGGTAATAAAGGTTTTGATAAGGTTATATGGGATGTAGAAAATGTAATAAATAATGATTTTGTTGAACTAAGGATGTCTTACTTAAGCATTGATGGTGAAGAAGGTTTCCCAGGAAATTTAGATGTAAATATTACTTATTTTTTAAACAATAATAACGAGCTTGAAATAAAATATAGTGCAATTTCTGATAAGGATACAATTATAAATCTGACAAATCATACATATTTTAATCTTTCTGGTGACTTAAAGAAAGATGTATTAGAGCATAAATTAACAATAAATGCAGATAAAGTGGCATATGTAGATAATCAAATCATTCCTACTGGAGAACTTGTAGATGTTAGAAATACCGTTTTCGATTTTAGAAAAGCAAAGGAAGTAGGAAAAGATATAAATAAAGAAATTGAGCAGTTAGTAAATTGTGGGGGATACGATCATCCTTTTGTATTAAATAAAGATAAAAGTTTTTCTGCTAGGCTTGAGGATGAAAAGAGTGGAAGAGTATTAGAGATAATAACAGATCAACCAATAATAGTATTCTATTCAGGAAATGGTCTTGGAGAAGAGTTGATCCTAAGGGGAAATAGAAGATGCAAGAAGCACTTAGGACTATGTCTTGAAACACAGGATTATCCCGATGCAATAAATCAAGCTAATTTTCCAACTAAAATATATAGATCAGGTGAAAAATATGAGGCTTATACAAAATATAAATTTTATGTAAATAGTTAAAATTAAATTAACCTATTGTGATAGTTTCTATCGTGGGGGTTTTAATATTTCCTTTTCGTTCATGTAATAAACCTGTTTTCTTATACTATTTTAAAGGGTAAAACAGGTTTATAAAAATCACTCAAATGAAATATTAAAACCCCCTAAAGCATCTGAAACTCAGGAAGTTTTATTGACTAGCTTAGTGAGTTAAACTACATTTATCTAAATTTCTAAGACTTCAGTTGGAGTAGACTCTCCATATGAAGTTTCGATGTTTAGTGCAAGCTAACCGAGTTCACTGGTACTACTAAATTAGGAAAAGAACATTATTTCATAATTTTTTTTTTTAGAAGGAGGCTAAACATTTACTTCATGTAATTATGAGAATGACCATAAAACTTGAAACTTGGAACATGGAACTAACAACTAAAAACCCATCACCATACGCCTTTGTCCTAGATATGTACTTATAAAGTCCAACTTACTGAGATAACTCTTAAAACTGTAGTAATGTTTTAAGAGTTTTTTAAGAATATATTAACTAGGGTGTAAATTCTATAAATTAATATATTGCTAAGAGCTATTAAAAATATTTATAATAGAATATAAGTAGGTGAACTTAATGAGTATTATTATAAAAACTAAAAATTTAACAAAGTATTATGGAAAACTAAAGGCTGTGGATAATGTAAATCTTACTGTAAAAAAAGGTGAAATATATGGTTTTTTAGGTAGGAACGGTGCAGGTAAAACCACTACTATAAAAATGCTATTAGGACTTATAAAGCCCACTGTTGGGGAGATTGAAATTTTTGGGCAAAATATTAGAAAGGAAAAACGTGATATTTTACAAAGAACAGGATTTGTAGCAGATTTTCCAGGATTTTATTTAAACCTTAGTGGTGTTGAAAATTTAAAAATAAATACGAGTCTATTAGGTGTACAAAAGATGAATGCTATAGAAGATGCTTTAAATATAGTTGGGATTTGGGAAGAAAGAAATAAATTAGTAAAAAAATACTCCCTTGGCATGAAGCAGCGTTTAGGAATTGCAAGGTCTATTATTCATAATCCTGAGTTGCTTATATTTGATGAGCCTACCAATGGGTTAGACCCTATAGGTATAAAGGATACACGAAGACTAATTAAATCCTTGGCGGAAAAAAGAAAGATCACCATTTTCATATCAAGTCATATTTTAAGTGAAATTCAGCAGCTTGCTAATACCATAGGAATAATACATAATGGAAGGTTGCTTGAGGAGATTTCAATTGAGGAATTAAGGAAGAAAAGTAGAAAATATATAGAGGTACAGGTTTCCAATGCTGCAAAGGCTTCCATACTTTTAGAAAGAAGACTTAGAGTATATGATTATGAAATACATGAAGAAAATATAATTAGGGTATATTCCCACTATGATATGATTAGTAAGATAAATAGAATATTTGTTGAAAATGATATAGACGTAATTATGTTGCGATTAAGAGAGGATAATCTTGAAGATTATTTCATTAAGCTTACAGGTGGTGACAAAGTTGTTTAGGACATTGCATATAGAGATATTAAAATTAAAAGGTTCGCCAATGATATGGGTTAGTATAGTAGGAGTAGCAGTAGCTCCAATTTTAAATTACTTAATTTTTTTGAGCTTAAAAAATCATGAACCTTCAGCTATTAGTATAGAGAGGTATTTTGAACAGGGATATGTCTTTTTAGTAGTTTTATTAGCTACAGTTATGTTCGGACTTATAGCTACATATATTTTTAATAGAGAATATCAAGAGGGGACCCTAGGAAACATGCTAACTATTCCTACTGGAAGAATAGAATTGATTATTAATAAGATGATAATCTTACTAGGATGGATTATTTTGCTTTTATTATTTGCCTTTGCATTATCAATTCTTTTAAATTACATGGGAATATTTATGGAATTTAGCAGAGAAATAATAATAAAATACATAAAAGTGTATTTGTTAACTGGAGTTATATACTTTCTTTTGACACCAGTGACTATATTTATAACTATGATATTTAAAAGCTATATTCCTTCAATTGGATTTAATATTTTTGTAACTATATCAAGCCTAGTTATCTCGGATACCAAATATGAAGAAATTTTCCCATGGTCATTGCCTTATCTTCTTACGATATATGAAGGAGAATTTCATTATCCTAAATCATACTCTATAGCAGCCATATTATTAACCTTTATTATTTCATTGATGGCATGTATAGTATATTTTAATAATGTGGATATAGAATAAAAAATCTTTTATTTTTTTTAGATTTACGTTTACAAAACCATAAAATTTTTTATTATATTTATTGGCTGTCAGATAACTGCTGACAGCCAAAGAAACTCAATACCTATGATTACCTCACTATATACAATGTCCTATAATCTCATATCTATAGAATTTACTCTCCTGAAAAATATTTTAAAAACTTATTGTTTTTATCCATAAAAATAACAGTATCTTCATCTATAGTTTTTTCATAAGAGTCTAATGTTTTCCAGAACTCGTAGAATTCTGGATCTCTACTAAAGCCATTGGCGTAGATTTCTAAAGCCTCGGCATCGGCTTCTCCACGGATTTTTTCAGATTCTTCAATTGATTTTGCTATTATTTGAGCTACTTCCTTATCAGTTTCAGCAACGGTCTTTTGATATAGTTCCTGTCCTTCAGAACGCATTTGCTGAGCTATTGCTTCCCTTTCTGCAACCATTTTTCTATAGGTAGATTCAATATTTGCACTTGGAAGTAATGTTCTATATATTTCAATATCCTTAACCACTATTCCGTTTTCAGCCACCTTTTCATTCAATTGCTTAAGCCCTTCATCTAAGGTTGAATATAATATTTCTTTGTCAGTTAGGAAGGCGGTGCTGTTTAATTGATTGATTCTTTGAATGACAACGGGATATATTTGTTCATCTAAGAAACTGCTAGCATTATTTACAGATTTAAGTGTCATTTGGAATAATGCGGGATGGGTTATTTCCCACTGGGCAAACATAGAAATATCATATTTAATTTTATCTTTAGTGTTTATTTCTTCTGATTGGGATACATAGGTTAATAATTTACTTGTTTCTTTCCGGATTTTGGTTATAAATGGAATTTTAAAGAACAAGCCTTTATCATATATTATTTTAACATTTTTAAGTTCAGGCTTAAGCTTATGTTGTTCTTCAGCTACAATATTATCCTTATCAACTATAATTTTAGTTATCTTACCAAATTCTCTAACTACTGCTACTTCGTCTTCCCTTACAATAAAGACAAAGGATTTAGCAGTTGATAAAAGAATAATAAGTATCATTATAAATATAAAAAATTTACTAAATTTACGAAAGTCACCTGTAACTCTTTTAGTGTTTTCTTTAATGTTATTTGATATATTGTCCTTCATTTCATTAAAGGAACTATCATTATTGTTTTTATTGTTTCTAAAAAATAGACTCATATTATTGTGCCTCCTTTACTGGAGTTATTGATTTTGGATTTATAGGTAGATATTTTATTACATTGTCGTTACTTGAATCTATAATATATTTATTTTTTACCTTTGTAAGAATCTTTTCCATTGTTTCTAGATAAAGTCTAGTTTTAGTAATATCTTTAGCAACTTTATACTTTTCATAGACTTGAACAAAATTTTCTACATCACCTTTGGCTTGGGACACTTTTTCTGCTTTATAGGCCTCAGCATCTTGGATTAATTTATAGGCCTTAGCCCTTGCTCCTGGTAACTTTTCATTTTTGTATCTATTTGCTTTGTCTAGAAGTTCCGTTTTTTCGTTTATTGCATTATTAACGTCGTCGTAAGCAGCCTTAACGTTGCTTGGGACTGTTATATTTTGAATTTTAAGAGATTTTATTTCTATTCCCAATCCATAACTTTTAGTCTTTTTAACTAATTCAGGTAGGACTTCTGAAGAAATTCTTTCTTTGTTAAGTAGAGCGTCATCTAAATCTTTATTTTGAACATTTCTTCTTAAAACACTTTCAAAGGCAAGTCTAATAGTTCCTAGCTGATCATCAACATTATATATGTAATCTGCCGCATCCAAAATCTTATACTGTATCATAGCTTCTACATTTATTAAATAACTTCCCTTTGTAAGAATAATTGCTTCTTCAGCTACATCTTCATAAGTAGCTGTTTTTTTTGTAGTCGGTTTTTCCGTAGCTATGTAACCATATTGGATAGTGCGAAGTGCTTCAGTTTGAACCTTTATTATCCTATCAATTATTGGTATTTTAAATTTAATACCTGCATCTTTTACTAATTTCACTTTTTCACCAAGCCTCTCAATTATTACCTGTTCTCCAGATTCAACAGTGTAAAAGGAACTTGTAACTATAATAAAAGCAAAAATGATAAAGAAAATCCCTAATATGAACCTTAATATCTTTGTTTCCATAATAAACCTCCTTAAAGTCGCCAATTTATGATATAATTCTATTTTATATTAAAAAATCCTTCAAAAATATAAAAAAACAGGTTTATCACATGAACGAGAAGAAAATATTAAAAATCTAGTAGTAGAAAACTAGCACAATAGGTTGATTTATACATATACAAATACGCAATGCTACTAGGCGTTTTGGACATGTATAAATTAAAGTCTTTACTTAAATTCCTATAATTAGATATAATATAAAATAAGTGTAAAGGATATAGAATTTATGTATTAAACAAGCTTTAAAATAATACATATTATCAAATAAAGCTTTGGAGGCAGGGGCATGTCTAAAACACAAAATAGGATTTTGCTATTTATGTTGGAGGAAATAATAGGCAGATTTAAGTATCATAATATTTCTGCCTATGGAGCACAATTAGCATACTTTTTTTTGCTATCCCTTTTCCCATTTATAATTTTTCTTATAGCTATTTTAAGTCATTTTTCCATATCACTTCATGGTGCTTTTAATATTTTGTCTAAGGTAGTACCTAAGGAAGCGATAATAGTTATTAATGATTATGTAGAGGCTTATCTGCCTACTAGAAGTATAAATGTGTTGTCAATTTCAATTTTAGCAACTATTTGGTCAGCGTCAAGAGCAGTCAACGCATTAATAAATGGATTAAACAATGCGTATGATGTTCAAGAAACAAGAGGATTTCTTAAAAAGAGACTTCTTGCTATGTTATTTACCGTATTAGTGGCACTTTCGATAGTATTAGCCTTGACTATACCTAACATGGGAATGGATTTTTTATTGTGGTTATCTAAATTTGTTGGGTTAACAAGCCTTGCTATCAAGCTTTGGTATTATTTAAGATGGTTTATTATAATATTTATACTTTTTTTAGTATTAGGGTCCTTATACTTAGTGGCTCCAAATACAAATTTAAAATTTAAAGAAATAGTTCCTGGGACTATTTTTGCTATCATTGGATGGATTGCTATATCAATTGGATTTTCATATTTTGTAAATAACTTTAGGAATTATACAATAGTCTATGGTAGTTTGACTACTATAATAATTCTTATGATATGGCTGTATCTAAGTGGAATTATTTTAATTTTAGGAGGAGAAATGAATTCTTTATATAGTATTTATCAAGAATTGAATAAAAAAGAGGAAATAAATGCTTAGTTAGTAATCATTTGAAAGAAAATATTACACTTATATTACAAAATGAAAATCTAGTTGTAATTTTAACCAATATAACATATAATTGAAAAAGAAAAATATGGAATAATTATTATGTAAAAAATTATCTAAAAGGAGGTCGTGTATAGATGTTATTTAATATGAAAGGGTTATTTAATAGATGTCAAAATTCAATATTTATTATGCACGACTTATGTCTCCAGAAGGTCTAGGTATTTTACCTTGCTAAATGATCTTAATAGTTTAATGATAGATAAAATATTGGAGTCATAGACTGTGTATAACATGCCTATGGCTTTTATTATTGCATATCAAAAAATTTTGCAGCTAAAAATTATATGATGTCACTTTATTGATATAGTTGTGCACTAAAATCATACCATAGGTGTTAATGCCTATGTTTTTTTATTGCCTTAAAATTTAAAATTTTTTGCAAGAAATTGCATGTTCGAATTCAAGTAAATTTAAGTAACAGAGAGAAAAAGCAAGCTATTAACAGTAAAATTTTAAAATCATGAATTAAGGTTTTTAGACCTAAAAGAATGACATTAAAATTTGGAATATGAACTTAAAACTAAAATGCGTTGCAAGACGTCTTTACTCAATAAAGTAATGCAGACAACTTTATAATAAGTTGATTATATAGATATTCTGTACATAAGGAGGTAAAAAAGATGATGGTGATTAGAAATTAGCTAAGGTGGAGACATAGGCAGTATTAATCATGGAGGTGGTTTTAATTATGATTAAATTTATAAAATATGAAAAACGATTATTAATAATTAAAGATGGGAGAACACAAAAATTTGTTGAACAAATATGTATTCAAACTAATATTAATATTAGAGATGAAATATGTTTTTAAGGAGATGATAATATGAGTCAATATATGACTATAGATAAAGCAAGTAATAAAGGTGTTTTAAGACAAAATAATTATGTTGTAGAGGAGGATATAAGGATGTTATTAGTTAATATGGCAATGAATATAGGTCATTTTAATATAAATATTTCTGTTAAAAAGGATAAAGATAAGCAAAGAGAAATGATGATAAAAAAAGCAAAGCAGGCTCAAAGAATAAAAGAAGTATTGGAAGATAGAAATAAGGTATTAACTAATTACCATATGCATGATTATATGGGATAGTAAGATATCTATAAAATATAAAAACTTAAAGGGTGCTTAAAGATTTTATTTATAAGGTCTGTATTTTATAAAAAAATCGAAAGAACATTATGTTCTTTCGATTTTTTTATAAAAATAAAATGTTTAACATAACTCCAAAGCTAGTAAATATTCATTTTATTCTTAAAAGCCTAAACCTATTTAGAGCAGCTATTATCTCATGTTTTCTAGGCAAGGCTAGGTTTCCTGGGTGTCCTGTAAATGTAGATATTGAATCTAGACCTTTATTTTCAATGGTCTTATATACTTTGTTAACAATACTAGAAATAGTCATTTCACTATGGGAAAAGTTTTTTGCTATATACTGAATAATAACACCAATGCAATTGGTTTGACTACTATCTACCAGTTGTTCCAAATATTTTAGATCTATCTCAGTTTTGTTATATATAATTGTATTTAGACCTTTAGCTTTTATTTTTATACCTCTATGAGTTTTTGGAAAACTTGAAGATAGAAGTATTCTTGAAGGACAATTATTATTAAAGGATTTATTGTTTTTATTATAGTTTTCATGTTCAGCTATTTCCTTTGCCTTATCGGTGACATCATATGGTACATATTTATCCATCATTATTATGTTATCTGCTACATTAAAATATTCACCAGAACTACCAGCTACCATAACAGTTGATATATTTAGATTCTCGTACAGATATCTTACTCTATCTATAAAAGGCGTTATAGGTTCTTTGTCTTTTTCAACAAGCTTTTGCATTTTCTTATCTCTAACCATGAAATTGGTAGCACAGGTGTCTTCATCGATTAGTAAAAGGTCAGTACCTATTTCAATGGCTTCCATTATATTAGCAGCTTGAGAAGTACTGCCGCTGGCATTTTCTGTTGAAAATTTCTCAGTATCTTGACCATTTGGGAGATTGTTTATAAAGGGAGAAATATCGACTTTTTCAACTCTACGACCGTCTTCAGACCGTATTTTCACAGCATTATCTATAGTGATTACAAATTCTCTGCCATCACCTTCAATATGATCATATACGCTTCTTTCTAATGCCTTCAGAACTGTAGATTTTCCATGATAGCCCCCACCAACGATTAAAGTAATACCTTTAGGAATACCCATTCCTGTGATTTTACCCTTGTTAGGTAAAATTAATTCAACTTCTAGATTTTTGGGACTTATGAAGGCTGCAGCACCTTTAGTCAGGGGCTTGTCAGAAATTCCAGTTTCCCTAGGTAAGATAGAGTTATTTGCAATAAATGCTATTAAACCTTTTTTCTTTAATTCATTTCTTAAATAATATTGATCTACTGCTAAATCAACATGTTTCTTTAAAGTAGATGCATTAATATTCTTATAATATAGGGTGTTTTCAACAATTTTTGGTAAAGCGGTAAAAAATATTTTTATAGCTTCTCTAGCTAAAATCCTTCTTCCAGCAGCAGGCAGACCTACCTCGAATCTTGCTTCTAAGGCTTTGTCATCTATAATTACTGAGGTTCTACGGAGTATTTCTTGGCCTGGCTTGTCTATAAATAATAATCCGCTTTTTCCAGAACCATTAACCCTATTATAATATTTATGTATGCTATGATGAAAAAGTCTAGTAAGAAAATCACATACAGCCGTATTTTTATGGGCTTTATCAAATAAATTTGCAGGAAATTTAGCCACGTCTTGATATACTATTATTCTTCCCTTAGAAGGCGATGCAAAGGGATCGCCTTGAACAGAATCTATAGATAATATATAATTATCAAACTCATATTGACCGCTAATTTCTTTATAAGACTTATAGCCTTTACCATCAATTTGTAATAATTTGTTATGCAAATCCTTATGACTTCTCAAAACTTTACCTCCTAAAGCATTATAATAAATGAATATTTTGACTTTATTTTATTCCATTATACTATATATATATGTATAATCAAGAAGCTAAGATTCTAAAATCTTATTTCAACAAAAAAACAGCCACCAGCATTTAACTGTTAGCTAAATGAGAAACTTGCATAATTAACACTAATAATTTTGAAATACAATATGCAGATAGCTTTCTTGACTCTTTCTACTACATTTTGCATCCCAAAATTCTTTAAATGTATTATGCAATTTCTTCAAATAATTATAGAAGGAAAATCAAAATAAAATTTTTTTAGATGTAAATATTTATGATGATATATAGGCTATAGATATTATAGATATTCCAGTAAAACAATTAATTTATACATATCAAAAATCCTCAAAAACTCTGGATATTTTGATATGTATAAATTAAGTTTTACTATGGGAAATCTATAAATATGGTATTATTTTTTAATAGCCAAAGAATGGATAACCGCCATAGCCACCGTAGCCGCCGTATCCTCCATAGAATCTTCTAGGTCTACGTCTATGTCTTCTACGTCTTCTGCCTAATAATTCTTCAAGTAATAATATAGTTATTAAATCTCTTCCAAGGTATCCATTATATCTTGTGAGTTTATAGTTTTCTTCAGGATTTTCTATATCTCCATAATCCTTTTTATACTCCTCCTGTATCTCATCTACCATTTGCTCAACCATTTGTTTATTTGGGAATGGATTCATCATTTGATTATGTTCATTGTCATATTCCTCACACTTTTTTTTCACATATGGTGATAACTTATGATATATTTCAGGATACATTCTTTCCGCTTCCCTTTCACAGTAGTACATATAATTGTCATCATATTGATACACTTTTACACTCTCCTTTAACATAAATATCTAGTGAAACATAATGAAACCGATACAATATCATAATATGTATAGATGAAAAAAATGTGAAGGATTCTAAACCTTTACTAATTTTTAAAGTTCCTGTCATAGAAACTACCACAATGAGTTGTACTAAGGAAATCATTATTTTCTAAAACATGATATAATAATACTAGAAATTTATGGTGCATATACAAAGGATAAGGAGGAAGAAAATGACCAATTCTCTAACCAATGAGTTGTATAAGAAAATTTCTGACAAGCTTTTGGAAAAGGACTTATTAAATAAAATCTCATTATCAACAAATATAGTTAAAAATTATATTAATTCAGATGGATTTAAAGATAATATTAATAAAATAGTTATACATAATGATTATTCATGTAAAGCAGTACTAGATTTATGTAAGGAATTAATGGATCCATTAATAAAGAGGAAACTACCTGATGACTTGCTTTTTTATATTTATCAATATGCCCTTAGCAAATCCTTTCCTGATGCAGTAACTATAAGACTTTATGATAGCTTAAGCAATGCTTGCATATTATACCTAGAAGCATTAAGGGTTGTATTAGAAATTCAAAAAATATCAAAGGGAGATAGTTGGGAAAGCAAATATCCTCTTGAATTTTTAAGTGATGAAGAAGAGAATGAACTTGAAAGTATCGAGGAGTATAAGCTATTTAAAGAAGCCTTTGAAGATGAGTATATATATGAGATGATGAAGTTAAACCAAGATGTTATGGGATACAGCTCTCTGCATCATATTTCTGGAGTACATTATTTGGCCCTTTTTATTGCAAGACAATTAAAGGAAGCGGGGGTAGCAGTAGATTTAGGAAGGGTTTCAGGAGCAGCAGCTGGACATGATATAGGGAAGTTTGGTTGTAAGGGGGCAGAAGTAAAAAGAGTTCCCTATCTTCATTATTACTATACTGATGTATGGTTTAAAAAGCATAATATTGTATATATAAGAAATATTGCAATTAATCATTCGACATGGGATTTAGAGGTTGAAAATCTATCTCTTGAAAATCTTATATTAATATATTCAGATTTTAGAGTCAAGAAAAAAGGAAATAAAATGCATATATATAGTCTTGAAGAATCCTTCAATGTAGTATTAAATAAATTAGATAATCTTGATAAGGCAAAGGAAAAAAGATACTCAAGGGTTTATGCTAAGCTTAAAGATTTTGAAGACTATATGTTAGATTTGGGAATAGATGTAGATATAAAATCTAATATAAGACCTTGCAAGAAACCAGAGATAGAGAAAAAATATTATTCTTTAATGCAAGGAGAAGAGATAATTGAAAATCTTAAGTATCTTTCTATAACCCATAATATAAATCTAATGTACAAGCTGAGGGATGAATTCTCATTAAATTCTATAATAGAAATGGCAAGAAGTGAAGAAGACTCCAATAATTTAAGAGGATATCTAAACATTTTTCAAGAATATTCAACATATCTGACTCAAAAACAAAAACTAATAACTATAAGATTTTTATATGAGCAATTAGTTCATCCAGAGGATGATATTAGAATACAATGTGCTGAAATTATAGGAGCATTGATTGCTACCTTTGATGAGGTATATAGAAAAGAAGTACCAGAAAATGTTGAACTAGAACCTCCTGGATATGCTGCCCATGAGTTATTTGATGACTATTTGAGATTATTTTTATTTCCTAGTAGACAGATTATTCAGGCTCATCAGAGATGGATTGGTAATAGTATAAAGCCAATGGTGGCTTCATTGTTTTCTAACTGTCCAAAGCATCAAACTAAGGATTTTATAAGAGTGTTGCTTAAATATTATAGGGAAGATAAGCAGCAAAGCAACCAATTCAAGTTGAATTTAATGAATGCAGCAAAATATATACCAATACATGAGTGTGAAGATGAAGAAATACAGGTATTAATATATTATATAAAGGATAATGTCTATGGACTAAACGATGATTTAAGATTATTAGCCCTTGAAATTGCATGTAATTTAATACCAAAACTCAATAAAGATTCTAATGCATTAAACTATATTATAAATGATTTTTGTTCTAATGTAGAATATTCTCAGCTTGCTGTAGAGAACTTTTTAAAGCTAAAAATTGCTAAACTTCTTGAATTGGATAAAAGTATAATTGAAGAATATGAAGAATTTTGTCTGAGGGATGAAGAAAAGATACCAAGCATGTTTTTAAGTAATCTTAAGACTGCAACGGATTGGGTAATGAAGAAATACCAAGTAGAGCTTATAATGGAGTATACATTAAAAAATCTAGAAAATATGGGCATACATACTGCAATGCATTTTTGTAATCTTCTTAAAGTTAGCGCCAGTGAAAATGTAAGAAACAAAAGTGGAGAAGCTTTAATTAAGATAGTACCTAACCTGCCCTTTGATCAAAGGAATGATATTATAGTAGAGCTTTTAAGGGCTTTGGAAATAGAAGGATATCAATTTACAAAATATATACCTAATTATCTTGGAAGACTTATGCTTTATTTGCAGCCTATTGAGCTAGATGAATTAATAACAGATTTTATAGAGAAAATAAGGCAGTCTAGTCCAAAGGTTATATCACTTTTACTAAAGACAATTGGTATATGTATAGAAAATTATCCAAAATATCGGGATTTTTTTATTGAATCCGAAAAGGCATATAATGATAGATATATAAAAATGTTAGGTATACTATTGAATGGATTAGTAAATAACAATATCCAGGTTAGACAAGTAGCCTTTAGTGTTATTGGTATAGATATTTTTGGTTCCAATAAATTATGTCTAGAGGAGAAAAATAACATATTCAAACTTATTGCTAAAAAGCTTCTTACGTTATTAGGAAATCGAAAAGAGACTAAAGAATTATACTTTTTAACAAATTCTGCTGGACTAAATCATATTTATAGATTTATTTCAGATTATAAATTTTACAATGGTCCTATAATGCTTAAAGAGCAAAGGAAAATTGCTTTTTTTCCTGGAAGCTTTGACCCATTTTCCTTAAGCCATAAGGAAATTGCCAAGGAAATAAGAAATTTAGGTTTTGAAGTATATTTAGCCATAGACGAATTTTCATGGTCAAAAAGAACCCAGCCTAATTTGATTAGAAGAAACATCATTAGGATGTCTATTGCCGATGAATTAGGTATATATTTGTTTCCTAGCGATATTCAAATAAATATTGCCAATAACAAAGATCTTCAAAAACTGCGCAACGTTTTTCAAAATATGGATATTTACATTGCAGCTGGAAGTGATGTAATACTTAATGCATCAGCATATAAAAAAGATGAAGAAGGTTCTATTCTATCCTTTTCTCATCTTATATTTAATAGAAAAAATCTTTACAGTTCAAAGCATAGTGACCTAGAACTTAATAAAATAATTGATAAAATTAAAGGGAATGTAATAAGATTAAGCTTGTCCCTTCAATATGAGGACATAAGCTCTACACAGATTAGGAACTACATAGACCAAAATAGAGATATATCCAGCTTAGTTGACCCTCTTGTACAAAAGTATATCTATGAAAATGGTTTATATAGAAGAGAACCCCAATATAAGACTCTTATTCAAACTAAATCTATTTCTGTAGAGGTTGTAGATGATATTTCAGAAAATTTACTTATTCAGCTTACAGCATTTTTATTAAAATACAATGAAAAATCCTATGATATATTGAAAAACATTTCAAAAAAGCTGTGGCCAAGGGTTATGATTCTAAGAGATATAAAGAATAATGGTAAAATACTAGGTTTTTCAATTTTTCATTGGATACGTTCTACTACTCTATTCAAAGAATTTCAAGACAATACTGTATCGGAATATATACGTAATAATTATGTAGGTAGAATTATTGTTATTGATGGAATATTTGTTGATAAAGACATAAGCTTTCCTAATTTAGAACAGATTATACTTACAGAAACACTTGCTTTTTCTCTGGCAAAGGATTATACCTATGGAATTTTTAGAAATGTAATAAGTGGGTATAATTGTAATACATTACATGAAGACTTAGAGCTTCAAGGATTTCAAATGATACCTGATTGCGATAGGAATAATCCAGTTTTTACAGTGAATATGATAGCACCATGTACCTTATATCTAGGGGTTGAAACCTTTATAAAAGAACCCTTTGTCAGCAATTCAAAGGTCATAGCTGCTATTAATCGATGTAGAAAAAGACTCCAAAGGGCTATAGTTAAACTTTATCCTGGTAATCTTGTACTCGCTATTGATAAACAAATGGTTTATGAGAATCTTATAAAAAAAATATGTGATGAAAATGGAGTTCCTATTACTCCTAGTATTCCTAGAAAACTAGGTAAAGATATGTGTGTTCCATTTGGACAAATACTAAAGGGTTATATAATACCAAATACTGTAACTAAATCTATGCACACAGAAAAATATTTTTGGCCCTATATAAAGGACTATGAAATAAGGGCTTATCCATATTATATGAATTTGGAAAATCAGGTTAAAATGATTAAATCCTTTGATAGGCCACTGATATTAGTGGATGATTTATTACATAAAGGATATAGAATAAAAGCCCTTGATCCAATACTCAAGAAGGTTAATGTAGAAGTTAAAAAGATTTTTGTGGGGATACTTTCGGGACGAGGAAAGGAGCTTATGGATATTCAAGATAGGGAAGTCGATTTTGCTTATTTTATACCTAAGTTAAAGGTATGGTTTAATGAGAGTGCAATGTATCCATTTATAGGTGGAGATACCCTTTGGAGAGGTGTTTATCCTAAAAGAAATTTAGTTCCATCAATCAACCTAATACTGCCATATACCTCTCCAACCTTTATTAAAGAAACTTCTAATGAGGCAATATATAACCTATCAAGGGTTAGCATAGAAAATTCCATAGAGATATTAACGGTTTTAGAAGCAGAATATCAGAAGATAAATGAGAGAAGCTTGACCTTGGCACATTTAGGAGAGGTATTTATTTCTCCAAGATGTCCTGATCATGGAGAAAATATGAATTATGACCTAAAACTTAATCCATCCCATTATTTAAAAAACGACCTGACACTTTTAGACCGTCTCAAATATACAATATGTAATGAGTAGAGGAGATGAAAGATGTTCTATTATAAGCTAGATAACAGAATACTTTTTTCTAATATTAAGTATGATAATTTAGAAGAAATAAGTGAAAGTTCTGCTATGGAGAGCAAGGATATAATCTACTTTTTAAAGAAAATGCAGCCTTTAAAGTCAAGAAGAAGCTTTTGTATATCGGATCCTTCTCTACTATTTATAGAGGAGGAGGGACTCAATCTTTTAAAAAAGAATGAATTATCGGGCTATACTTTGCCTAAGTGGATATTAGATAAGATAAGTCATAGAAGGGTCGCTTGCATAAATACTGAGTATCGGAATTGGAGGGACCTACTCAAGTATTCATTACCTTTAAAGCCATCGAAATGGAGGGTTAATGTTCTAGGACTTGGAGATGTCGGAGGAATTTTAGTTACGGGACTTAGATTATTAGGTGGAGATTATATTTCCCAGATTGGAATATATGATAGAGGAGATAATAAAAAAAGGAGATGGGTTCTTGAAGCAAATCAAATACTTTCAGCCTTTGATGAAAGACTCTATCCCAATATTAAAGGAATCGACCTTGAAGAGCTTTTTGATTGTGATATGTTTGTATTTTGTGCCAGTGTGGGAGTACCTCCAGTTGGTGAAAATGTAAAGGATGTTAGAATGATTCAGCTTCAAGGAAATTCAAAGGTCCTGGCTAATTATGGGAAAATGGCAAGAAAAACTGGATTTAAAGGTATATTTGCAGTAGTATCAGATCCTGTGGATTTACTATGCAAATCAGTTTTTATAAGTAGTAATACCAATGAAAATGGAGAAATGGACTATGAAGGATTGGCACCAGAGCAAATAAGGGGATATGGGCTTGGAGTTATGCATGCTCGTGCAGCCTATTATGCAGCTTTAAACACAGAAACTGCCCATTATATAAAGGAAGGAAGAGCATATGGTCCCCACGGTGATGGACTTATCATTGCTGATAGTATAGAAAACTATAATCCAGATATTTCTATGTATCTTACCAGAAAAGCAAGGGAGGCAAATCTAGATGTTAGAGAAACTGGATTTAAGCCCTACATCGCTCCAGCCCTATCGTCGGGAAGTTTATCTTTAATATCAACTATTAAGGGAGATTGGCACTATAGTACAACATATATGGGTGGAGTTTTTATGGGAGCAAAGAATAGACTGCTTGCTACAGGGACAGAAATAGAACGATTAACTTTACCAAAGGCATTATTAGGTCGCTTAGAAGAAACCTATAAAAAACTGGAGAGTATTATATGAAAAAATTATTTTTGATTATGCCAGGTGAGATATCTGATAGACTTTCAAAAATGGTTAAAGCAGCTACTGAAGGAATAAATACTTATATAATTGATGATGATATTAATATGCCAGATTTGAGAAATAAGAAAATAGTTTTTGCTGTGGAGCTTGATAATTTAGGCTATAACATTCCTGTTTTCCAAATATTATCGAAACTATCTAAAAGAGGAAGAGATGCCCTTTATGGATCAAATGCTGTTTTAATAATCCATAGTTCCAACGAATTATATACTAAAAGTACAGCACAGGATATAATTTTTAAAGCTAACCAAATGGGATGTCGTTTTCCAGGACATCCATTGATAGAAGCTATAAAGGATTTGAAAAATTTTAGGACATGGCAAAAATGTTTAAACTTGTCCCTGGATGAGATTAGTCTGGAATTATGTAGAAAGCTGGGTATGAACCTTATAGATGATATACCAAGGCTTATAAATAGACCTAGGATTGTAGCACTGCATGCCAGCTCTCATGTAACATCCAATACTTTAATGTTATGGAATATGACTAAAGAACATCTTAAAAATTGTGATATTGAAGAATACCATGTTGAAAATGGAACTATAGTAGACTGCAAGGGCTGTTCCTATACCACATGTATGCACTACAGTAAGCAAAATTCCTGCTTTTATGGTGGAATGATTACTAAGGAAATTTTACCAGCAATTGAAAGGGCAGATGCTGTAATATGGATATGCCCAAATTACAATGACGCTATATCTGCAAAACTAATGGCAATAATAAATAGGATGACTGTACTCTATAGGCGAATTAAGCTTAATAGAAAAACGTTATTTGGAGTAATAGTATCTGGAAATTCTGGTTCTGATTCTGTGGCAAAGCAATTAATTGGAGCTTTAAATATTAATAAAGGCTTCAGATTACCTCCATACTTTGCTATAATGGCTATAGCAAATGATCCAGGTGAAATAATGAAGGTAGAGGGTATTAATGAAAAGGCAAAGGAATTTGCTAACATTATTATGAGTGAGACTAAGGCATAGATAGGTAAAAGAGAAAGATGAGTTTAACAAATTTTACATTTTTCATGAAACTTTTTCCATAATAAAATCGTCTATTATATAATAAAGTCTTCGAATTAAATCTTTTATTAAGAAACTTTTAAGAAAATCGCCAAAAATAGAACTACTAATTTGATATAAAATAAATTATAATAGACTTTAGGTGATGGGAAATGAGAAAATATTTGATATTTACTTTGATGACTGTTTTTCTATTGACATCATGTTCCAATGACAACATAAAAAGTGCCATGAAAAATCTTGAGTCGGATAACAGGCTGCTACAAGATCAGATACAAAAATTGGCAAAAGATAACGAGAGGCTTAAAAAGGAGAACAATGAACTCATTGAAGCAGCTAAGGAAAATGATTTAAAGATTGATAGGTTAACTAATGAAATAAAGTTATTTCAAAAAGGACAGTTTTTTAATAATGAAGATATTAAAAAAACAAAGGTTTTAGATGCAGATTTGAATAATAATGGGAATCAAGACATTATTAAACTTGAATGTACAGATACTAAATACTATAGATTATCTATAAATGATATTTCTATAACTAGTATAGGAGTAAATGTGGATTATGATTTTAAAGTGGTGGATATTGATATTGAAGATAATATAAAGGAAATTGCTGTAAGTGAATTGGGAAATGATAAAAATCCAAAGACTAGCTTTTATAGATACAGTATAGATAATATAATACATATAGGTGAGATTGAAGGGCATATTGATGATATAATGATACATGGTGATGGTACTTTAACTACATATTCAAAGGCTAATGTTCTTTGTTCATGGTCCTACAGAGATAAATACAAGCTTTCAGAAGCCCATGTGCTTGTAAATGAACCTAAAGAGTTATATGAAATGAATCATAAGGTGAAGGTTTTGAAAAGCATACCTTTATTAAAATCTACAACTGAAAATGAAATGATAGCAGCCCTAACGGTAGGAGAGGAAGTAACTTTACTATATAGTGATAACAAAAGATGGTGTCAAGTAGAAAAGGAAAATGGGCTAAAGGGCTGGTTTGAAATAGAAAACTTTGATAAAATCAAAGGAACAGGTTATAGTGCGAAGGATGTTTTTGAAGGAATAGATATTGATGACTGATAAAAAAACCTATTAATTAAACTAAATTAGTTTAATTAATAGGTTTTTTTGCTTGAAAATAGTAAAAAAAATCTCTATATAAAAGGATATGGAAAAAACTTTAAAAAAAAATTACACAAAATACAAATTTTGACAACATTTTTGCGATAATTTGTGTATAATAGATATAGATATTGAAGATATAAATTATTGGTGTGTGAAATTTATAGGGGGAATTATATGTTGCTAGATTATGTATATGTTGCAGCTTTTGTATCTTTTCCAGATGCTGTATTTATACTTTTGTTGGGTTTTAATCTTTCAAATATTAGAGATATAAAATTATCAAGGTTTCTAGTTATTGGAGGTATTCAATCTGTAGTTGCCTTATTTGTAAGAATGGTTAATATATATTTTGGATTTCATACAATAATGCAAGCTATTTCATTATATTTATTAGTAATGATATTTTTAAAAATTAAATATTATAAAGCTATAATTCCAGTATTAATAGGAATTTTATCACAAGGAATAATACAAAGCACTATACTACCAACCATTGGTGTTATTTTTGAGTTTAAAATGACTGACTTATACTATAGTTCTATGAAATTAATTTTAGCCAATATACCTATTTTTTTAGTATCATTAATTCTATTGATTGCTATTAAGAGAAAAAATTTATTTTTATGTGATATTAATGATTAGAAGGTGGTAATTTTGAAAAATAGAAACAAATACATAATTATTTTAACCATGTTGTTTCAGTCAATGGTTATAATTATACTTGACTATTTCATACTTAACTCAGTTACTTTAAATATGATTAGAGAGAATATATTTTTAAATTATGTTCTTATGATTGTAATAGCTGTAACAACTGTTCTAATGTTTATTTCCTTGAAAAAATTTAGCTATTATGAAAAAAAAGAAGCAGAATTCAAATTAATAAAAGCTAATATGGAAAGTACAGAGGAATTGATAAATTTATTAAAATCTCAACGAGATGATTATCTGACTCATATACAATCTATAAATGCACTGGTCTATCTAGAAGAATATAAAGAATTGTCTAAGTACTTAAAGGGCATATCTGAAAATTATAGATTCAATTGTGAAATTATAAAGGTAGGACATCCTGCCCTTACAGCATTAATTAATGTCAAAAGGGAAATAGCTCGCAAAAAAGGGATATTCTTTTACGTTAAATGCAAAGAGCAAATAAAGGATATGGAAATACCGTCTTGGGATTTATGCAGTTTGTTTTCTAATTTATTTGAAAATGCAATAGAAGCTGCATTAATGGCAGAAGGTAAAAAATGGATAAAATTGATTATTAACTATTATGAGGATAATTACGTATTTCAAATTGAAAACACGGGTCAAATAGAAGAAACCATTATGAATAATCTCTTTAAACAAGGCAATACCTCCAAGTCTTCTCCAGGAAGAGGATATGGACTATATATTTCCAAGAAAATTGTGGACAAGTATGAAGGTAATATAGATATAAAAAATACAAATCTTGGCACAGTGGTAGCTACTATTAAATTGCCTGGAAAGGTAGAAAATTATGATAAAAAAATTAGCTGATAATATTTCAAATTATATAGTTAGGGAATTAAAATATGATGACAAAAGGAGAGAAATAATTTCCTATGGACTTGAGGTTTTTTTAGGAACCTCAATACAAACAATAAGCATATTAATCCTTGCATATTGTTTAAATATCTTTAAGTCCACAGTATTTGTATCCATATCATTTATTATTTTTAGAAGGATTATCGGAGGTAGTCATGCTAATACCTATAAAAGATGCTATTTTTTTAGTATTTTTATAATGCTTTTAGCAGGTGTATCAGGAGAAATAATAAATTTAGAAACTATACACATTTTAATATCAATTTTATTGGTATATATATTGGCTGTTATAGCTACAATATTATGGATTCCTGCAGGCACTGAAAAGAAGCAGATAAAAAATAAAATCACAAGAAGAAAAATAAAAATTGAAACAATTATTTTATTGACGATTTGGGCTTTAGTATGTAGTTATCTAAGCAATATAGGGACATTTAAATATGTAATATCATGCCTATTAGGTGTTATTCTAGCATTTTTCTTAGCAACTCCATTAGGATATAGATTTATTAGCTTCAAACTAATTAAGAACAAATCTAAAATAAAGGGGGGATAGTAATTATGTTAAAAAACTTAAAGGCTTTTCTATTATCATCAGCAGCTTGTTTGTTTACATTAATAGCCATGAGTGGTGTTAGTACTAAGAGTATGCTTTTTACTTATGAGCCAGATATTCCAGAAAGCATAAAGAGAGATTTATAAATTAAGATTTAAAGCTTGGTGAATGTATTGATACCAAGTATATAAGAAAAATGCTAGAGAAAATTACATCTAAAAAACATGACAGGGAAGTATTCCTTGTCATGTTTTGTTTTTTGGATTTTCAAGGAATTTTTAATACCAATAGCTTTAAAAGATATGCTATAATACGAGATGGAGCCAATAAAGATATAAAAATATCATGGAAAGTAAAACTATATAAGCATTGAGACTTAGAGTCATGGGTTTAGAGTTAGTATAATTATAGCTTTCCTGTTTTTTACATACTTGAGATATCAAGGAGTAATTAAATATACCTAAATAGACCTACTTGTTTACATGAAATAGGAGTTACATAACTTGAAGAATATAATGCTTAATATATCAAGAATAACTAAATTTATAAGTGAACTAAAGTATAGCTTAAATGAAATGTTGACTGATGTAAAAGGAATATAGGATGATTGTACATTGATAGCAATAGAAATAAAGTAAAGTAAAGGGATGAGGATTTATATGATGAAAAGAAATCAATACATTCTATATGGATTAGATAAATATAAAGAAGTTATTGATGAAATTATTACTGAATTTGATATTTCCTATGATAGCTTTGATGTAAAGCTTATACTGACAGAAGCTTTAACCAATGCATTCAGTCACGGGAATAATAAAAATGCAGATAAGATAGAATTAAAGAAAAATGTTTTAATAATACAAAAAAACATTAACCATCATTAGAATTTTATAGTGTATGTAACATAGGATGATAGAATGGAGGTTATACATGATGACAAGTTTAAAAACAAAATTAGTATTGATGTTTTTCATATTTATTTCATTTTCAAGTATTGCTTTAGGTACTATTTCATATATTATGACTTCTAGTTCAATACAGCAAATGATAGAGCAGCAATTAGGGGATATTACAACAGAAACTGCAGAATCTATGGATCAAGCTATGGATTCAGTTAGTAAATATGTTATGCTGCTGAGTCATAATGAAGATTTAGGAAAATTTGCTTTAGGAAATAATGAAGAAAAAGATCAAATTTTCAAATATTTAGCAAAGCTACAAAAGGAAAATAGTAATCAGATAGAAAAACTGATTATTACGGATTTATCAGGCAAAGGCATTTTAAGCAGTGATGATATAAGCTATAGTATAGACTTAAGTGATAGAGAATATATTCAAGATGCTTTAAAAGATAAAAAAGGCGTAAGTGATGTATTAATATCTAAGGTTTCAAATAAACCAATAGTGGGAATTGCTTATCCTTTAAAAATTAATAATAAAATTGTTGGAGCAATAGCAGCAACAATTGATTTTCAAAATATTTATAAATATGCTTCAACAATAAAGGTAGGCGAAAATGGGTATGCCTATATGATTGATAAAAAGGGATATTTTGTATACCATCCCGAAGGAAAGGGAAAAATGGAAGAAAACTTAGGAGAAACAGATAACACTGAATTAAAGCAACTTGTAGAAAAAATGAAGGCAGGTGAAACAGGTAAGGGATATTATACATATGAAGGGGTTAGAAAATTTGTTAATTTTACCTCTGTATCTGATTGGATAGTAGTAGTGACTGCCAATTATAATGAATATATGGCTCCAGCATTTGGAATTAGGAGGAACACAATATTAATTGCTACAGCTTCAGTAATTATTTCAATGATATTAGCATGCTTTTTTTCAAGTAGAAACATAATAAATCCTATTAAAACCTTGGAAAGTTTAATGATAAAAGCAGGTGACGGTGATTTAACCGTTAGATTTAATTTGAATACAAGGGACGAGATACAAGTATTAGGTGAATATTTTAATACAATGATCGAACATCAATCAAATATTGTAGATAATGTTAGAAAAGGCTCTAAGGAACTTGCTTCTGTTTCTGATGAAATGGTTGCTTCATCTGAAGAAATAAGTGCATCAGCTGAACAAATTGCTAATAATACTCAGGTAGTTTCATCTAATGCAAACAAACAAAATGACTTGGTAGTTGAAGCTTCTAAAGTTCTAGTTGAATTTTCAAGTTTTATTCAAATAGCTCAAAACAGAGCAAATATAGCAAAGAATAATTCCCATGATACCATGAATGCTGCAAAGGAAGGACGTATTAGTTTAAAAAATACAATTGATGCCATTGAAAATATAAGAAAAGTATCATTGGAAACTGAAGACATATTACAGGTATTGAATGAGCTTTCTAATAAGGTTAGTGGTATAATTAATACTATAAACAATATCTCTGCTCAAACAAATTTGTTAGCATTAAATGCTTCTATTGAGGCGGCTAGAGCAGGGGAACATGGCAGAGGTTTTACGGTTGTAGCCAATGAGGTTCGCAAGCTATCAGAGCAAACAAATATTGAAGCTAATGAAATATCTTCATTAATAAACGAAATGGTAATTCATATAAATAAAGCAGTAAAATCAATGGATTCTAGCAAGCACGCTGTAGAAGATGGAGTAAAAGTAGCTAAGGATACTGATAAAGCTTTTGTTAAAATTATAGATGCAGTCCAGCAAATAGTAGAGGATATTGAGAAAATAGTAGAGGCTACAAAGGATGAAGTTGCAGATTCTGATCAAATAATAAAACTTATTGATTCTGTTGCAACTATTGCAGAAACTACAGCATCAAATAGCCAGCAAGTTGCTGCTGCTACTCAAGAACAAACTTCAATAGTTCAAAATTTAGCTTCTACTTCAGAAGAGATTAGTGCTATGGCAAATAATTTAAATGAGCTTGTAGAAAAATTCAAAATAAGGGGTGAAATAGATGAAGACAACAAGCATTTTAATTCCTGAAAATTTTGCAGTTGATGAAGCTTCTGAGTTTAGAGAAAAGCTTATAAAATTAACTGATAAAGGTGAAAAGTATTTTTCTTTAGATTTTAGCAATTGTTCCTTTATTGATAGTACAGGACTTGGAGTAATAGTGTCAATTTATAACTCAACTTTCGCACATAAAAATCATTGAAAAAAACTGAGATTTGAATGAAAAATTCAAAAAATATAGTAAGAACATTCCCTTTTCTTGATATAATAGATTCACCACAAACCAAATATCAGAAAGGAATGTTCTTAATGAATACTATTATATCAGAAAAATGTGGTGATGATAAAAAAATTAAAACTATTATAGATAGTTTCTTTAAAGAATACAAAATTGGTACATTATTAAAGCAATCAAATTTCTATAAACAAAAAGGTTTTTCATGTCTTTTAGTGTTTAAGTACATTTTTATGCTTATTT
>NZ_FRAG01000055.1 GCF_900142245.1 Paramaledivibacter caminithermalis DSM 15212 | reverse complement strand
TATCTACTTTGCCCCTGGTTACAGATTCGCTGGTACAGGGCCCAGTAAACTCTTTCTTTTTTTTACAGGCGGTATGATAAAACCTGCAATCCATTATCTCCTTCACCACCAGCTTCACATTTTACAATCCTTGCTAATAGTTCTCTATTTGAGTAAGCCATTAACATTCATCTCCTTAAACGCATAAAACTTTACAGCTTAATAATAAATATAGTGAACTTACAATATTAGTTTATGCATGAATTTTATAAAGGTTCTTATAAATTTGAGTTGACTTAAAATACATATATCATATAGATTTTACACAATGTTTTCACAAACTTAATATTAGAAATATAAACTTAAAGCAAAGTCAAATATACAATTATGTTTATATTAATAACTTAGATATACTAGTTGTTTTTACGGAATGAAATCAATTTAGGATTCGATAGGATTATAGATAATTTAAAACAGTTTTATTTTGATTTTAAAGGTACTTAGGGATGTGACTTATTAGAGGAAAGGAGATTTTGTATATATTGAAGTTGGACAATAATAGAAGTATAATAATAATGTAAGCAGTGTGGGAAATTTTATATTATAATTTCTGTATGGATAAATAATAGTGAAAACTAAGATACATAAAAAATAACGAATCTTTTATATTTTTTTCTTTTAAATTTATCAATCGAGCAAATTGCATAATTATCATTAAAAAAAACTAATGAATATAGTTTTAAAATCTTCAAAGCCATACCATCGAAATATTTTATTCTAAATAGCTAAATTAAGGATAATATTGGCATATGGAATTTTGCCAAGTTAGAGTTATGTAATATCCTCAATCATTAGCTTTTTTATTAAGGAGGCGTATTAATGAAAGTAAGGAAGGCTATAATACCAGCCGCTGGATTAGGAACAAGATTTTTACCAGCTACCAAGGCTCAACCAAAGGAAATGCTTCCTATTGTTGATAAACCTACTATACAATATATTATTGAAGAAGCTGTACATTCTGGTATAGAAGAAATATTGATAATAACAGGCAGAAATAAAAGAGCCATTGAAGACCATTTTGACAGATCAATAGAATTGGAAATTGCTTTGGAAAAGAAGGGCAAAAATGAATTACTGTCCCAGATAAAAGATATTTCAAATATGGTTAATATACATTATATAAGACAAAAGGAGCCAAAGGGGTTAGGGCATGCAATAAATTGTGCAAGAAGTTTTGTGGGAAATGAAGCATTTGCAGTATTACTTGGAGATGATATAGTCTACAGTGAGTACCCATGCTTAAAGCAGTTGATTGATGTATATGATGAATACAAGACCACTATACTGGGCGTACAGAAAGTTTGTAAAAATGATGTTAATAAGTATGGTATAATTGATGGTAAGTTTATTGAGAATGATGTTTATAAAGTGAAAAATTTAGTTGAAAAGCCCCAAATAGAAGAGGCACCTTCGGATATAGCTATATTGGGTAGATATATTATAACGCCTGAAATATTTGATATACTAGAGAATACTAAGCCTGGAGCAGGTGGAGAAATACAGCTGACAGATGCTTTAAAAGAATTATCTATAAAGCAGGCAATGTATGCATATATATTTAAAGGTATTAGATATGATGTTGGTAATAAATTAGGTTTTTTACAGGCTACGATAGAGTTTGCCCTAAGAAGGGAAGATTTGAAAGAAAATTTTAAGAAATATTTATCTGGATTATTACAGGACTAATTATTATAATATTTAAAGGTAATTATACAACTTGCTCTTTTAACCAATAAGTTAGTCAAGAAGATGACTAAAAAATGGTATGACATTTGGGGGGGTAAACTATGAAAAAGGTATTAATATTTACTGTTTCAACAGGTGGTGGACATAATCAAGCTGCAAAATCTCTATCTTTTAAATTTCAATCATATGGCTATAATACAATAGTTGTAGATATACTAAAGCTTACCAATAAAGTGATGGAAAAATTATTCGCTGAAGGGTATGAGATATTGTCATGCAATATGCCAAAAGTTTATAGGGGGCTTTATAATTATAGCAATAAACAAAACATAAATGGCAAATTGACAAAATATATATATAGGATTTTTAAAAGAAAAATTTATAAGCTTATATGTGAAGAAAATCCTGATTTAATAATTGGCACTCATCCCTTTATTGTTAATGTTATAAGCAATCTAAAACAAAGGAAAAGGCTTTTCATACCTTTTATTTCAGTAGTAACAGATTTCAAAGCCCATAGCTCATATTTTAGTAAATATGTTGATGCATATATAACTGGAAGCAAATATACAAATATAGGGATGATTAATGAAGGCATACCAGAGGAAAGACTATATTCCTATGGTATACCTATAAGACAAGAGTTCTTATCAAATGATGGCAGTTATGGTAAAAGGGATTATAATGGTTTTACCATACTTTTGATGGGTGGAAGTATGGGTATTAAATCCATTGAGGATGTTCTAGAGGGTTTAGTTAATTGCTATAACAAGTTAAGAATAGTAGTTGTATGTGGAAATAATAAATCTTTAATGGATAAACTAAAATCTCGATATAAATATAGCCCAATAAATAAAGATATAATTATTTATGGTTTTACTGATAATATTCCCAAATTAATGGATGAAGCAGATATTTTGATTTCAAAACCTGGTGGTTTAACGGTTTCTGAAGCAATAGTAAAAAGATTACCTATATTAATACCTTATATGCTCCCAGGACAAGAGGAAGATAATGCAGAGTTTTTGCTGAATTCTGGAATAGCTATGATGGTAAATGATATTGATAGAATTGACAATATTATAGATGATTTAGTAAATAAGCCTGAAATTTTAGAGAAAATGAAGCTGAAGATGGAAGAGATAGCACAGCATTATTCAGTTGATAATATTGTTAAGCTCGGGGAGCGTTTGATTAATAAGTATAGAATTATATATTGTCTTAAAAAAGCAGAATAAAGAACAGTTCCTTTGAACTGTTCTTAGATTGTTGACAAAGTCAACAAGATAGCAGGCTTTTGAGAAAGCTGAAGTTCGAGGCGTGCTGAAAAGGAGCAAGCGGAGCGTATACAGAAATACGTGAGCATTCTCCTTTGAAGCAACAACGAAGAAATTCGGGTTTGTCAACAGCCTGAGAACAGTTCCTTTGAACTGTTCTTTTCAGCTTGCGATAGTTTCTACCATGGATGGTTTAATGTTTTTTTTTATTTGAAAAACTTGCAGAATTAACATTAACAATTTTGAAATACAATATGCAGATTATTTTCCTGACTCTCTCTACTACATTTTGTGTTGAAAAATTCTTTAAATGTATTATGCAATTTCCTCATTTAATAAATTATATTTTGATTATGATGGATATATTGAGTATAATAAACCTAAGAGCTATTATGAAAGGAGAAAAATACATGGAAAGAATTAAAGTTAAATTAGATGTAATAGAGGGTATGTTATATTATTGGCAGGCAACTAGTGAAAAGGAGAAGGTTGGAGAAGGTTTTTTAAATGATATAGCTAATATGCCAGCTATGAAGTTAATATATGATGATGAGTTTAATGAAGAATCAGTGAGGAAAGCTTTAAGTGCTATTTCAAATAGAGAAATGTTTAAGGGGAACAATAAAAAAGAGGGTAGATTTTGGAACAATAATATGTGGATGCTAGAAGACCTAGGCTATACCGATATGATGGTTACTCCTTTAAAAACTTTAAACTTAAGCTCATTGATTGAAAAATCAGAGGCAATAAAGAATAGTTCAAAATATGAAGAAATAGAAGTAATATTTGTGCCAGGACATATATATGTATATAAGATTATTGATAATAAGCTTATAATAAATTTCTTTAGAGTAAAGCCATCGCTATATGATGAAGACACTTTTATTGAGGATAAGGATATAGTAGATTTTATTGAAGAGAAGATAATTGAATTATTAAACTAGGAGGGAGCAGGTTGGAGAATAAAAAAAAGCTATATAGATCGAAGGAAGATGTTAAAATTGCTGGAGTATGCGCAGGAATAGCAGAGTATTTTGATATAGATCCAACTTTGGTAAGATTAGGATGGGTGTTGTTTGTTCTCATGGGAGGGTCGGGAATTTTAGGATATATAATAGCTTGGCTCATATTACCTAAAAGACCTTAAGAGAATGAAAATTTCTTGCAGTCCGTTTTAAGCTACAAGTTATAGCTGAGTTCCAAGTTCCATGTTACAAGTTTTAGGGTCATTCTTTTAGATTTAAAAAACCTTAATTCTTGCTTGTAAAATTTTACTGGTAATAGTTTTAATTTGCCTTCTAGTCCTTTATTTTACTTTATTTCAGTATACAATTTTCAAAAAAGTTTGAATCTAGGTAAATTCAAGCAACAGAGAGTGTATGAAAGCTATTATCAATAAAATATTGGTGCAAATTGTTTTCTTTTAAAACTTAATAGAAAGACCCTAGTACTTGTAATTTGGAATATGGAATTTAGAACTATAACCTTTTTTCACATTCTTATGTTGATTATATTCTCATAAAATGTTAGCATACATCCAGCTGTGGTTCTTTGGGCTAAAGGTAGGGTGCAGCTGGCTATTTTATAGTATCTCGCTTCATTTTCTTTGATATGTTTGAATTTTTTATAGACTTTGATGGCAACTCCTCCATTGAAACGTATATACTCCTCAATAGTATCCAGCATATATGCGTTCCTTGTTGCTTTAAATTTTTCGATATACTGATAAGTTCTTTTTACAAAGGTTTCATATTGTTTGTGATTATCTAGCAGCTTTACATTTGCGTGCTGGGGTATTGTCATATCTTGAATTATATGTAGAGCTGCACCTAAGTAAAACATAGACTTTTTTTCATTATTGTTCAACCATAATTCCTTAGCCTTATTATAGTATTTTACAGCTAAGTCCATGGCACTTTTTCTTCCATAAAGACCTTTCTTTGTATATGGGTTATATAGATGGCAACTGCTTTTAAAGTCTTGATCAGCCCAATATGAACCTTCGTTGATGTGAGATATATTGAGAGCAAAAACTTTAAACACGTCTAGATAATTGTCGTTTTGAATAATTCTTAAAGCCTGTATGTTTATAAATTTGTGGACATTGCAATGGGTATTAATCACCATCTTTTTAAAAGGATTAAGAAAAGTAAAGGCTGACTCAAGAATATTACCATAGGTTTTTTCTATCAGATTCATTATTTGCTCCTCCATTAATAAGGTTTACTTAACATTATTAGCATAATCAAAAAAATAAAAATTATAAACTTTTATATAAATATTGATTTTTTTTGACAGATGATATAAAATTAACATTAATTCGAACAATTGATTGCCAAAAACTTCATAAAGTTCGCCCATATAATTATGGTAATATGGACCATTAGTTTCTACCAGGCTACCGTAAATAGTCTGACTATGGGTGTTTAGTTATCTATTTTGGAACAATTCTATATTATTGGCTTAATTGATTTTATTAAACAATATTTATTAGATTCTAAAATAGAATATTAAACTCCCTTTAAAAAATGGGGGTTTTTGTTTTTGGGATATTTTTTAGTGAAATTTTGGAGTTTGTTTTGGATATCCATGGGAGCATTGGAAAACTTGCAATTAAAGAGCTATTATTCAGATGTTTTTATTAATAGGAGAGGAGGTAATAGATGAAGCTGTTGAAAGATAAAATTTTAAATCAAGGCAAAGTTGTAGACAAGCATATATTAAAGGTTGATAGTTTCTTAAATCATCAATTAGATATTAAATTTCTTAATGAAATAGGAAAAGAATTCAAGGAAATTTTTAAAGATACACACATAAATAAAATCCTTACAATAGAGGCTTCAGGGATAGCTATTGCTTGTATAGCAGCCCAATATTTTAATGTGCCAGTTGTTTTTGCTAAGAAAACAGAGTCAAAGAATCTTGACAAAGAAACATATGAAAGTGAGGTATATTCCTTTACAAAGGGTAAGAACTATAAAATAAGGGTCTCTAAAAAATATATAGAAAAGAATGACAATATATTAGTACTTGATGATTTCTTAGCAAATGGAAGGGCGGTACTTGGACTAAAGGATATTGTTGAACAAGCTGAAGCAAATCTTGTAGGAGTTGGAATTGTAATCGAGAAGGGTTTCCAAGAAGGGGGAACAGTATTACGTAATATGGGTATAAATCTTAAATCATTAGCAATTATTGACTCAATGGAAGAAAATAGAGTCAAATTCAGATGAATAAAATGGGAGGAATAAAAATGTTTAAAAGAATACTTACATTATTATTGACATTAGTTTTGACATTTTCAATATTCACAGGATGTGGGAAGGAAGCTGCAGAAAAGACAGCATCAAAAGGCGACAATGATTTCAAGGTAGGATTTATTTATGTTGGACCAATTGGTGACGGAGGTTGGAGTTATTCACATAATGAAGGAAGATTATATTTAGAAAATGAATTGGGAGTAGAAACTATTTATAGAGAATCTGTGCCAGAAGGGCAAGAGGTTGAAAAGGTTATGAATGATATGATAGACCAAGGTGCAAAGGTTATTTTTGCTACTAGTTTTGGTTACATGGATTATGTTGAAAAGGTTTCAAAGGAACATCCAGAGGTTAAATTCCTACATTGTTCAGGATATAAAACTACAGAAAACATGTCAAACTATTTTGGAAGAATGTATGAACCAAGATATTTGGCGGGTATAGTTGCAGGTTTAAAAACAAAATCTAACAAAATTGGATATGTAGCTGCCTTTGAAATACCAGAAGTAATAAGAGGAATAAATGCATTTACACTTGGAGTTCGTTCTATAAATCCCGATGCCAAGGTTATAGTAAGATGGACCCATACTTGGTATGATCCTGCTAAGGAAAAGGAAGCGGCTAAATCACTTTTAGATGAAGGAGCAGATGTAATAGCACAGCATCAAGATACTGCTGGACCACAACAAGCTGCTGAAGAAGCAGGAGCATATTCAATCGGTTATAATACAGATTCCTTTGACAAGGCTCCTAAGTCTTATATGACAGCACCTATTTGGAATTGGGGACCATATTATGTAGAGCAGGTTAAAGCAGCTATGGAAGGTAATTGGAAAAGCCATAGCTATTGGGGTGGAATGAAGGAACAAATAGTCAAGCTTGCACCGCTTTCTGAAAATGCTCCAGAAAAAGCAACAGAGAAAGTTAAAGAAGCAGAAGAAAAAATCTTAAATGGAAATCTGAATGTATTTACAGGTCCAATTAAGAATCAAGAAGGTAAAATTGTTGTTGAAGAAGGGAAAATACTTACAGATAGTGAGATGCTATCAATGGATTGGTTTGTTGAAGGGGTAGAAGGCAAAATAGAAAAATAAGGTGATAGCATGGAAAAAAATATACTAATAGATATTCAAAATATATCTAAGACCTTTGGGAAAGTAATTGCAAATAAAGATATAAGCCTAAAATTTCATAGTGGAGAAATACATTCTATTCTTGGAGAAAATGGAGCAGGAAAGAGTACTTTAATGAATATGCTGTCAGGGATTTATACCCCTGACAGTGGTTCTATTTTTGTAAAAGGCAAAAGAGTCAAATTTAGTTTGCCTAAGGATTCCATATCCATGGGAATAGGTATGATACATCAACATTTTAAATTAGTAGATGTTTTAACTGCCAAGGAAAATATTATCGCTGGTCAAAAGGGAGGTCTTTTTATAAATGGAAAAAAACTTTCCAAAGAAATAAAAGAGATTTCTCAAAAATATGGTTTAGAGATATCTCCCGATAAAAAGGTCTATAATATGTCTGTTGCTGAAAAGCAGAGATTGGAAATTCTAAAAGTTTTATATAGGGGAGCGGATATACTTATTTTAGATGAACCCACTGCTGTATTAACTCCTCAAGAGACAGAAAAACTCTTTAAAATAATTAGAAAGATGAAGGAGTCTGGATGCTGTGTAATTATTATTACCCATAAATTAAATGAAGTTATGGAAATAAGTGATAAGATTACAGTTCTTAGAAAGGGAGAAGTGATAGCAACGGTAAATAAAGAAGATATGAGTCCCAAGAAATTAGCAGATATGATGGTAGGACGCTCCCTTGATCTATCTATTGAGAGAATAGAAACTAAAGATAAAAAGACGATATTAAAGATAGATAAGCTATCTTGTATGAGTACAGATGCTACTAAAGTCCTTGATAATATTTCTTTTGACATCGAATCAGGGGAAATATTAGGTGTTGCAGGAGTAGCTGGCAGCGGACAGAAGGAGCTTTGTGAAGCTATAGCTGGACTTTACAAAGTTTCAGAAGGTGAAATAATTTATAAAGGGCAAAGCATAGTTGGGAAAAATCCTAGAGACATAATTAAAATGGGAATAAGTATGAGCTTTATTCCAGAAGACAGACTTGGAATGGGATTGATTGCATCTATGGACATAGTGGATAATATGCTTTTAAAGGAATATCAGAATCAAAAAGGTTTTTTACTTAGCAGAAAATCAGCGAAATCAAAGGCATATAAAATCATTGATAAATTGAGTATTGCAACACCTGGTGTAAATCATCCTGTTAGAAAGCTTTCTGGAGGAAATATTCAGAAGGTTCTTTTGGGAAGGGAAATAGAAACTAATCCTAGTTTAATTATTACTGCATACCCTGCTAGAGGTCTTGACATTGGTGCAGCTTATACAGTCTATGATCTTTTAAATGCTCAAAAGAAAAAGGGCGTTGGGATATTATTCATAGGTGAAGACCTTGATGTACTTATGGAGCTTTGTGATAGAATTATTGTTCTGTGTGAAGGAAAAATCACAGGAATAGTAAAAGCTGATACAGTTACAAAGGAAGAACTTGGACTTATGATGGCAGGAGAGAATTTACAAAGGAATGATAACATTGCTTAGAGTACTTAAGAAAACCAATATTAGTAAGACTAAATCTATATTAATTAGATTTGGAGCAATCTTCTTAGCTTTATTTACTTCAACATTATTCATTCATTTTTTAGGACATAATCCAATTAGTGTTTATATTTCAATGTTAGATGGTTGCTTTGGGTCACTGTATAGATTTAAGGAAACTATTATAAAAACAATACCTTTAGTAATAGCTTCATTAGGAATTTTAGTTGCTTTTAAAATGAAGTTTTGGAATATAGGTGGAGAAGGTCAAATATACATGGGAGCATTTTTATCTAGTCTAGTTGCATTAAAGCTTCCACAAGTTCCAAAGCCAATGCTTCTTATGCTAATGGTTGTTGCAGGAATAATAGGTGGAGGAATATGGGCACTGATACCAGCCCTGTTTAAAGCAAAATATGGAACAAATGAGACCCTATTTACATTGATGATGAACTACATTGCAATAAAATGGATAACATATCTTCAATTTGGACCATGGAAGGACCCAAATGCTTTAGGTTTTCCTAAGATACCTAATTTTTCTGATAATGCCATATTGCCAAGGCTTTTTGGTGTCCATATTGGATGGATTTTTGCAATAATATTAGTTATTCTTACCTATGTTTTTATACATCACACTAAAAAAGGTTATGAAATTAGTGTTATAGGTGAAAGTGAAAATACTGGTCGCTATGCTGGAATGAATGTTAAAAAGATTATCATAACAGCTATGCTTATTAGTGGAGGATTGTGTGGGTTAACTGGAATGATACAAGCCTCTGCTGTAAATAATACTTTATCAGTTGAATTATCGGGAGGTATAGGGTACACAGCAATTATTGTTACATGGCTGTCAAATCTTAGTGCTCCATTAATACTTCTAGTTTCATTCTTGTTTGCAATCTTAATTCAGGGCGGAGCGTATATACAGACAGCCTTCCAAATACCTCAGTCAGCTGCCCAAATATTGCAAGGAATGATTCTTATGTTTGTACTAGGAAGTGAGTTTTTTGTAAATTATAAATTAGTATTAGATAGGGAAATACTAACTTATGGTAAAGATATTAGGAAAGGGGTGTAGATAGATGGATATAGTTTCTTTTTTAAATGCTGCGATTCAATCTGGTACGCCCCTATTATTTGCAACCTTAGGAGAGATTATTACTGAAAAATCGGGAAATCTTAATTTAGGTGTTGAGGGAATGATGTTAGTAGGTGCTGTTGTAGGGTTTCAATGTGGCTTAACAACATCAAGTCCTATTTTATCTTTGTTTGGAGCTGCCGCAGCAGGAGCCCTTACAGCCCTAATTTTTGCCTTTTTAACTGTTACGTTGAAAGCAAATCAAGTAGTTACTGGATTATCATTAACTATATTGGGAACTGGCTTCTCAAGCTTTGCTGGAAAAGTATTGGTAGGAGAAATTGTTCCCGATACTATAAAGGAGTTTTTTAAACCCTTAGAAATCCCTGGAATAAATAAGATTCCTTATATTGGTGGGATACTTTTTAATCATAATCTATTTGTTTATTTTGGATATGTTACTGCCATTGTTCTGGGAATTTATTTATATCATACTAGAAAGGGATTAAATCTTAGGATGGTTGGTGAAAACCCTTCTGCTGCAGATGCAAGTGGTATAAATGTTGATTTTTACAAATATATTCACATTTTAGCAGGTGGAGCTTTATGTGGACTTGCTGGTGCTTATCTTTCGCTGGTTTATATACCAGCTTGGCAGGAAAATGTTACTGCTGGAAGAGGATGGATAGCCGTTGCATTGGTAATATTCTGTACTTGGAGTCCCTATAAAGCATTGATTGGTTCATACTTTTTTGGGGGACTTGATATTATAGGTTTTAGACTACAAAAATATGATATTAAGATTTCTCAATATATAATTGATATGCTTCCTTATGTTGTTACAATATTAGTATTGGTTCTTGTATCCACAAAGAAGAGTAAGGAACATATGGCTCCAAAGGGATTAGCAGATCCATATTTTAGAGAAGAAAGATAAAAAAGCTTTGATTTAAGTTTTAAACACTTAAATCAAAGCTTTTTTTGTATTCTAATCAAAGATTATCTTTGCTGCTCCACTTTGCTCCATTATTTCACGGATATGGGATGCTTTATTTTTTGGTATTTCAACTGATACTAATATGCCTTTATCAGCCTCTTTAGGTAAATCATTACTTAATGTTGATAAGCTAGAAAGACTATCAGCTTCACTTTTTATATATACTTTATCAAGAGCTGAATTTCTACTGTTAGTTTTAGGCTTATCTGAAATAACGAGATCATTTCTATCTATACCAACATTCCTTAAGCTGTCGACTAAACCTCCGATTTGATTTTCTTTTTCAAAGATACCTATTATTCGCATTAGAATTAACCTCCTTTAAAGTTTATAGATATTTTTATCATATATAATTTCAAATATTCAAGAAAAAATAGTTATTGGCATTTGACAATAACAAAAAATGGAGTATAATATAATTAGCATATGCCAAATAGGAGGTTGTAGATAAATGTTTGAAAAAGAAAAAACAAACGAAAAAAGTAATATTAAAAAAGTCATTGCAATTATGAGTGGTAAAGGAGGCGTTGGAAAATCTTCGATTACTTCTTTGGTTGCAACAGCTCTACAAGAAAAGGGAAAGAAAGTAGGAATAATGGATGCAGATATTACTGGTCCAAGTATTCCAAAGGTTTTTGGAATAAATGATAAAAGAGCTAAAGGAAATGATTCTGGAATAAATCCAGTAATTACTCATACTGGAATAAAGGTTATATCATTAAATTTATTAATCGATAAGGAAGATTCTCCAGTAGTTTGGAGAGGTCCTCTATTGGCAAATACTGTAAAACAATTTTACACTGAAGTGAATTGGGGAGATTTAGATTACTTGCTTATTGACCTCCCTCCAGGAACAGGTGATGTGTCATTAACGACTATGCAATCATTACCTTTAGATGGTATAATTGTAGTTTCTTCACCACAGGATTTAGTTAAGCTTATTGTTAAAAAATCTTTAAACATGGCAAAGATGATGAATACTCCAATTCTAGGCATAATTGAAAACATGAGTTATTTCAACTGTCCAGAATGTGGTAAGAAAATAAATATATTTGGTGAGAGTAAAGTTCAAGAAATAGCAGAGGAAATGGGCATAGATTATATAGCTAGTATTCCTATTGACCCTGAATTTGTGCAACTTAGTGATGAAGGTAAAATTGAATTATATGGGAAAATTAATTTTAAGCTAATGGAAGAACTATCAAATAGCATTTTTTCAAGGGTAGGGGTGATGGAATAATGAAAATTTGTATAACTAGTACACAGGACAATAAAGATTCTTTAGTGGATTTAAGATTTGGTCGCTGTCAATACTTCGCTATTTATGATGATGAAGCCAAGGAATTTGACTTTATTCCAAACCCAGGGATAAAATCCATGCAGGGAGCAGGCATTACAGCTGCTCAAGAAATCATAAACATGAAAATAGATGTTGTTATAACTGGAAAGCTGGGACCTAATGCAATGAAGTTACTTAAGGGTTCGGATATTAAAATATATAGCTTAGAAAAAGCAACTATCCAAGAGGCTGTTAAATCATTTAAAGAAAATAATCTAACAGAGGTTACAAGTTCAGTACCTGCACATTTTGGTATGGGAGGACGTTCATAGAAGGGAATGAATATATATAGATGAAAATATCAATTTTAAGTGGCAAAGGAGGAACAGGAAAAACAACTGTAGCAACAAACCTTGCAAAAACATTGGGTTATATGTATGTAGATTGTGATGTTGAAGAACCTAATGGATTTATTTTTTTAAAACCAAAGATTATAAAGGATAATGAAGTTAAAGTTTTAGTACCTACTATAGACTATGATAAATGTACCTTATGTGGAAAGTGTGTAAAGGCATGTCAATTTAATGCTATAGCCAATACAGGAAAAGATATAATGATATTTGAAAAGTTATGTCATAGCTGTGGAACCTGTGTTTTAGTATGTTCTCAGGATGCTATTGTAGAAAAAAGTAGAACAATTGGCAAAATAGATATTGGTGAAACAGCGGAAATTAAATGTATACGAGGATTATTAACTGTTGGTGAACCAATGGCAGGACCTATAATAAGTCAAATAAAGGGTATGATCGATGATAAAGACGTTTTAATAGATTGTGCACCTGGAAGTTCATGTAATGTAGTTAAGGCTATTATAGATACAGATTATGCTATTTTAGTTACAGAGCCTACAAAGTTTGGTTTGCATGATTTACATATAGCAACCCAACTTGTAAGAAAAATGGGAATACCCTTTGGAGTTATAATCAATAGAAGTGATGAGTATGTAAATCTCATAACTGATTATTGTAAAGATAATAATATAACAATATTGGGACAAATACCATTTGATAAAAAAATAGCTAACTTGTATTCAAAGGGAAAACTTTTAGTTGAAGATAATGAATATAGGAGCATGTTCTTAGAAATTGCACAGAAGCTTAAGGGGGTGGTTCTGTGCAGTTAGTAGTAATAAGCGGCAAAGGAGGAACAGGAAAGACAACCATAGCATCTTCTTTAATAAATCTAAGTAAGAGTAAAATCAAGGTGGATTGTGATGTAGATGCTTCAAATCTACATTTGATTATAAATGGAACTGATATACAAGAAGATAGATTTATTGGAGCTAAGCTGGCAAAAATTGATATAGATAAATGTAAAAGATGTTCAAAATGTATGGATGTTTGCAGGTTTAATGCGATAAAAAATTTTGTTGTTGATGAATTACTTTGTGAGGGTTGTGGTGCCTGCAAAATTGCATGTCAATATGATGCTATCTATTTAGAAGATGAAGTTACTGGAAAAACTATAATAACTGAAGATAGTCTTGGAATCTTGTCTAGAGCTGATATGGAGATAGGTGCTGAGGGGTCTGGCAGGTTGGTTACTGAAGTAAGAAAAAAAGCAATGAAATTTCAAAAAAATGATGAGCTTATTATCTTAGATGGATCGCCAGGTATAGGCTGTGCTGTCATGGCATCAATAACTGGATGTGATATTGCTCTGATTGTAACTGAGCCTACTCAGTCGGGATTAGAAGATTTCATGAGAGTTCTTTCAGTTTGTAAATTTTTTGGGGTTAAACCAATGGTTTGCATAAATAAATTTGATATAAATAAAGAAATAAGTGGTGAGATAGAAAGTTTTTGTAATAAAGAAGCTGTTGATTTGGTTGGAAAAATTCCCTTTGATGAGCATGTGAAAAAATCAGTTAATGATATGAAACCATTAGTTTTATATGATAGTCCAGCAGCTGAGGAAATAAAAAAAATGTGGATAAAAATAAAGAAGTATTATGTTTAAAAAATATTAAGGAGGTAAATTGATATGAAAATAGCAATAGCTAGAGATGGTAACTATGTGTCTGAGCATTTTGGACATTGTGAAGGATTTGAAATAGCAGAGGTAGAGGATAAAAATATTTTAAAGAGGGAGTTCTTGCCTAATCCAGGACACAAACCAGGTTTTTTACCTAAATATTTATCTGAAAAAAATGTAAATGTAATTATTGCTGGAGGAATGGGTGCTACAGCTCAAGAATTGTTTACTAGAAATAATATTGAAGTAATAGTAGGAGCAAGAGGAGAATTAGATGCTATTATAAAGGATTATGTCGATGGCAACTTAAAATCAACAAATGCAGTTTGTAGAGAGCATCAGCATGAAGGACATTGTCACGGTTAAAGCAGAATGTTAATACATTCTGCTTTAATTTTAATATGCGGCTATTGACGCCTTTATGTAAAGGGTGATATTAATTGGATGACAAGATAAAAAGAATAGAAGAGATATTAAAAAAAAGAGGATATAAGGTTACAAGTCAACGAAAGAAAATCATAGAAATATTTACTGGAAATATAAACAAACATTTAAAGATAGAAGAAATATATGATATAGTTAGAGTAAATATAAGCTTACCAACCGTTTATAGAACTATAGAATTATTAAAGAAATTTGGTATAATTAAAGAAATAATAATTGATGAAGCAAGATATTACGAGTTGAAAATTTTCAGTGAAAAATGTTTGCATGTACATTTGAAGTGTTTAGAATGTGGTAAAATATTTGACTATGATGATCAAAAGTTAATTATAAAGCTTTTAGATGAAAAGGACGAAATAGAAAAGAGATATGATTTCATAGTAAATAATATATCTATTATTTTTAATGGACTTTGCAAAAAATGTAGGAGGTGAGTTTTTGCCAAGACCTGTTAAACCAAGGAAAATTTCCTTTGTTCCTCAAAATAAATATTTCATACCTGCTTATAAACCTAAATGCGAATTGGAAGTGGTATTATTAAAGCTTGAGGAGCTTGAAGCAATGAGATTGAAGGATATCGAAAAGTTTAGTCAGGAAGAATGTGCTGCAAGAATGAATGTTTCTAGACAGACCTTCCAACTTATTATTGATGAAGCTAGAAAAAAGGTAGCTGAAGCTTTAACAGAAGGCAAGGCCATAAGCATTGAGGGTGGTAATTATACCTTTAATATATGTAAATATAGATGTGAGAATTGTGGACATATATTTAGCGAAGCCTATGAAAAAGATATTCACAAGTGTCCAGAATGTGAATCTTCAGAAGTAATTTGCATAGATAAAAGCAATTTTTGTAAAAGGCGTTGCAAAAGAAAAGGAGGTTGTATTAATTACTAATTTGAGTTAATATAATCTCTTTTTTTTTACTAGATTTAAAGTGAAGGCTCTTATTTTTTTAAGTCCATGAAAAATGACCCTAGTTCTTAATCTCAATCTTAACCTTAATTTATATTATCCACCCTAAAGGGAGTCGTATCTAATAATACATCATCAGACGCCTTTATTCCTATATCAATTCAGCAGAATCTATTCCTTCTAGATTCAATAAAGCAGTTATGACTTCGCAACTATTCATTCCTCTAGGAGTTTTTAAAATTAGTATAACTGCAATGCTTTCATCATCAATGGGGGTTAATGTTATATTATTTATTGAGACATTCATTTTTCCGAGTATAGTTCCGATTTTTCCTATTTGACCAGGTTTATTTATTGTTATAATCTTTAAATTGATTTGATTATTTCTTTTACTAACATATGCTTCGAATTTTGAAAAGAAAAATAATATAATGAAAACAAAACAAGTAGAAATAATAGCCCCTGTATAAAAACCACTACCAATTGCTAAACCTATACATGCAACAGCCCAAAGACTTGCAGCAGTAGTTAATCCCTTTACACTTAAGCCTTCTCTTAAGATGGTTCCTGCTCCAAGAAAACCTATACCACTTATGACCTGTGCGCCTAATCTAGCAGGATCCAAATTTGTTAGTCCCTTATAGATATCAAATAAAAATATTCCAGTCAACATAACTAATGTGGAACCCATACATACTAGGATATGGGTTCTAAAGCCTGCTGGTCTATTAACGCTCTCCCTTTCCATACCTATTAGACCACCTAAAAAGCAAGCAAGAATTATTCTTATAAAAACATCTTCAATTGGAATCATAATATCAACTCTCTTTCTATGAATATAGAATATTTTAACCTACCAAGCTAGTTCCTATAGTGGGAGTTTTAATATTTCCTTTTCGTTTATGCAATAAATGTGGTATTAATATACATTTTAATATATTATATAAAATAATTCAAAAAAAGTGTTTTGAATTGATAAAATGGGTATTAATATAATGTGAAATTTCTTAGAAATTTCCAGCAAATAATTGTCTATTATGTATATTAAATTAGTTCTATAATTATATAGAATATGGTGATTTATATGGTAAAAGTCAATAAAGTGTACATACTAACTATGTGAATCTAATATATAAATTGCCATAAATATTTACTGTATATGAAAAAAGGAGGAGAAAAATGGTATCTGAAAGATTATTTAAAGAGTTAAATGAACAAATGAATTTTGAGTTTGAATCAGCTAATATCTACTTAGCTATGGCAGCTTATTGTGCATCAATCGATCTAGATGGTTTTGAAAACTTTTTCTTGGTACAAAATGAAGAAGAAAGATTTCATGCTATGAAATTTTATAATTATATTAATGAGGTTGATGGTAGGGCAATATTTTCTGCCTATGCTGAGCCTAAAAACGAGTTTAGCTCATTGTTAGAAGCCTTAGAGATGGCCTTAAAGCATGAAAAGGTGGTTACAGAAAGAATATATAAGCTTATGGATTTAGCTCAAGAAGAAAAAGAATATGCAACTATTAGTTTTTTGAAATGGTTTATTGACGAGCAAGTAGAAGAAATGAGTATGTTTAAGAAGCTTATCCAAAAAGTTAAGATGATAGATAAAAATACAAACGGTTTAATGGCCCTTGATAAAGAGTTAACTCAAAGAACCTTTACTCCACCAGCAGATGCAAATGAATAAGATAATAAAAGAAGCTTAGCCTCTTGGCTAGGCTTTTTTTAGTTTAAAGGGTATAAAGGACAATTGATCTGACGAAAATAGTAATTATAATTGTAAAAAAAGCTTTTGAATATATAGCGAAGGGATGGCATGTTATAATGAGAGTTCCTAAACATATAGGTATTATTCCAGATGGAAATAGACGATGGGCAGTGAATGTGGGGCTATCTAAGGAAAAGGGTTATGATTATGGTCTAAGGCCAGGACTCGATATGTTTAGATTATGTAAGGAAGCAGGGGTACAAGAGATAACTTACTATGGTTTTACTACCGATAATACAAAGCGACCTAAGGAGCAGACTAAAGCCTTTACAAAAGCATGTATAAAAGCAGTTGAGATGCTTTCAAATGAAGATGCCTCTTTATTGGTGGTAGGAAATATAAATTCCCCTAAATTCCCCAAGGAATTAAAACATTATACAAAAAGAAGAAAATTTGGCGAAGGCGATATTAAGGTTAACTTTCTTGTAAATTATGGATGGCATTGGGATTTAGAGAATTTGTTCTCATATAGCCAAGGAGGAAGAAAAAGTAAGGCAAATATAATGGAGCATATATATACATCTGACATAAGCAGAGTTGATTTAATAATACGATGGGGTGGAAGAAGGAGATTAAGCGGCTTTTTGCCTGTTCAATCCATATATGCAGATTTCTATGTTATAGACGATTTATGGCCAGATTTCAAACCAGAGCATTTCCATGAAGCACTTAAATGGTATGATAGTCAAGATATAACCCTAGGAGGGTAGAATGTAGGTTGAAAGAAATAGGTCATTCTCTAAGTATAAAAATAAATGCTTGATTAAGCGTGGAATTGCTATATAAGCGCCAGATATATTAAGATATTGTAGATATTAAGAGAATGACCTAAAAGCCTTCAAACCATAATAACAAGCTATTAAAGACACCTTATTCTATGATAGTTAAAACCTCATCTACGGGTTTTCGTTTTGGGCTTTTTAATTCAGATTCTTCAGGAACACCTAAAGGTGTCAAAGCAGCTAAGAAGAAACCTTCCTTATTAAAGCCTACATATTCTTCAATTTCTTTGCTTGCATAGTTTGGACCTGTCATCCAGCAGCCTCCATATCCCATATTTGCTGCAGCAAGCAATAGATTTTCCATCGCAGCAGCAATGTTTTGTATTCCAGCAGATGGTCTGAGCAAACGATGAATTTCTTCCTTTGAAGCTCCTTTTTCTTTAAGAAATTCTAAACCAGTTGAGGGATATGGTCCAGCATATACCAATACTAAAACAGGAGCATTTCTAAAGACAGTATGATATTTTACATATTTTGTAAAATTCTTTTTTAAATCTTCGTCGCTAGTATAGCTTGCTAATTCAGCATTTTTTCTTTCTACTATCTTTGCAATTTCTTCTATTTTTTCCTTGTTTTTAATAACAACAAAATGCCAGTTCTGAAGATTCTTGCCTGAAGGAGCATATGTAGCTGCCTTTATTAATTCCCTTATATCCTCGTTTGGAATTTCTACATTTTTAAATTTTCTTATGCTATGTCTCTTGTAAATAAACTCTAATTTTTTCAATGCAAAACCTCCTATAATAATAATCTTCATATTTATTATACCCTATTATAGGTATTCCAGTAAAACAGTTAATTTATACATATCAAAAATCCTTAAAAGCTCTGGATATTTTGATATATATAAATTAAGTTTTACCATATAAATCCTATATAGACGTTAAATACTTTGTTGTATTAAAAAGCTTTAGATTCTATAACATATAAATCAAATAAGTATAGAAATCTAAAGCTTTATAGGATGCCCCTTAATTATGCAATTTCTTTATTGTTTTTGTTAGATTCATCAGTGACTTTTTCCATCGTTATGCCAGTATATGCATAGAATATTGAAACCAGTGGATTTAACAGGTTGAGGAAGGCATATGGTAAATAAGCAAATGGGTGGACACCTAAGGTTTTCCACATGAAGCTACCACATGTATTCCAAGGCACTAATGGTGATGTTAAAGTACCTGAATCTTCAAGGACCCTTGATAAATTCTTTGGATGTAAGCCCTTTTTGTCATAAATATCTTTATACATTCTACCAGGTATTACGATTGATAAATATTGATCACCTGCAATTAAATTCATAGCAATTGAAGTAAGAATTGTTGACAATACTATTGAACCTGTACTTTTTGCATATTTTAGTATTTGTTCAGCGATAGCATTAAGCATACCTGATTTTTCCATGATGCCACCGAAGGCCATGGCACATAAAATCAAGGATACTGTCCACATCATACTATCTAACCCACCACGGGATAATAGTCCATCAATAGCTTCAATTCCAGTTTCGGATTTAAAGCCATAGTGAGCTGCTTCTATGATTTTTGACATTCCAGCACCTTGAAAAATAAAGGCAAATATTCCACCGATAACAGTTCCACCAATTAGTCCAGGAATAGCAGGTATTTTTAGGATTACCATACCTATAACAAGTATCGGAGGTATTAGAAGTAATGGTGATATAGAGAATTGTCCTTTTAGACCGTCTAGAATTACATTTATTGAAGCTGTATCCATATTGTTAGCCGAATATTTAAAACCTAATATACCAAATAATATAAGGGATATAATCAAACTAGGACCAGTAGTATAAATCATATGTCTTATATGATCAAATAAATCAGATCCTGCCATCGATGGGGCAAGGTTTGTTGTATCAGAAAGCGGTGACATTTTATCTCCGAAATATGCCCCTGAAACAATTGCCCCTGCAACAATTTCAATAGGTATTTGTAGACCTTGTCCAATACCTATAAGAGCAATACCAACAGTTCCAGCAGTAGTCCATGAACTGCCAGTAGCTAAAGAAACTACCGCACATATTAATGTAGTAGCAACTAAGAATATGCCAGGAGATAATATTTGTAATCCATAATATATCATTGTAGGAACTACTCCAGAAAGTATCCAAGTACCTATAATCATTCCAATAATCATAAGAATTAAAATTGCGGACATTGACATTTTAATTGTTTCTATTACACCATTTTCAAGTTCTTTCCATGTGTAACCAGTACGTAAAGCTACAAGTGCTGCCACTCCTGCTGAAGCAAGAATTGGTATATGAGGATCTCCTCCAAATTTTTGTAAAGTAAAGTACAATGCTACAACTAGAAAAACAACTGGAATTAGTGCTTCATAAATTGTTACCCTTCTTTTTTCTTTCAAACTCATAACATTCCTCCTCTTTTATGTCTCTGTCTATACCTATATAAAAATTCCAACCTGTTTTTGATGAAGACAAACAATTTTTTATTTAATAAGTTCTAGATAAAAAAAGGTAGAAGACTTTTATACTTATTTTATAGAAGAATATAAATTAAAATAGATTAGAAAGACAGATTTGGAAAATAATATTTCATATAGTAGTAAGATGAATTGCTAAATAAATTTACATATTAAACAAATTTAACAGGTCTAAAAATTACATAGGTATAGAATTAATTATAACACAAAAGTCGAAAAATAGCAAAAAAAATCAGATTATGTCGAAATTTCAGAAACTTAAAGCCGTCTAACCCTTAATATTCAGATTTGATAATGAAAGAATTAGAAAAAATATTCTATGAAAAATAGTTAATCCTGAATTATTCATAACTCAATGAATTATGATGAAAATTAATGTTAAAAGGTAAAATCTTATATCTGAAGTTCTGGTTTCATTAACAATAGAACCAAAGATTATAATTTTAATAAGATACCAACTCAAAATCTTATGTTGTAACCTAAAAAAGAGCAGACTAATCCCTTGGTTATTGCTTTAAGGTTTTCAAATTTGATTTTATAAATTATGCAAAAGTAATATTATCAATGTTTTTCATAATTATTTGAAATTTGTCTTTATAAGGATAACTACTACTCATTCTAAAAGTAGTCTTTCTTCCAGATTTAATATATCTACATGCAATTTTGATAAACAATGA
>NZ_FRAG01000053.1 GCF_900142245.1 Paramaledivibacter caminithermalis DSM 15212 | reverse complement strand
TAGATTGAGTTCTAGACCATTAGCATGGAGTATAGTAGGTGCTGATCAAATGGCACGACTAAGAGTACATCGTGCCAATGGTGGGAAAGTATATGAAACAATGATAAAAAAGAGAAAAGAAAAGCAGAAAGAAAAAAGAATCGAGAAGTTAGATAAAAGAGTTGTAAAAAGAAAATTAAATAAAAAAGTAGAAGAAAAAATTGATAATATAACTGTTTTGAATATTGGGAAAAGAACTTGGGCTAGTGAATTACTCAAGTCTGTTCGTGGTGCTTAATTTCATCAGAACATAAGAATTTTTTTTAAATTTTTTTCCTACAGTATCTTGACACTATCGCGAGTTGAATTAAGTTTTACTATATAAATTATATATAGTAAAATATATTTGGTGCTAATTTGGTGCTAATTCTTGGTAATATCATGTATTTTATGGGGATTTTTATATCATAATAAAAGTATCTTTAGATATTTATTTTTAAATTATAAAAATGCTAATATCAATAACAAAGGAGGTATTATATTGCTTAAAGTATTAGAACGAACTGATTTAGGGAAAGCAATTAGGCTACATGTTGTAAAATCAAATAAATTTAAAACAAATTTGATAGGAATATATATTCAAAGACCATTGATAAGGAAAGAAGCAACAAAAAATTCAATGCTATCTATGCTTTTAAACAAGGGAACAAAGAAGTATCCTTCCTTTTTTCAACTAAACAGAAGACTTGAGGATTTATATGGAGGGATTTTAGTTAGTGATGTAGCTAAGAAGGGAGAAAAGCATATTCTAAAACTTAAAATGCAGCTTCCAAACAGTAAGTATATTAATAATAAAGATATTTTAAAGGAAGGATTAGCTATACTCAATGACATAATTAATAATCCCCTTGCAGATAATGAAGGCTTTAAGAAGGAAAGCTTTCTACAGGAAAAAGAGAATCTTAAGGAAAAGATTGAAGGTAGAATAAATGATAAAATGAGATTTGCTGTTGACAGATGTGCTGAAATTATGTGTGAAGATGAAAATTATAGCATATACGAATATGGAAGTATTAATGAATTAGATGAAATAGATGAAAAAAGCTTGTATGAGTATTATAATTATATTTTGACAAGTTCTCCAATAGATGTTTTTGTGGTGGGGGATATTGAAGAAGATGAGGTGAGAGAGCTTTTTAGTGAATCCCTTGAATTTGATAGAGGGGATATCATTACTATACCTAGAGAAACAATATCTAAGGAAATCCACAAGGTGAAGGAAGTACAGGATAGGTTCAATATAAACCAAGGGAAATTAACTCTAGGATATAGGACAAATATTCCTTATGAAAGTGAATTATATGAAAGTTCCATTTTATTTTCAAATATTTTAGGAGGAGGACCTAACTCCAAGCTTTTTAAAAATGTAAGAGAAAAGGAAAGCCTATGCTATTATATTTTTTCAAAAATCGACAAATTTAAATCTATCATGCTTGTGAGTAGCGGAATTGAATTCAATAAATATGAAAAAACTAAAGAATTGATTATAAAAGAAGTAGATTCATTAAAAAATGGTAATTTTGATGAAGAGGATATAGAAATAGCAAAAAAATCAATTATTACTTCTATAAAATCCTTAACGGATACTCCAAATATACTTATGGATTTTTTATATTCTCAGTCCTTAAGTAATTCATTTGATAGTATTGAAAATATAATTAGCAAAATTAGAGCTGTTAGCAAGGAATCGATTATAGAAGCAGGTAAAAAATTTCAGTTAGACACAATATACTTCCTTAATAAAGAGGAGGAGGGAAGATAATGATTCAAAAAGAGATATATAGTGATATACTAAGGGAAAAAATAAATTACAGGAAATTAGAAAATGGTCTTGAGATTTTTGTGCTTCCTAAAAAGGATTATACTAAAAAATTTGCAATATTTGGAACACGCTATGGTTCAATAGATAACAAATTTATTGTGCCAGGAGAAGGTGATGTCACAGAGGTTCCAGAAGGGATAGCGCATTTTTTAGAGCATAAGCTTTTTGAAAGTGAAGAAGGAGGAGTTTTTGACAGATTTTCAAAACTCGGTTCAAATGTAAATGCATATACCAATTTTAATTCAACATGTTACTTATTCTCTTGTACAGATAATTTTTATGAAAACCTTGAAATACTCATTGATTTTGTTCAATCTCCATATCTAACAGATGAAAATGTCGAAAAGGAAAAGGGAATAATTGAACAAGAAATAAGAATGTATGAAGATGATCCAAATTGGAGAGTGTTTTTCAATGGACTTAGGGGACTATATTCTAATCATCCAGTAAAAATTGATATTGCAGGAACTATAGAAAGTATTTATAAAATAAATAAGGAACAATTATATAAATGCTATAATACTTTTTATGTTCCAAATAATATGGTGGTATTTGTGGTTGGAGATGTGGATATAGATGAAACCTGTAATACTATAGAAAAAAATTTAAAATCTACATTTAAAAGTTTTGAAGGTCAAGTAGAAAGAATTTTGCCTCACGAACCAGATGAAGTAAAACAAAAAAAATTAGAAGAAAAATTATCTGTATCTATGCCTTTATTTAATATAGTTTTTAAAAATATAGATAACTTCTTAGAAGGTAGAGATTTATTAAGAAAGGATATTCAAAGTAAAATAATTTTACATATAATTTTCGGAAATAGCTCCAAGCTGTATCAAAAATTGTATAATGATGGATTAATAAATGAAAACTTTGAAACTGAATATACCTTTGATATCTCCTATGGGCATTCAATTATTGGCGGTGAATCAAAGGATCCTGATAGGGTTTATGAAATTATATGCGAAGAAATAAAAAACATAAGAAATAAGGGTTTAAATCAAGAGGACTTTGAAAGAATTAAGAGAAAATCTATTGGACAGCATATTAGCTCCTATAATTCTGTAGAATTTATTGCAAACACCTTTATTTCATACTATTTTAAGGGTATAAATTTGTTTGATTATATTACTGAACTCAATAATTTGGATTTTGAAAGTGTGTCAAGAAGATTTAATGAACATTTCGATCTTAGTAAAAGTGTTTTATCTTTAATAAAACCAAACAAATAATTTAGAAATATCAATAAAATATGTGTTATAATAAATTTAGTTGCTGAGTTTTGGCAACTAAATTTATTATAAGGATTAATCTAAAGGTAAATTTAAATTAACAAAGTACACTAGGTTCTTTGTTTCAAGGAGTGATCATATTGAATCCAGTAGCTTTTGAAATGTTTGGCATTTCTGTGCGTTGGTATGGAATTCTAATTTCTTTAGGAATGGTAATAGGTACTATTTTGGCATTAAGGGAGGCAAAGCGCCTTGGATTAGATGAAAATATAATATTAGATTTTATTATAGTCATGATACCCTCGGCTATTGTTGGAGCAAGGCTCTACTACGTAATATTCAAATGGAGTGAATATGGTGGAGACATAATTAAGATTATAAACATAAGAGCAGGTGGGTTAGCCATACACGGGGGAGTAATAGGAGGAGTAATAGCTGGGATAATATTTACAAGAGTTAAGAAAATAAAATTTTTGCAATTGGCTGATATTATTTCTCCCAGCTTGATTCTGGGACAAGCCATAGGTAGATGGGGAAATTATATTAATCAAGAAGCCCATGGAGGTCCGACGGACTTGCCTTGGGGAATTATTGTTAACGGTGTAAAGGTTCACCCAACTTTTTTATATGAATCATTATGGGATTTTACAGTTTTTATTTTATTAATGAAATATAGAAAGAATAAAAAATTTGACGGAGCTGTATTTTATCTGTATTTGATTCTATATTCTTTAGGACGATTCTTTATTGAGGGATTGAGAACTGATAGCCTAATGCTTGGACCCTTTAGAGTTGCACAGCTTTTGAGTCTTTTATTAATATTAACTTTTTCTTATTTATATTTCAGAAAAATAAAAAAGTGATTTAGTTTGTAATAAAATTGAAATAAATTTGTAAGAAAAAATTTATTGATATAATATGGAATAAAGAGTATTATATTAACAAACATCGTCGATTTATTATTATGTTTATAATATATTATTAAGAAAATTTATATTTGGGGTGAAAAAATGTCAGATTTTACTAGTTCTATTAAACAGATACATAATTTACAGGAGAAATTAGATGATGTATCGGATTTAACTAGTGTAACAGAGGTTTTAGCTATAAGCCAAGAAATTGATACTCTAATAAGAGCAAATGAATAATTGTAGATATTCCAGTAAAATAATTAATTTATAAATATCAAAAATTCCTAGAAGCATTGGATATTTTGTATATATAAATTAAGTTTTATTATGGGAAATCTATACAATTAAAAAAGTTGATATGTCAATTGTAAAAACAAGGTGTACATAAAATTGTACATCTTTTCTTTTTTTTGTTGAATTTTGGTACTAAATAACTAGAAAAAAATTATAGATATTAGCAGGAATAGTGATTTTACTATAGAATTAAACTATTAGTGGTTTAAAGTGGGTAATGGTGGTTTAATTTCCCTTAAAGTGGAGTGAAAATTATGTTTATTGGGGAATACTTATATACAATTGATAAAAAGGGAAGAATAAATATTCCAGCTAAATTTAGAGAAAAGCTAGGAGAAAGTTTCTTTATAACAAAGGGGCTAGATAATTGTCTTTTTGTTTTTCCAGAAAGCGAATGGAGTGTTTTCCAAAATAAATTAAAACAATTACCCCTTACTAACAAAAATGCTAGAGCCTTTGTTAGACTATTTTTCTCAGGAGCTACCCAGTGCAGCTTAGATAAACAAGGTAGAGTTACTATTCCACAAAATGCAAGGGAATTTTCTCAACTTGAAAAGGAAGTTGCAATAATTGGTGTTTCAACAAGAATTGAGATATGGAGTAAAAATAATTGGGATAAATATAACGATACTGCAAATATTAGTTATGATGATATAGCTGAACAAATGGCCGAATTAGGGATCTAAATCTTAATTTCAAGTGGAAAATTGCTATAAGCTTAGATGATTATTATAGAAGGAAGGTATAATATGGAATTCAAACATGAGACGGTTTTACTAAATGAAACAGTGGATAACCTTAATATAAATCCTAATGGAATCTATGTTGATGGAACTTTAGGTGGAGGAGGTCACTCTGAATTGATATGTAGCAAACTTAGTGGTGATGGTTTATTAATCGGAATAGATCAGGATGAGGATGCTTTAGACTTTGCTAAAATGAGATTAAGGAGATTTTCAAATAAAATTATATTTGTAAATGATAATTTTTCAAATATTAAGGACATATTAGATAGACTTAATATCAAAAAAATCAATGGCATTGTACTAGATTTAGGAGTTTCATCTTATCAATTAGATGAAGGGGAAAGAGGTTTTTCCTACATGCAGGATGCTGAACTTGATATGAGAATGGATAGAAAAAATATGCTTACAGCTAAAGATGTTGTAAATACTTATTCTGAGGAAGAATTATATAAAGTAATAAAGTTATACGGTGAAGAAAAATGGGCCTTGAGAATTTCAAAATTTATTGTTGAAGCGAGAAATGATAAAGAAATTGAAACTACAGGTGAATTGGTTGAGATCATAAAAAAGGCAATACCGTCAGGAGCTAGAAGGAATGGACCACATCCAGCCAAAAGAACTTTTCAAGCAATAAGGATAGAAGTAAATAATGAATTAGATATTCTTGAAGAAACAGTAAAAGATATTGCTGAGGTTTTAGAAACTGGAGGCAGAATAAGTGTAATTACTTTTCACTCATTAGAAGATAGAATAATTAAAAACGTTTATAAAGAATTAAGCAAAGGATGTATTTGCCCTCCAGAATTGCCAATATGCCAATGTAATAATGAACCTATATTTAAAATTATAACAAGAAAACCTATATATCCTTCTGATAGGGAGATAGAGAATAACCCGAGATCTAGAAGTGCAAAGCTTAGAGTAGCCGAAAGGATTTGATGTTCTAAATATTAAAGGGGGAGAATACATTGGTAATAGCTGAGAAAAAGTATTCTTACGATGATAATAGCTATTTAAATGAAGATATACAAAACAATACAAAAAAAGCTAAGAGGACTAATAAAAAGAAGAAAAGAACACTAAAGTTGATGAGTGCAGTGTTTTGGGTAGTATTTATAACATCGGCTTTAATATTTATTTTACTTAGATATACTACAATAACTGAAGCCGAATATAGAATTCATAGCTTAAAGAAAGAAATAAAGGAACTAGAGAATCAATTACAGGATATAAAAGTTACTTATGATAGTCTGACAAGATCAGATATTATCGAGGAAATAGCGATAAAAAAGGCAAATATGCAGTATCCAAAGTATGATCAGATGGTATTTTTAGACATAGAGAATAAAGATGATACGGAGCTAACAGTTCTTGGAGAGGATGATTCAATAGATGAACAGGGTCTTAAAGAAGAAAAAAAGTTATTCACTTATTTAAAAGCATCAATAAAAAAATTGTATTCTTTATTGGATTGATTTCTTTTAAGGAGGATTAGGCTTGTCAAATCTAAGTATTGTTAATAAAAAACGATTAGTTTTTATTTTGTTTTTCGTGTGTTTTGTTTTTTTTGCATTAATAGTAAGGTTAGGCTGGATTCAGATTGTAAATGGAGAAGAGTTTAGAATGCTTGCAATTCAGCAGCAAACTAGAGATGTTCCCATAACAGCTAAAAGAGGTACTATTTATGATAGAAACGGTAAGGAATTGGCTGTTAGTGTTACTACTTTTACTGTATGGGCTACTCCAGCAGAAATTGAATCTAAGGATGTAACTGCAAAGAGCTTGGCGGACATACTAGAAATGGATGAGAAAAAAGTATTAGAAAATATTTCTCAAAAAAAGGGACTAGTAAAAGTAGCTAAGTGGATAGATAAAGAAAAAGCAAATAAAATAATTAAGGAAAAACTAAAAGGTATTCAAGTTGCACAGGATTTTAAAAGATTTTATCCATATGGTAATTTTGCCTCCCATGTTATAGGGCATACTAGAGTAGACAATCAAGGTATAGCTGGTATAGAACTAAAATATGATAAAGTCTTAAGCGGACTTCCTGGTAGATGGATAAAAAATACTGATGCTGCTGGGAGAAGACTTCCCTACGGAATTGAAAAATACTATGAACCAATAAATGGGCTTAATGTTATACTGACTATTGACGAAGTTATTCAGCATTTTACAGAGAAAGCAATAGAAAACGCCTTGGTAAAGACAAAAGCCAAAAGGGTAATGGCGATTGTTATGCAGCCTAAAACTGGAGATATACTTGCTATGGCAGTGAAACCAGACTATGATCCAAATGAACCTAGAATTCCTCTAGATAGTTTGGAAAGACAAAAGTATGAAGCATTAGATACAAGTGAAAAACAAAAGCTTTGGAATAAAATGTGGAGAAATCCTATGATAAGTGATACCTATGAACCTGGTTCAACCTTTAAGCTTATAACATCGGCAGCTGGCTTAGAGGAGGGGATTGTAGAGCCAAATTCTCCATTTTATTCTCCAGGTTACGCTATTGTTGCAGGACAGAAAATAAAGTGCTGGAGACATTACAGACCCCATGGACATCAAACCTTTACAGAAGGAGTACAAAATTCGTGTAATCCAGTATTTATAGAAGTTGCTCAAAAATTAGGAGCAGAGAAATTTTATAAATATCTTGATGCATTTGGATTTAATGATAAAACTAAAATTGATTTACCAGGAGAAGGAAAGGCTATCATTCAGAATATGAATAGTGCAGGACCAGTAGGGTTGGCTACTATGTCCTTTGGTCATGGTATATCTGTTACTCCAATTCAACTTATTACTGCTTTATCCTCTGTAGCAAATGATGGAAAGCTTATGCAGCCAAGGGTTGTTAAGGAGTTAACTGATGATTCAGGTAATGTGATACATAGATATGAACCCAAATTTATTAGACAGGTTCTTTCGGAAAAGACATCTAAGGAATTAAGGCTTATAATGGAAACCGTAGTAAATGATGGTTCTGGTAAAAAAGCATATATACCTGGATTCAGGGTTGGAGGAAAAACAGGAACAGCCGATAAGATTGTTGATGGTAGATATGCAAAGGGAAGTGTTTATTCTTCATTTGTTGGTGTTGCTCCTGTTAACGATCCAGAAGTTGTTGTACTTTTAATTATAGATGAACCTCAAGGCATACATTTTGGAAGTCAAATAGCCGCTCCAGCTGTTCAGGAAATATTAAGGGATACATTAAGATATATGGAGGTAGAGCCTCAATACAATGAGGAGGAGAAGAAAAAATTTGAAAGAGAGGAAGTCGTTGTTCCAGAAGTAAGAAGTCTGAAGCTACATGAAGCTGCAAAAAAACTATCAAATAGTAATTTAGAATATAATACGGAGCCTATACATGTAAAAAGTGGAAATGCAGTAGTGATGGACCAATTTCCTAAGCCTGGAAGCATGGTGGAAGAAAAGTCCATGATAATATTATTTGTTAAAGAAGAATCTGAATAAACTTTGTGATATAATTAATAGGAATTAGCTAGATATGAAGGGCAATTTGAATTAAGGCTTTGACTTTAATTTGGATTGCCTTTTAGTAAGCAGATAGAATGAAGGCGGCTAGTGACGTCTTATGATTGAAGGTTTTTAAGGGTATCATTTAAAGTATTAAAACCTTAAACTCTTTCTGTTAAAAGATTTTTAATTATACTTGAAAGAACACAGGGGTTTAATGATAGATTTGGTTTAGTATTTTTAATATAAAAAACTAGGAGAGATAAGTATGAAATTATGTGATTTGTTAAAGGGTATTAAGACTTTAGAAATTTATGGAAACAAGGATATGGATATTACAGGCATAGCTTATGATTCTAGACGAGTTGATAAAGGGAATTTGTTTGTATGTATAACTGGATTAAAGACAGATGGGCATAAGTATATAAAAGGAGCAATTAAAAACGGAGCAATCGCAATTATTATTGAAAAAGATATAGATGAAATTCCAGAAATAATGAATGAGCACGATATTTCCTTTATAAAAACTGATGATACAAGATATGCTCTTTCAAAATTAGCAGCAAATTTCTATGATGATCCCAGTGATAAAATTAATGTTGTGGGTATTACTGGCACCAATGGTAAAACATCTATTACATATCTAATATCAAGTATTTTAGAGGCTAATAATAAACGGACGAGTATAATTGGAACAATGAAAAATAAAATTGCAGATGAAGAATACAAAACAGCCAATACAACTCCTGAATCATTAGAATTACAGTACTTATTTAGCAAAATGATAAAAAAGAATGTTGATGTTTGTGCTATGGAGGTATCATCTCATTCTCTTGATCTTAAAAGAGTTGAGCATATAAAATTTAATATTGGGGTTTTTACCAATCTTACGGCAGATCATTTAGATTTCCATGAGGATATGGAAAACTATAAGAATGCAAAAATAAAGCTATTTTATAAAACCTCTGATGTCAATATCATTAATATTGATGATAAGTATGGAAAAGAGATATATAATAGGATTAAAAAGCTTGAAATACCTGCTTTAAGTTATGGCATAGATAATAACTGTGATATTCGAGCCGAGGATATTAGGATGAATGCCGCTTATTCAGAGTTCAAGCTTGTAACTCCTAAATATTCAGGAAACATAAAAATAAATATACCTGGTTTATTCTCTATCTACAATATATTGGCTGCAATTGCTGTGTGCTACTTTATGGGATACAGCTATGAAGATATAGCTAGGGGTGTTGGAAAAATAAAGTCTATTCGTGGAAGATTTGAGCTAGTTGAAAATGATAAAGGTATAGGTGTCATAGTAGATTATGCCCATACCCCCGATGCTTTAGAGAACGTCTTAAAAACTATTAAACAATTTCTAAAGGGAAGGGTTATCACTGTATTCGGATGCGGTGGAGATAGAGATACATCTAAAAGAGCAATTATGGGAAAAATTGCATATAGCATGTCGGATTATTCAATTATTACTAATGATAATCCAAGGACTGAAAATCCAGCCAAAATAGTAGAAGATATACTTAGGGGGATGGGAAAAGATAAAAATAAGTATGATGTTGTTATGGATAGAAGAGAAGCTATAAAAAGAGCAATTAGGAAGGCTCAAAGGGATGATGTGGTTTTAATAGCAGGAAAGGGACATGAAACTTATCAGATAATAAATAATGAAGTTGTTGATTTCGATGATAGAGAAGTGGCTAGTAATTTTCTAAGGGAGGATTATTAATGATTCACATAAGAGATATATTAGTGGCTACAAAAGGGAAGCTTATAGCAGGAGATGATGACATAGAATTAAAAGGGATTTCTATAGATTCTAGAAAAATTAAAGAGGGCGATCTATTTATTCCAATAATTGGTGAAAGATTTGATGGACACAGATTTATAGGGGATGCTTTCAAATTTGGAGCAGATGCAGTACTGTCAAGTAAAGAAATTGATATTAGTGAAAGTTCAGGAAAATCCATAATAATGGTAGAGGATACACTAAAGGCACTACAGGACATATCTAAATATTTTTTAAGTAAAGTAGATATTCCAGTTGTTGCAGTGACAGGAAGTACTGGTAAGACAACAACGAAGGAAATGATTTACAGTGTTTTATCACAGGAATATAGAGTTTTAAAAAATGAAGGTAATTTCAATAATCACATTGGATTACCATTGACACTTTTAAATATTGAAGAAGAACATGAAATGATTGTATTAGAAATGGGAATGAGTAACAGAGGGGAAATCCATCTTTTATCAAAGATTGCTACTCCAGAAGTTGGAGTGATAACAAATATAGGAATTTGTCATATTGAAAGTCTAGGCTCAAAGGAAGAGATATTTAATGCAAAGATGGAAATAAGCAATCATATGGATGATACTTGCATATTAATACTTAATGGTGATGATGAGTATTTATCTAAAGTGAAGAGCATACATACTAGATATAAAAAGGTTTTTACAGGATTAAATGAGAACAATGATATTTATGTAACAGAAATAAAGGATTTAGGGCATAAGGGTGTTGCCTTTAACATTATTTATAAAGATAAAGATTATGATTTCAAACTAAATGTACCGGGAATTCATAATGTTAATAATGCACTTTTAGCAATTGCAGTGGGAATTCATTATAATATACCATTTTCCCTAATTAAGACTGGTCTTAGTAGCTTTCATGGGAACAAAATGCGATTAAATATAGTCGATACGAAAGAGGAAATAAAAATAATAAATGATTGCTATAATGCTAATCCAGATTCGATGAAGGCTGCATTAAGTGTTTTAGAGAAGGTAGAAGCTAAAAGAAGAATAGCTGTATTGGGAGATATGCTTGAGCTTGGTGAATATTCAGAGAGTTGCCATAAGGAAGTAGGAAGGATGGTATTTGAGAAGAATGTAGATATTCTTATTACTGTTGGACATGAAGCTGAGAATATTGTTAAGGGTGCAATAATAAGTGGTTTTCCTAAGGAAAAGACATTTGCGTTAGCAGATAATATTACAGCAAAAAACATAATAAATATTATAAAAAGAACTGGAGATGCAATACTTATAAAAGCATCTAGAGGTATGAAAATGGAAGAAATTGTACAATATCTACAAGAGAGGAGATAAATACATGAATGATTTTAAACTACTGATAATCGCCATTGTTTTATCCTTTTTTCTGACATTGGTGCTGGGAATAATTATTATACCTTTTCTGAAAAGACTAAAGGTTGGGCAAAGTATTAGAGCAGAGGGACCACAGTCCCATTATTCTAAATCAGGAACTCCAACAATGGGCGGTATAGTAATGATAGCAGCAATACTAATTACAACATTAACCTCTGGAAGATTAAATAAAGATTTATATATAGTTTTATTTTCTACAATTGGATTTGGATTAATAGGTTTTATAGATGACTTCATAAAGGTTGTGTTAAAGAGAAATCTAGGACTTAAAGCGTATCAAAAGCTTATAGGACAGATAACGATAGCAGCTATAATAGCTGTATATCAATCAAAGGTATCTATATATGGAACGAGAGTTTTAATACCCTTCCTTAATAATTATATAGATTTAGGTTTTCTTTATGTTCCCTTTATAGCATTTGTTGTAGTAGCTACGACAAACAGTGTGAATCTAACTGATGGCTTAGATGGTTTAGCTTCTGGAGTTACATTGATCGTATCATCCTTCTTCAGCTTGATTGCACTTAATATGGGGTTTTTTAGCATTGCTACCTTTTCAGCTGCTCTTACAGGAGCTTGCTTGGGATTTTTAAGATTTAACGCCTACCCTGCAAAGGTCTTTATGGGAGATACTGGTTCTATGGCCCTTGGAGGGGCTATAGCTTCAATAGCCATACTTATGAATCTAACTTTGTTTATACCTATTGTGGGAGGGATATATTTTGCAGAAGCCTTATCGGTTATAATACAGGTTATATCCTTCAAAACCACAGGTAAAAGGGTGTTTAAAATGAGTCCATTACATCATCACTTTGAGCTATCAGGCTGGAAGGAGACAAAGATTGTTGTAGTGTTTTGGAGTGTTACATTGATACTATGTATTATAGGATTATATTCCCTTAAATAAGATGGAAAAAGGTGGTGAACAAATGATATTAAAAGATAAAAATGTTTTGGTAGTAGGAATGGCTAAGTCAGGTATCCCCACAGTAAAAGCACTATCGAAGCTTGATGCTAAGATAACAATAAATGACATAAAATCCAGAGACAAGTTAAAAGATATTTTAAATGAAATTGAAGGGCTTTGTGATAATATAATTCTCGGCTTTCATCCAGAAAAAATAGAAATCTATGATTTGATTATTCTAAGTCCTGGTGTACCTACGGATTTACCCTTTTTAAAAAAAGCTGAAGAAGAAAATAAAATGATAATAGGGGAGCTTGAGTTAGCATATAGACTAAGTAAGGGGAAATATTTAGCTATAACTGGGACAAATGGAAAAACAACAACAACTGCTTTGACTGGTGAAATTTGTAGAAATGGAGGACTAGAAACCTTTGTGGTGGGCAATATTGGATTACCTGCCATCTCCAAGGCTTTTAAAACCACCGATGATACGGTTTTGGTAACCGAAGTAAGTAGTTTTCAATTGGAGACGATAGACACATTTAAACCTAAAATTTCTGCTATCTTAAATATTACACCTGATCATCTAAATCGTCATAAGACAATGAAAAACTATATAGATGCAAAGGCAAAAATTTTTATGAATCAGGATAAAAATGACATATTGATATTAAATTATGATAATGATATTACAAGGAAGTTAGCCGATAGAGCTAGATCTAGAGTATTATTTTTTAGCAGGAATGAAATATTAGAAGAAGGCGTTTACTTAGAAGACAATAATATAGTTGTAAAAATCAATAATCATAAAGAAATAATATGTAATGCTAATGATATTTATATATCAGGAAAGCATAATTTGGAAAATGCTTTAGCAGCAGTAGCTTTTGCTACTAATTTAGGAATAAAAAGAGAAGTAATTAAATATACTTTAATGAACTTTAAAGGGGTTGAGCATAGAACGGAATATATAGGTAGTATAAATGGAATAAAATTTTATAATGATTCAAAGGGAACGAATCCAGATGCTTCGATTAAGGCTGTAGAAGGTCTTGAAGCTCCATTGATATTAATAGCAGGAGGTATGGATAAGGGAAGCTGTTTTGACGAGTTCGTTCGATCCTTCAATAATAAGGTGAAAGAGTTAATTCTTCTAGGGGAAACTGCACTTAAGATTAAGCAAACTGCTGAAAAATATGGTTTTAAAAATGTCTCTATTGTAGAGAATATGGAAGAAGCTGTAAATAAGGCTTATAAAAAGGCGGAAGAAAATGATACAATTTTATTGTCACCAGCATGTGCAAGCTGGGATATGTATGAAAGTTATGAAGTAAGAGGGAGACATTTTAAAGAATGTGTAGAGAAGTTAAGGAGGTCATAATATGACCCAAAAAAAGTCCTTTGACTTTACATTGATGATTACTGTACTAATATTGGTTATTATCGGAATAATAATGGTGTTTAGCTCCAGTCAGTATTATTCATTTTATAACAAACAGGACAGTTATCATTTTCTTAAAAAGAATTTATTGTGGGCTATAATTGGGATATTTGCCATGGTATTTACTACAAACTTTAATTATAAAAGATATAAAAAACTGGCATTCCCAGCATATATATTTAGTATTGTTTTACTTGTTTTAGTATTAACACCTTTGGGTATGAATTTAAATGGTGCACAAAGATGGATAAAAGTTGGACCTATAACAATTATGCCTTCGGAAATTGCCAAGATTTGTGCCATTATTTTTGTATCGGATACATTAACTAGAAAGGTTAAGGATATAGATAATTTTTTCAAAGGTATCTTTCCATATCTTATTATAATAGGATTATATGTTTTATTAATTCTTAAACAGCCTAATTTAAGTACAGCTATTACAATAGCCCTAATAATTGCTTCTATGCTTTTCGTTGCAGGAATGAGATGGCTTCATGTTGTAATGTTAGGTGCTTCAGGAGTAGGTGCCATAATAATTTTGATATTACAAAAGCCCTATAGGATGAAAAGATTAGTTGCGTTTTTAGATCCATTTAAAGATCCAAAGGGCGATGGATATCAGGTTATTCAATCCTTATTTGCTTTAGGCTCTGGAGGACTTTTTGGGGTTGGGCTTGGAAGAAGTATACAAAATAAGCTCTACATACCAGAGCCTCAAAACGATTTTATTTTTGCAACTATAGGTGAGGAATTAGGATTTATTGGATGCGTAACTGTTATGCTCCTATTTCTATTTCTAATATGGAGGGGAATAAGAATAGCTATACATGCTCCAGATTTGTTTAGTTCCTTAATGGCTACAGGGATAACTGCAATGATTGCTATACAGGTTATAATAAATATTGCTGTAGCAACATCTTCAATGCCTGTTACTGGTATTCCTCTACCATTTATTAGTTTTGGAGGAAACTCGTTAGCAATATTTATGGGAGCAATAGGAATATTATTAAATATTTCAAAGTATACAGAAAATGAAAATCCCTAATTTTAATAAGTAATTGTAACACCTATGAGAGCTATGCATAAAATAGTTATATATTCTTCTTATTTTTCAATGCTCTCGGAGGTGAACTATGTGTCAAAGTACTTGATTAATGGTGGGAAAAAGTTAAAGGGAGAATTAGAGATTAGTGGAGCTAAAAATGCTGTATTACCAATTTTAGCTGCATCAGTAATAAATGCTGGAAAAAGTATTATAAGGGGATATCCAAACCTTAGAGATGTGGATATTATGATAAAAATTCTTAGGTCTATAGGTTGCACAGTGGAAAAAACAAAAAAGGCAATAATTGTAAATTCAAAGGGCGTATTTACACATGAAATAGATGAAAGCTTAGTTAGGGAAATGAGGTCATCTATTTTCTTAATGGGACCTATGCTAGCTAGATTTGGTAAAATAAGGATTAGTTATCCAGGTGGCTGTGAAATTGGACATAGACCAATTGATTTGCATTTGAAGGGTTTAAGGGAGATGGGTGTAGAGATTACGGAAGCCCATGGATTTCTTGAGTGTACTGTAGGCGAATTAAAGGGTGCTGAAATCCATCTGGATTATCCAAGTGTCGGTGCAACAGAAAATATAATGTTGTCAGCAGTTTTAGCAAAGGGTAAAACATTGATTAGAAATGCAGCTAAGGAACCAGAAATCGTTGATCTTCAAGACTATTTAAATGGAATGGGAGCGAAAATAAAAGGTGCAGGTACCAGTGTTATAGAAATCGATGGAGTTAATAGCTTATCCAATGTAGAGCATCACATTATTCCTGATAGAATAGTAGCAGGCACTATCTTAGTTGCTGCAGCTATAACGAAGAGTGAAATAACAATTACAAATGTAATACAGGACCATATTGTATCGGTGATTGCAAAATTAAAGGAAGTAGGATGTATAATAATAGAAAGGGAGAATGAGATAAAAATAATTCCACCTTCTGTATTAAGACCTGTAGATATCATTAGGACTTTACCCTATCCTGGATTTCCCACTGATATGCAGCCTCAGTTTGTTTCCCTATTATGTTTAGCAGGTGGAACTAGTTTAGTTACTGAAACAGTATTTGAAAACAGGTTTAAACACACTGAGGAACTAATGAGAATGGGAGCAAAAGTGAAAGTTGACGGAAGAGTAGCCGTCATAAAGGGAGTAAAAAAATTAACTGGTGCCAAAGTTGAAGCTAAGGATCTAAGAGGCGGAGCGGCTTTAGTTCTAGCAGGCTTGGCAGCAGAAGGAACTACAATCATTGAGAATATTAAACATATTGAAAGAGGTTATGATAATTTAGACATTATGCTTGAAAAACTAGGTGCGGATATAAAAAGAGTTGACTAGAATAGCGGCAGTAAATGCTGCTATTTATAATAAAAAATTATTGGACAAGAACTGTGGATATAAAAGTTTTGCTTTAGGGTCAAGGTTAAGGCTGAGATTCATATTTCATATAAAGTAATAAAAAATTAATATAATTAGGCTTTTTTATATTTGCTAATTGATGTATAATTCTATAATGCCAGATGTTTATAGGAGGAAAAAAATGTATAGAGCTAAACATAGGGTTGATAAAAAGGTAAGATATGGTAAACTAAGATTATATCTTCTAATATTTCTTTTGTTGTCTGCAATAATATTTATCATATTATTTAAAACTAATTATTTTGGAATTAAGAGTATATTTGTCAATAACAATGAAGCTCTTTCTGATGAGGAAATTATTTCCTATTCAGGAATTCAAATAAATGAAAACATATTTAGAATCAGACTATCAGAGGTAAAAGATAAAATAATAAAGAGTCCATTCATAAAAGATGTAACTATAAAGAGAAAATTGCCAAATAAATTAGTAATTGATGTTATAGAAAGAAAAAAGTTAGCTGCTGTTTTATATATGGGTATATATTTTATTATAGACAATGAGGGTGTTATTTTATATACATCCCATGATATAGATGATATATATGTAATTGAAGGCTTTGAATTTGAAAGCTTTATAGAAGGTGAAAGTATCAAAGTAAGAAATGAAGATAGATTTAAGAAAGCTATAGAGCTTTGCAGGCTGTTAGAAAAATCAGATTTGAGTTTTAAACCTAAAATAATTTATAATAATGAAAATATTATTTTATATATAAATGAAAATTTTAAAATAAAATTTGGAAGAGGTGAAAATTTGTCAAAAAGATTTGCTGCATTTAGGGCAATTTATAATGATTTGATTTCAAAAAACGTTAATTCTGGAACTGTTGACATAAGTCATGATGGTTATCCTACTTACAGCCCTTTTGGAGAATAGGAGGCATGAATGTGAAAAGTTTCAAAGATAAGTTAATACTAGGATTTATGTGTACTATATTAGGAATTGTATTGGCTATGCAATTTAGAATAGTTCAAACTAATTATCTAGGGGGAGGAGTTCCCAGCCAAAGACTTTTAGAATTAAAAAGTGAATTAAAGAAAGCTCAAGAAGAAAAAGAAAATCTAATAAAGGAATTAGATTCCTATGATAAAAAGCTTAAGGAAATCGAACAGTCAGCTTCAGAAGATAGTGCAATTATTAAAAGATTAAATGATGAATTAGAAAAGTATAAGGAAATAGGTGGGTTTACTAGGGTAAAGGGACCTGGTATTGAGATGATTATCGATGACCCTCCAAAGGAATTAGAATATGATGTAGATGGTAGCATCATTATGTATCGATATGATTATTTGCTAAGAATAATTAATTATTTAAACTCTGCTGGTGCTGAAGCAATATCTATTAATGGTCAAAGGATTATAGCTAATACAGAAATACAGTTAGCTGGAAATAGTTTACAGATAAATTCTGTTCCTACTGCTCCGCCGATTATTATAAAAGCTATAGGAGATCCCGATACATTAAAATCGGCTTTGGACTGGAGATATGGTATAGTGGGTGAAATGAGAGATATATTAAATCTACAAGTAGATATTAAAAAGCTTGATGAATTGGAAATAGATAGATATAATGACATAGTTAAATATAAACTTGCTAAGCCAGCGGATGAATAATAGCTTTGGAGTGATTTAATGAAAAAAAAATATATAAAGCTAAATATTTTTGTTTTAACAACCATTCTTGGCATTTTAGTATCATTTCAGGTAAAAAGTATTAATAATAATCAAGAGTATGTATCTTTAGATGAAATTCGAGATTATAAGCAAAATTTAGAAAAAGAAAAGGCTGAAATAGCCCAGCTTAATACCTCTATTGAAGATTATAAAAATAAGATTGAGCAATTCAGATTATCAAAAATTAGAGATGGAGACATAACAAAATTACTAAAGGAAGAGATAAAGGAATATAAAACCATTTCGGGTTTTACAGATGTTTATGGACCAGGAGTTATAATAATAATGGATGATGCTACAAGAGAGTTATATGAAGGAGAAAATCCAAACGATGTTTTAGTTCATGATGTAGATGTACTTAATATTGTAAATGATTTAAAGGCAGCTGGAGCAGAGGCTATATCAATAAATGGTCAAAGAGTTTTATCTAATTCAGAGATCGATTGTTCTGGTTATACTATTAAAATAAATGGCAAGGAGTATGGTCATCCTTTTATTATAAAGGCCATTGGTGAACCTCAGCATCTCGAGGCGGCTATTAATGCACCGATGACTTATGGCTATATGCTAAAAACTTATGGTATTTTTATCGAAGTTAATCCGAGTACTTATGTTAAAGTGCCAAAATATGATGGCACTTATTAGAGATAAACAACTTCGAAGGTTAATAAATCTCAAAGAAAAAATGTAAAAGCGTTTATTATTTTCTATGAAATTTACATTAAGTTATGATGTTGGTTATATATAGATGTTCCAGTAAAACAGTTAATTTATATACATCAAAAACCCTTAAAAGCTTTGGATATTTTGATATGCATAAATTAAGTTTTATTATTGGAAATCTATATAATAAGCATTTAATAATAAAAAGTAGGTGAATAAGTTGATTATAGGTATATTTGGTATTATAATAGGATTGATAATAGGTTTTTATGTACCCATAATTTTTCCTATGATATATTCATCATATACGTCTGTCGCTTTATTGGCTGCAATTGATTCAGTTTTTGGAGCAATTAGAGCTAGTTTAGAAAATAAATTTAATTCAACAATTTTTGTTACTGGTTTCATAGGTAATGCTATAATCGCAGGATTATTAGCTTATATAGGTGATAGAATGGGAGTGCCTCTTTATTATGCAGCAATATTTACATTTGGGTCAAGACTATTTCAAAATTTTGCGATTATAAGAAGAATGTTAATTAAAAAATTTAGTAATAGTTAAATATTTTCTTTTAAAAGAAGGAAATCTTAAAAATTTGTTGAAATAGTAGTATTATATTATTTTATAAACAATAAGGAAATGATAAAATACTTAGTATATCATATAATAATTAGATTTTCCAATATTCCATACAGGTGATCGTCATGAAGGGGGTTTTTTAGTGTTAGAATTCGATATTGATGTAGAACAATTTGCTCAAATAAAAGTTATAGGTGTTGGTGGCGGTGGTAATAATGCTGTCAATCGAATGATTGAATCAAACTTAAAGGGCGTTCAATTTATTGCTGTTAATACTGATAAACAGGCATTATATACATCTAAGGCAGAATATAAGATTCAAATAGGTGAAAAATTAACAAGAGGATTAGGTGCAGGAGCCAATCCAGAGGTTGGTAAAAAAGCTGCGGAAGAAAGTAGAGATGATATATACCAAGCACTGCAAGGTGCAGATATGGTTTTTATAACTGCTGGAATGGGCGGAGGCACTGGAACAGGTGCGGCTCCAATTGTTGCTGAAATTGCTAAAGATATGGGAATTCTTACGGTAGGAGTTGTAACAAAGCCTTTTATGTTTGAAGGAAAAAGAAGAATGCTGCATGCTGAAAAGGGAATTGAAGAGTTGAAAACAAAGGTTGATACTTTAGTTACAATACCAAACGATAGGTTACTTCAAGTTGTTGAGAAGAAGACTTCAATGATGGATGCATTTAAAATAGCAGACGATGTATTAAAGCAAGGAGTACAAGGTATATCAGACCTTATAGCTATTCCAGGATTGGTGAATCTAGATTTTGCTGATGTGAAAACTATTATGTATGAACAGGGATTAGCTCATATGGGTACTGGTAAAGCTAATGGTGAAAATAGAGCTACTGAAGCAGCTAAGCTCGCTATTCAAAGCCCGTTGCTTGAAACATCAATTAATGGAGCTAAGGGAGTATTGCTTAATATCACTGGTGGGTCAAACCTAGGACTATTTGAAGTAAATGAAGCTGCAGAAATAGTATCTCAGGCTGCTGACCCAGATGCAAATATTATTTTTGGTGCTGTAATAGATGAATCATTAAAGGATGAACTAAGAATTACGGTAATTGCTACTGGCTTTAATAATAGTAGTAGTAATAATGTAAATAGTGCTAATAAGTTAAATAACAAAGAGGAGAAAGAAGAATTACAGTCAGAAGAGAATGAAAGTGAATTATTAGATATTCCTACTTTTTTAAGAAGAAAAAGATAAATATTAATTAAGAGTATAAGAGTACATATATAAGATTAAAAGCGAAAGACCATTTTGATGGTCTTTTTTTTGATATTACAGACTTTATAATTTATGAAGTTTTTACTTAAGCTATATAGATTTCAGACAAATTTTAGATTTAAAATTTTAAAATTGCAACAAAATTTACAAAAAAATATAAAAAGAACTAAATTTCTTAACATTGTTTGAATACATAAAAAATAAAAATAAGTAGAATATCATAGAAATGATTACATTGAAGAAAAAATATGTAAAAATATACAATATGATGTTTACTATACCATAAAATGTATGGTAAAATTTTTATTGAGAGGAGCAAATAAATGAAAAGGAGGTTTCGATGAAAAATATAATATTAGTTTTCAAGTATTTAGGACATATAGATAAAATAGCTAAAGAACTTGAAAATGAATTTAGCAAAAGAGGATATTTAGTCAAAATAAAAAAAGATTTTCTACTTTCAAAAATAGAAAAATCCTTTAATGAAAATATCGATTATACAATTTTAATACACATAGAAAGCTTAGAAGCTAATAGGAAATCAAATAAGAATTATCTTCTAAAAATCAAAGAAATATATCAGAATTCTGAAATAGTATATATCATTGAAAATTACTATTATAAATCTCATTATTTAAGAAATATGCTTGAGCTTGGAATTTATAATGGTATTTTCAAAAAAGATGCAAGTATATCAAATATAGTATATATATGTTTAAATCCTAGAAATAAAAAAGAGGCTGAGGGTTACTATGGCTTAAATTATAGTGATTCAAAAAATTTAAAGATACACAATAATTCGGCAAAGAGCTTTTTTCAATTTATTAAAAGTATGGATGGAAGAAAAGAATTTATTGTAAAAGAGAAAGTAGTATATGAGACACCATTGGATTATAAAAAGGTAATATCAATTATAAGTCCCTATTCCACTGGGAAAACTACTGTAGCAGTAAATTTAGCAACCATATTTAGTGAAAAAAATATAAAGACAAGTATTATTGATACTGATTTTGAGCAAAAAGACGTATATTGTCATTTTGATATAGATTATATAGATTGCTTAAGTAAGATATCATCAGAATATACTGATGAAAAAATTATATCTTTAGGTCAGAAATTTAATAATATGCTAACTATTTATTCTGAACATAGAGATATAGAAGTGGATTTAGATTTTGATGATATATTTAAATTGATAAGGGTAGCGAAAAGAAATGCTCAAATAGTAATAATAGATTTATCTCAAAATTTAAATAGAGAAGTTTATCAAGGAATATTAGGAATTTCAGATCACATATTATTAGTTGTAAATCAACAAATTAATCTTTTAAATAGATTACCTCAAAAATTATATAATTATAAAAATTTTTTAGATGAAGTTGATTTAGTAATTAATAGATATGTAGAAGCTGATCCAAATGAGAAAGATATAAAAAAATTGTTCAAAAACATCTATGTAACTGACAAAATAAGTTTTTCTTTAAATATTAATAATATATTTACTGTAAAAGATGATTATAAATCTGTTATCCAAGGGCTAGCTGAACGAATTCCTACAGTAAATATAGAAGATAATCTTTTAAGAGAAGATTATTTAAAAATATCTCGCAATTATTATATTAGTAATTCCAATAAAAAAAATAATTTTTTTAATAAAATCAATAACATTTTTAATTTCACCATGAAGAAAGGAGAATATTAACAATTGAAAAAAACAAATAAAAAAAATTTATTGATAATAGCTATTAGTTGTATTTTAATTGCAGCTTTAATTTTTTATTACAACAACATAAAAATTCCTAAAGTCATGAAAAAAGTTGAAAGGGATATTAGAAGTAAGATTGATGAACAGTATATGGCAAAAGTTAATGTAGCATTTGTAAAAGAAGGAAAAGAGATCAGTAAATACACAGTACTTACAGACGAAGTTATAAAAGAGAATATTCAGATTAAGGAGATACCTTTAAACTATAAAGTTCCAAATGCTGTAGAAG
>NZ_FRAG01000047.1 GCF_900142245.1 Paramaledivibacter caminithermalis DSM 15212 | reverse complement strand
CTAACTGTTGAAGAATCAATGATTTTAACAGATCCGAACTCCTTGATTTTATGGTCTATAGATAGTTGATTCATAGCTGTAGCGATAATTTGATTCAACAAAGGGATATATACTTCGAAATTTATGTTATTGTTGTAATTTGATAAAGAGCCAAGACTAACAAGATTTATCAGTTCATTTAGGTCTGAATCAGATTCCATAAAATCATGAATGTCTCTTAAACTATCTAGCTGAGCTAAGTGAAAGTAAATTAGAGCTTTTAAATGATTCTGAGCAATGTAATAGTTAGTATGACAAGGGGACGTTTCGTTTGTCTCGGTTATAATATAGGTTGTTGAAAATATGACAAGGGGACGTTTCGTTTGTCTCGGTTATAATATAGGTTGTTGAATAACTAAATTTGGAAATTAATAATTCTGCTAATTCTCTACATTATATATATTATAAAATTTGAAGTATTTTTATAAAAAAATACTTTTGATAGCCAAAATATAGCATTTTACTTTTGGTAAAAATAGTTATTCAACAACCTAATAATAATTTAAAAAACATATGATTAAGCAGAAGACATATGAAACGTACCTATATCTTAGTTGAAGAGGAGTGGGTTAATGTGGAAATAAAAAGAATAAATGATGTATTAAGAAAAGATGTTGTCAAATTTATAAAAGAGAATTGGGGTTCAGGAATTATGGTAGTAAAAGGAAGGGTTTATAACATGGAATTACTATCTGGTTATATAGTAATAGAAGATAACAAAATTATAGGACTTGTAACATATAATATGGAAAATAAAGAGTGTGAAATAGTTTCTCTTGATAGCTTATATGAAAATAAGGGTCTGGGTACTAAATTAGTTGAAGAAGTTATTAAAATTGCTAAAAAAGAGGGATGCAATAGAGTATGGCTTATAACAACTAATGACAATATAAGAGCAATAAGATTCTACCAAAAACGTGGATTCAATATGAAAGCATTATATACAAATTCAGTAAATGAAGCAAGAAAGATAAAACCTGAAATTCCAATGATAGGTTATGATGATATTCCTATATTACATGAGATAGAATTTGAGAAAATTATTTAATTTCCATGTGCTAGGTTTAAATCTCAAACCGTTAGATACAAAAAAATTAAACTCAGCTGAAAAAGATATACCAATACAAATTAGGTCCCTAGGACGCATAGGTGATAAAAGAATAATAATAAATCACAAGAAAAACTAGATGGTTTATTAAGTAGATGTACTTTTGATGATAAATATATTTATGTAAGAAGTGAAATATATGATTTAGATACAAAAGAATTTACTCGAGCACTTTATATTATTGATATAAATACTTTGGAAATTTTAAATAAGATTGAATTTCAAAATATAGGTCAATGTAACTTTATGGAAATAATCCAAGATAAATTATATATCGGCTCTAGTCCCATTGACTCAGATTATAACCAAGATTTAGTAACAGTTAATATTGATTCATGGAAAATTGAGTATATTAAGTTAAATAATAGTAAGAAAGTAATACCTGCTGGTCCTGTATTGGATATCATTAAGTATAATAATATGCTTCATCTAGTTCATTATGGAGGTTTAGTAACTATTTTGGATATAGAATCATATAAAATCAATAAAATTTTAATGATTCCACAACATACAATATCAGTAAAAGTTGATGGTGAAAAAGCATTTATATTATCTCAATCGGGTGAAAAAGGACAAGATGCTCTAGTAGGAATATATAGTTTCCCTGAATGGAAATTAGAGAATAAATGGGTTGTTGAAAAAATACGAGAAACAAAACAGCAAAGTATTTATTTGAATAAGTTAGATTTAAAGAATAATAAATGATTTAAAAGGAGTTTAATTATTATGAAACGTAAAATCTTAACAATAATATGTCTTCATATAATTATCAATATAGTAATTTATATTATTGATTTATTTTTCTTAAATAAATTTATGTCAAAAGTAGATGGACAAATAAAACCTATAGCAATTTTTATTCACTATGGATTAGTATTTATTTTATATTTTATTATAGGAAGGTTTCTTTTAAAAAGGATGTCAATTATTAAATCTTTTAAGCTTGCAACTGTGATATTTGGGATTAATTTTATTTTAGTTGCTGGTGGATTATTAATAATTAATTTAGTTTCATCAATAATAGAAAATGGCGTATTATTATTGTTTTTATATAATATTTTCAATTATGCAATTTTTTATGGATATAGTACTTTAGTTGATTCAATGATTTTTATTGAAAAAATCATATATGTATTTATGGCTTTTATTCCTACTATATTAATATTGCTTGGAAGATTAAGTTATGGAGTTAACAAAAAATAAAATATGAACAGAAAATTTAGGAGACTAAAATGAATTATAAAAAATCTTATTTATTTTCTTTGATACTTATATTTATTTAATAGGAACAATTCTCTACAATAAAAATTTAAATTTATTAGGCAAAGAACTTTATTATCTAATTACTTATATTGTTATTTGCTTATTTATTTATATACTTAGTTTTGTATTTAATAGAATTCCAAATTATATAACTAGATTGATATTTTTATTTGCCATCCTTTCATTGTTTATGTTGAGAGAAATAGATATAAAGTACTTTTATATGATTAAATTAATAGGTTTGTATTTAGTAATTCCTTTTTCTATTATTATAGCTCTACTTTTTAGAAAAAAAGATATAGATGTTGCTGTAATTATTAATACTGAATTTATTTTATTGTTTTGGGCTATTAATTTTTTATATAAACTTTTTTTAAGCTTTTATATAACATTAGATGGTATAGAAGTATTAACAATTTCTATGATTCTCATGGGTTTAAAGCGGGTATTATATAGATTTAGTGTTAATAAAGAACAAAACGGGTCAGGGTTGAAAAGTTGAATTATTATGATGAAATTAGAGATAATGAAAAACCTCTTGAGTTTGGTTAAACACAAGAGGTTTTAAAAGCGTTGTTCAATTTCTTTTTTTAGTACTAAAATGCCTCCTTCAATCTGTTTACAAATTCATATACGTTTTTTATTACATTATTATTGGTCTGTATACTTTCCTCAATTTTTTCCACAATGGTACTTCCAACAATAAGCCCATCAGCAAAATCTTTAAGAGTTTTAACGTTTTTTTCGTTAGAAATACCAAAACCAATGGCAGTAGGAGTATCTGTATGATTTTTTATTTTATTAATGAAATATTTTAAATCTAAATTAAATTTTTCTCTTTTACCTGTTACACCAAGGGAGGAAATACAGTAGATGAAACCATCGGTAGCTTTAACAATTTCTTTGATTCTATCCTCTGACGTGGGAGCAACTAAGGGAATTAAATCTATAGGATGATTTTCTAAAAGTTCTTGCAGCTCTTTTCTTTCTTCAAGGGGCAAATCTGGGATAATCAATCCGTCTACAGAGCCACTGAATTTATTTAGAAATTCTTCAATTCCATATGCAAAAATAGAATTATAGTATAGTAAAAATGCTATCGGTATGTCTGTATTTTTTCTTAATTTGGATAACATTTCAAAAATAGAATCTATATTTGTTCCAGAATTTAAAGCCCTTTGAGATGCTCTTTGTATTGTGGGACCATCTGCTAATGGGTCAGAATATGGTATTCCGAGTTCTATTATATCAGCTCCTGCTTTTTCCATTGCTAATACTAAATCGATGGTAGTATCTAAATCAGGGTCACCGCAGGTTATATATGTTATGAGGGCTTTTTGATTATTTGATTTTAATTCTTTAAATTTTTTTGTAATTCTACTTTCCATTTATTTATAATACACCTCCATATTGTGATATTGTATGAATATCTTTATCGCCTCTACCTGACAAATTAACAACTATGATATCATCTTTTTTAGTTTTTGGTGCAAGCTTCATTAAATAAGCTATTGCATGGGCACTTTCTAATGCTGGAATAATACCTTCTATCTTAGTCAAGTATTTAAAGGCGTGTATTGCTTCATCGTCGGTAATAGACACGTATTTAGCTTTTCTCGTAGTATGCAAGTAAGCATGTTCAGGCCCAACACCTGGATAATCAAGACCGGCAGATATAGAATGAACAGGCATAATTTGACCGTATTTATCTTGTAACAGATAGGTCATCATTCCATGTATAATGCCAAGAGAACCTTTAGTAATAGTTGCAGCATGTTTGTCTGTATCAATACCTAGACCTGCTGCTTCGACACCATATATTTTTATATTATCCTCATTACAAAAGGGATAGAATAATCCCATTGCATTACTGCCGCCTCCTACGCACGCAATAAGATAATCAGGAAGTCTGTTTTCTTTTTCCATAATTTGCTGATTTACTTCATCACCAATAATCCTTTGGAAATCTCTTACAATAGTTGGATAGGGATGGGGACCTACTACGGAGCCTATTACATAAAAGGTATCCTTAACATTTGCAACCCAATCCCTTATAGCTTCATTTGTGGCGTCCTTTAAGGTTCCTGTACCAGAAGTAACAGGGTTAACCTTAGCTCCCAGCATTTTCATTTTATATACATTTAATGATTGCCTTTTAATATCTTCCTCACCCATATATACCTCACAGGCAATATCAAACATTGCACATACTGTTGCAGTTGCAACACCGTGCTGACCAGCCCCTGTTTCTGCAATAATACGTTTTTTATTCATTCTTTTAGCCAAAAGAACTTGGCCTAAAACGTTGTTGATTTTGTGAGCCCCAGTATGGTTTAAATCTTCTCTTTTAAGATATATTTTTCCCCCTCCAAGATTTTTGGTAAGATTTTTAGCAAAATACAATGGCGTAGGTCTCCCTGAATACTCCTTTAGGTAATATTTGAATAATTTTATAAAGTTTTCATCATTTTTAGCTTTTATATATTCATTTTCCAATTCAATCAAAGCACTCATCAAGGTTTCTGGAACGAATTGTCCGCCAAATTTTCCAAATCTTTTAGGTAATTCTTTTGTATTCATTTTATTTTTCTCACCCTTTCAATAAATTTTTTCATTTTGGCAAAGTCTTTATGGCCATTTGTTTCAACGCTGCTGCTTACATCTACTACTGCTGGCTTTACAATAGTGATAGCTTTTTCTATGTTTTCCTCAGAAAGACCGCCGGCTAATATAATAAATTTTTCTTTACTGATTTTAGAGGCCAAGTTCCAGTTAAATGTTTTTCCTGTACCTCCATATGCGCCTTTAATGTAGGTATCTAATAAATATCCTTTAGTCTTATAATTATTTAGCTTTTTTAAGCTATGTTTATTTTTGACTTTAAAAGCCTTCCATGTTTCTTTATTAAATAAATCACAGTATTCCGGCGTTTCATCACCATGAAGCTGTATGATATCTAAACCGCAAAACTCAGCTATTTCTTTAACTATATCAGCAGGATTGTTTAAAAATACTCCAACGGTTTTGATATTTTTATCAAGCCTATCAATTAATTCTTTTGCTTTATATTTATTTATTTGTCTTTTACTTTTTGCAAAGACAAATCCAACATAGTCAGGTTTTAGTTTATTTACATAGAGTATGTCATTTTTATGTTTTAAGCCACATATTTTTATTTTAGTCAATTTATATCCCCCTAAGTTCTTTAAACTTATCTTTTATAGAATTTGCTCTCATAAAGCTTTCACCAATGAGAACTCCTTTTACTCCTATTGATTCAAGAAATTTCATATCACTTCTTGTATTAATACCGCTTTCGCTTATTACTATCTTAGATTTAGGTATGTATTTTATCAGTTTTTTTGTAGTATCAATGGAGGTTTCAAAGGTTTTTAGGTTTCTATTATTGATACCAATAATCTCTGCATCGCTTTCCAAAGCAATTTCCAGCTCAAATCTATCATGGACTTCTACTAAACAACTGAGGTTTATGCTTCTTGCAATTTTTTGAAACTCAATTAATTTGTTTTTTGAGAGTATTGAAACTATAAGTAATATTGCATCTGCTCCTAACATCTTTGATTGATATATCTGATAGGGTTCAATGATAAAATCCTTTCTAAGCAAGGGGGCAGAAGTAATATTTCTAACTTTATTTAAATATGAGTTATCACCCCAAAAAAATTTATCCTCGGTGAGCACGGATATTGCTTCGGCTTTATTATGTGTATAAGCTTTAGCTATTTCTAAGGGATTAAAATTTTCTTTAATTATTCCCTTTGAAGGGGAAGCCTTTTTTATTTCAGCTATTATGCTCAAGCCCTCTTTTTTTTCAAAGGCATTTTTAAAGTTTCTTCTATCTTCACAATTTTGTATTACAGGGAGTATTTGCTTAATTGGAGTTATCTCTTTTTCTTCCTTCACCTTTTTTTTCTTATAGGTAACTATTTTATCTAAAATCATACTGCCAGCTCCTGACTAAGTTTGATAAATTGACTTAATTTTTCTAAGGCAAGACCTTTGTCTATAGCTTCTTTAGCTTTTTCTATTCCATCAGAAAAAGAACTTGCCTTTCCTCCAATATATATGGCTGCCGCGGCATTAAGTAAAACCATGTCTCTCCTTGGGCTTTTTTCACCCTTTAATATATTTAAAATGATCTCTGCATTTTCTTTGGGATAACCGCCTGTCAAATCTTCTGCTAAGCCTAATTCAAAGCCATAATCCCTAGGGTCAATGTAATAGGTGGATATTTTATTATTCTTTAACTCAGAAACCTTAGTTTTTGTAGTAATAGTAATTTCATCTAAGCCGTCTAGCCCGTGGACAACCATTGCCCGTTTAGCACCTAGATTTTTCAATACTCCTGCCATAAGCTCCGTATAATTTTCATCAAAGACTCCTAGAACTTGTTTTTTAACCATAGCTGGGTTTGTAAGGGGACCAAGCACATTAAAAACAGTTCGGATACCTAATTCTCGTCTTGGACCTATTACATTTTTCATAGCCTTATGAAACTTAGGAGCAAACATAAATCCTATGTTAATCTCGTCTGTACATTTTTTAACCTTGATGGGGTCTAATTCAATATTAATTCCCAGGGTTTCCAATACATCAGCACTACCACATTTGCTGGAAACTGAACGATTACCATGCTTTACAACCTTGATTCCAGTAGCAGCTGCGATTATTGCAACCACTGTTGAAACATTAAAGCTATTGCCTCTATCTCCGCCTGTGCCACATGTGTCTATTGCATAGTCATTTTCAATTTCTACTTTGGCAGCCTTATTTCTCATTACCCTAGCTCCGCCGGTAATTTCTTCTACAGTTTCACCTTTCATATGCAGAGCTGTTAAAAAGCTACCAATTTGTGAATCTGTAGCATTACCATCCATAATGATATTCATAGCCTGTATCATTTCTTCTTCCGTTAAGTCTTGGTTATTTATAAGTTTATTTATTGCAAATTTAAGCATTTATTTACCTCCTAATCTTTAAAATCTAAGAAAATTTTCAATTATTTGCTTTCCGCTATTTGTAGCAATAGCTTCGGGATGAAACTGTACGCCAAAAATAGGATAAATTTTATGTCTTAATGCCATGATTACACCATCTTCAGTTTTAGCAGTAAAGATTAATTCATCTGAATCAGAATGATTATCGACTATTAAAGAATGATACCTTGTTACTTTTAAAGGATTTTTAATTCCCCTAAAAATATCTTCACCATTATGATAGATTATTGAGGTTTTCCCGTGGATAAGCTCCTTTGCATTAGTAATTTTGCATCCATAGATTTCTCCAATGGTTTGATGCCCAAGACATACACCAAGTATAGGAATATTGCATCCAAATTCTTTAATTACATTTTTTGATATTCCTGAATTCTTTGGTGTACCGGGACCAGGAGAAATAACAATATGGGATATGTCCAATTTTTTTAATTCTTCTATCGTTACTTTGTCATTTCTAAATACCTTTATATTTGGATTAATTTCGCCAATATATTGATAAAGATTGTAGGTAAAAGAATCGTAATTATCTATTATTACTATCATGCCAAGCCCTCCCCTGTTATTTTTATAGCTTCCATAAGTGCTTTTGCTTTTCTAAGGGTTTCAAAGTATTCACTTTCTGGGTCTGAATCTGCAACAATTCCAGCACCGGCTTGAATAAATGCTTTGTTATTTTTAAATACTATGGTTCTAATGGCAATACAGGTATCCATATTTCCATTTAAGCCTATATAGCCAACTGCCCCTGCGTATACTCCTCTTTTGAGATTTTCCAATTCACCTATTATTTCCATTGCCCTTATCTTTGGAGCACCTGATACTGTTCCAGCAGGTAAGCAGGATATTAAGGCATCAAACATATCATAATCTTCTTTTAACTTACCAGTAACATTAGATACAATATGCATAACATGGGAATATTTCTTTATTTCCATATAATTTGTTAAGTTTACAGTACCAAATTCTGATATTTTTCCAATATCATTTCTTGATAGATCTACCAGCATCAAGTGTTCAGCCAGTTCTTTTTCATCATTTAGCAGTTCATCAGCCAACTTTGCATCTTCTTTAGGGGTCTTGCCTCTAGGTCTTGTTCCAGCTATAGGACAGGTTTCTATGATATCTCCCTTGACTTTTACTAGTATCTCTGGAGAGGAGCCTACCAAATGATAATCTTGAAAATCTATATAAAACATATAGGGTGAAGGATTTAGAGTCCTTAATGTTTTATATACATTAAATGGATTAACATCTGTTTCTACCTGTAATCTTTGGGATAAAACCACCTGAAATATATCTCCAGCCTTTATATATTTCTTGGCATGTAGAACTTTTTTCATGAAGCCATTTTTGCTTTCATTGCTTTTATAGTTAAATTCTCTAGATTTTGTTTTTTGATTGTCATTTAAAATATAACGGCTACTTAAGATTTCATTTTTAATTTTTTGAAGCCTGTTTGATGCGGTTTCATATACACTTTTTGCATTAGATGATATGGGAAGGTTAACTATAATTATTATTTTTTCTTTTAAATGATCATAGACAATCATTTCTTCCATGAACAAAAGATGAATATCAGGCATTTTTATATTATCAGGATTTATATTATTTAATTTTTCATAGCTTCTTATTATGTCGTATCCTATATATCCAACTGCACCTCCGATGAAATCAGGCATATTATTAATTAAAGGCATTTTATATTCTTCTATTAAAGATTTTATGATTCCTAATGGCTTACCTGTTTTTTCAATGATCTGGTTTTCTTTATATATATAAACTTTATCAGCATATCCCTTAACTTCTATAAAAGGGTTTCTTCCGATATAAGAGTATCTTCCCCATTTGTCAATGGTTTTTACACTTTCTAGGAGATAGCTTTTTTCGTTATTACAAAGTTTTTTAAATAATGAAATTGGTGTTTCTATGGCTTCTATTATTTCAGTAGAAAGAACAAGAAGCTTTGAAGATTTAAATATTTGTTTAATTTTTCCAAAATCATTATGAGACAATATGATTCCTCCTTTTTTATAGAGTTACAAGTTCTAAAATGCAAGTTCCAAGTATTTAGGTTGTTCTATTAGGTTGAAGCTTTTTTAAAATAACTCGTAAGATTTCTAATTTTGCTATTCGTATAATCTATTTTTTCATGTTTGTAGAATTCAACATATTGGTTTTATATAGTTAGCTCTTAAAGAAAAACTAGAAAATTTGTGACTTGTAACATGGAGCTTGCAATACAAAAAGACATTTCATCCCTATAAAAGGGACGAAATGTCTATGTTTTCGCGGTGCCACCCTAATTAGATAGATTATTGCTTAAAAAGTCTGCAACATTATTAATTAAAAAAGCACCTCGTCCATGCCTATAGGACGAAATGCTTATATTCCGTGTTGCCACCTATTTTAGATAGTATAATCTATCTCACTCTTTCAGGTACAGAAATAGCCTTGCTAATTCGATACCCTGTCTTTATAACGTAAGACCTACGGCTAGTGATACTCTCAAGGGATTTCACACTGCTTCTCATGGAACCATTCAACAAGCAATCCACGTTAGGCTTCCACCATTCCCAACTCGCTATAGTTTCATGTCTTGCCTACTATTTCCACTCATAGAATTTAATGATATTATTTTTATAGAATTATAATATTGATTGGATATCTTGTCAACAATATAAAATATTTTTTATGGAAATAATTCTTAATATATGGAAAAACTAGTAGCAATTTAAATGTTATTTAGGATAATTGTTTTGTTCTTTAAGAATATGAACGAATCGGAGGTAAATCAATGAAAAATTATGATGTAATAATTATTGGAGCAGGTCCAGCAGGGCTATTTGCTGCGATAAACTCAGGAGGAGAAAATAGAAGCATTTTGGTTTTAGAGAGGAATTTTTCAGCTGGAAGAAAGCTTTTGATTTCTGGGGCAGGGCAGTGTAATTTAACTCATGAAGGAAGGATTAAGGATTTTTTAAATTACTATGGAGATAACGGAAGGTTTTTAAAGCATTCTTTATACAATTTTACTAATGATGATTTATTAAGTTTTTTCAGAAAGAGAGGCTTAGATTTTATAAGTAATGAAAAGGGTAAGATATTTCCAAGCACATTAAAGGCAGTTGACGTTTTAAGTATATTGCTTAAGGAATGTGAAAAGAAAAAAGTAGATATAAAGTATAATCAAAGAGTAGAAGATGTTAACTATAATGAAGAAAACTTAAGTTTTTTTGTTAAAACAAAGGAGGGAGAATATAAATCAAAATATTTGGTTATAGCTACTGGTGGTAAATCCTATGGCAATACTGGTTCAACGGGAGATGGATACATTTTTGCTAAGGGTTTGGGGCATAGTATTGAGAAACCCATGCCTTCACTTACGCCATTATATATAAAGGATTATCCGTTTTCTGAACTTTCAGGGATTTCCTTTGAAAACATACCCGTTGCCTTATGGAGGAATAATAAGAAGATAAAAAACTATAAGGGAGATATACTTTTAACCCATAGAAATATTTCAGGACCAGGAATTCTTAATTTTTCTAGATATATTTTACCTGGAGATATTCTAAAAATTAATTTTATAGGAACAGAAAATGAAGAAGGATTTAGGACAAGGTTTATAGAAAATATTCAATCAAATGGTAAATTGCTGGTAAAGACAGTGCTAAAAGAATATTTATTACCTAAGAGATTTATTGATACATTGTTGAAACTTGCTTGTATTCCTGAGAATTTGAAGTGTGCTGAGTTAGATAAAAAAAGAAGAAATAGTCTAATCCAAATGCTTACTAATTTTACTATGGAGGTAGAAAAATTAGGGGATTTTCATATTGCAATGGCAACAAAGGGCGGAGTATCTTTAAAGGAAGTCAATCCTAAAACCTTAGAGTCACGTATTATTCCAGGCTTGTATTTTGCTGGTGAGGTACTTGATATAGATGGAGATACGGGTGGATATAATATTCAGGCTGCTTTTTCAATGGGGAGGTTAGCTGGACAGTCTATTGTTAGGAGGATGAAGGAGGAATAGAATTATGCAAAAAAGATGTGATTGGGCTGGAAATGATTCCATATATATTGAATATCATGATAAAGAATGGGGAGTTCCTGTACACGATGATAGAAAGCATTTTGAGTTCATAATTTTGGAAGGAGCACAGGCTGGACTGAGTTGGATAACTATTTTAAAGAGAAGAGAAAATTATAGAAAAGCCTTTGATAACTTTGAACCACAAAAAGTAGCTAAGTATGATGAAAAGAAAATACAAGAGTTGTTAGACAATAAAGGGATAATTAGAAATAGAAGAAAAATTGAGGCAGCTGTGGCGAACGCTAAAGCTTTCTTAGAGGTGCAAAAAGAGTTTGGGAGTTTTGATAAATACATATGGCAATTTGTTGGAGGAAAAACAATAAAAAATAGCTTCAAGAGCTTAGAAGATATACCAGCTAAGACACCAGAATCTGAAGCCATGAGTAAGGACTTGAAAAAAAGGGGATTCAAATTTGTAGGACCAACTATTTGTTATGCCTATATGCAAGCCGTAGGAATGGTAAATGACCATTTAATGGATTGCTTTAGATATGAAGAGGTATAGAAATATAGAGAGGAGAGTTAATATGGAAGGTAAAAAATTAAAAAAACTTATCATATTTTATTCGCTAGAGGGAAATACAAGATTTATAGCAGAAAACATCAGTGACATAACTGGAGGGGATTTACTGGAATTGAAGCCTAAAGAGGATATAAAATCAAAGGGATTTATGAGGTTTATTTGGGGCGGTAGACAGGTTGTTACGGGTAAAAAACCAGAGCTAATGCCAATCAATAAAAATCCAAATGATTATGACATAATATTTCTTGGGACACCAATATGGGCAAGCAGGTATACGCCAGCTATTAATTCTTTTTTAGACAAAACTAAAATAACTGGAAAAAAAATTGCTCTTTTCTGTTGTCATGCCGGAGGTGGTAATGGTAAAGCATTCAATATGTTAAAGGAACAGCTTAAAGAAAATGAAATTTTAGGTCAGATAGAGTTCAAAGATCCATTAAAACATGATAAAGAAGAGGCTATATTACGTCTAAAGAAATGGATTGAAGAAATAATTTAGTTACAATATTATAGTCGTTAATTTAAGCCAATATGATTACAATATAAAATTTATATATAGATTACTAAGAAAGGCATAAAAACTTGGTCTATTTGTCACCTCTTATTCTATAAATATGAATAGTCCTACGGTAATATGTCAAGAGTAAAAAACAAATAAATTGGAAATTTTCTAAGCCCGTTAGGGCAAAAAAGGCAACACTAAACCAGCCCTAGTCTAAAATAGAAAAACTAGGAAATAATTTAAGAAAAATTATGCAGGCGTTTGCTTAACTATTCACCTTCCTTCTTGGCGAATAGAGTTGGTCTTTCCGTAGCAGCACATCGACCAGACGCACAAATTTTCTTGCAGTAAGAACGAGGGCTCTTTTGTGTTTATGCTTCAAAGCTTCATTGTATTTTTTCTGATAAAAAGTATTAAATTCAGAATCATAGCGCCTTACCGAACCTACTGCCTCAACTAGATAATAGCGAAGATATCTGTCACCAGAACGAATAAGCTTTGTATTTTCTGCTTTTAAGTGCCTGATTGACGCTTGGGCCAAGTAAGGCCAGCATATTTAGCCACAGAAGCTTCATTCTTAAAACGGTGAATGTCACCTATTTCGGCTAAAATACCAGCAGAATAAACGGGTCCAATACCAGGTATGGACTGTAAAGTATTAGGAATGCCATCCATAAGTCTAGCAATAGACTTATCAAGCTCTTTAATCTGTCTAGTAATAGAGCGAATAGATTCTATAGAAGTGGCTAAGAGAATATTTATAGAATCTTCAACGCACTTAGACAAACGATAGGAAGACCTAGCGGCTTTCTGAATACATTTAGCTACCCCCTCAGGGTCATCAAAGTGATTTTTGCCCTTTGTAGAAAGATAAGTAGCTAAATCAAAGGTATCCATAGAGCTAATTTCATCAAGAGTAAATCTTTCAAGAAGTAGCTCTAATATAGCATTACCAAATACAGATGAATCAACTTCTTGTTTAAAAGCACTGCACTTAAAGAAGAGATTCTGGAGAAAATATTGTTTTTCTCTAGTAAGGTTGTAAGCAAGGTGAAACCTCATTCTAGATAGGCGTTGAAGTGCAATCACTTGTTCAGTTTGAATGGCAGAAAAGGTTAGTCTGCCAAAACGAAGACGATCAGCGATGATAAAAGCATCTACAGTATCGGTTTTATCTAAGTCAGGATAAGCTTCTTTAAAATCCTTAATTAGCTTAGGATTAATAGTATATATCTTGGCTTCAAGTTCTTTAAGAGAAGGATCTTGACTTAAATAAATGGCTGGGTGCCAAGAATAAACAGAAGTTGATTCCATACCAATTTGAATAATGGGACTAGTTACATTATGAGTTAAAGATAAAATTTCTTTAGCAATGGCATCTGTACTCGAAGGGTTGTTTGGATTGGTGCTCCTTTTAAGGATATTTCCATCACCATCCATAAAACAAACCTTTAAATCAAAAGAACTAACATCAATACCGACATAGAGTTTCATGGGTATACCTCCTTCCATTATAGGATTAGGGGGAAATGGACTCTCCCCTAGCGGCTTTACCTATCAATCATCCTCGTATATTAGAACTCACTCCGCCTAATGGGCTACCTGACTCTGCTAAGTCAGCATTAGGTTAGTCGGAGGGAACAGAAGAATGACAAAGGGACGTCAGGCTACGTAAAAATGGTAGTGTAATAAAATCTATATACTATATAAAGAAGGCTTGATTACAAAACACTACAATATATTGTATATAGATTCTCAATAAAAATAATTTTTCCACAGTCTGACGTCCCCGTGCCATTAGAAATTTTAGTAATATAAATGAGATTTTTCGCACAGTTTGACGTTCACATGCCACATATACGAAAGTAAGGTTTTTCAATGATTTGACTCAAGAGTATCTTAAACACAAATTTAAGATGTAGTTGATAATTCCTAAATTTTAAAATTTTATTAATTATTTGATTTTATTACATTTTTCTACAATTTTTTCTTTTTTTATGTTATTATTTAATATGTGTACATAAAAGTTTAGTTGCAACTTAAATTATTTTGAAAGGGAGTTTTGATAATGAAACAAAAGATGTTAAGTTTTTTACTGGTGCTCACTATCTTATCAGTAATGTGTATTCCAGTTTTTGCAAACAGTGAAAATTGGGAGTTCACAATGAAGTACAGAGAAGTAAATGGTAAGGACAATAAAGAGATTCACACATTATCCAAAGGAACTATGGAAATAGAAGGTTCAATGTGGGTCTATAAAAAAGGTTCAGGACATTCAACCACTCCTGCAAAAGTTTATGTATACGTTTATGAAGATGTAAAAGGAATAGATAGAAAAGTAGGAAGTTTTAAAGTGCAACCATATTCTACTTTAGATAAAGCTAAAAAATTCTCTAAAGATTTTGGAAAGCAACCTGCTGGTAAGTATTACTTAATTTTTGCTAAAGCTCAAGATGACTATAATGATCTTAAGGGTGAAGGAACATTAAAAACAAAGTAGTAGGGTGTAATTAATTTATTTTTTAAAAGTAACCTCATAATTATGAGGTTACTTTTAAAAAATATAATATAATCTAAAACATAAATAGATAATAAAGGAGAGTTATGTAGATGATAGATTTCGATATAGTAACTATAATTATAGGAATATTAATACTAGCAGTTTTATGTATTTATATTAAATGTGTAACAAAAAAAACAAATATCTATTTGTTTTTTTTCTCCGTCTTTTATATATATTTGATAAATGTACTGAAATATACAATATTCCCAATACCTCTAGATATGGCCGAGGTATTTAAGGACAATTGTGTATTTTCAGACGGTATCAATATGATTCCTTTTAATAATATATCTTTTCAATCTTTGTTAGAAAAACAAGTACTTTATAATATATTATTATCAATCCCTTTTGGTTTCGGAATTGCTTTTATCACAAAAATTACCAAGAGAAAATTACTTGTTTTAAGTGTTTTTTTCGGCATCATTGTAGAAAGTTTACAACTTATAATCTCATTATATCTAGAATATACTTATAGAATTATAGATATTAATGATATAATATTCAACTTTACAGGTGTAATTGTTGGATATTGCATTTTCAAACTTTTTTCTATTCTTCTTATTAGATTTGTAGATAACAATGGTTTGAAACTCGGCCCATTTTCAAGTTATATATATAATATTAGCAAGAACAGTTTCTAAACAGATTTTGATCATTATTTGATAACTTCAATGGGAAAAGGGGCATCATTGGTTCTAGAATCAGCAATAGTGGCACCAAATACAAATTAATATTTTGACAAGGGGACGACAATAGAACATAACGAGGGGACGTTTCGTTTGACAGAAGTCCAATAGGGTTAGGGGTAAAAAGTTGATTAGCATAGTATAATTCAACTTTTCAACCCTGACCTGCTCCCCTTTCATAAATTGTTGTTCATGTTTCTTTATAACTGGCTTTAAATTTCTTTTTAGTTTTTTTGGATTTCTAGTTTTTAAATCTTTAATAAAATATTTTTTATATAATCCAAAAAGTTCTTCAAGTATGGGGAGATATTTTTTAGGAATTTTTGGTTTCTTTTTAATCCACATGTTTATACTCTGCTTCCTTATTCCTAGTTTTTCTGCGAGTTCTATATGCTGTATATTATATAGACTCAGAATATATTCCAATCCTAACAAACATTCACCCCAAATTTATATTTTATTGTCTTAGTCAATGATTTTTATGAAATTTATAGGATTAATTTAGAGAATTAATTTAGATTTAATTATTTACACATTAAAAAAGCACCTACCATTCATGATAGATGCCCTTTATAATGCCTAAGTTTTATCCATTTTCAACAACTCTTACTACTTCACCACCAAAAGTTGCACATTTACCTTTAATAATTAAACCTAACTTATTATCTTATATAGAATATTCAACTACTCTAACTACATCACTACAATTTGTACACCATACGTTATTAAGTAGCTTTTCTCTTATATTCTTAGGTATCTTCACCTAGTTCAAATTTATTGATTGTTTATTTATATTTTTAATTATCCTTCCTATATATCCTTACCATGTACTTCACATGTGTTCTGATAAAATAATGATAGTATTTCGCAGAAATAATAGGAGCTTACCCGTTTTTCCCCTCTACATTTAAAAATTTTTCTATTTTTAATTCAATAGAAAACACTTCATATATTTTCATATGAAATGTATAATTTATATATTTAGGAGTATTAAATATTATGAGAATTTGTAAAATCTGCTCCTCTTATTTCTTATCATACATATATTATAATGATAGTCAATATACTCCATAACCCAATTGTCAAAGACAAAATAGACATGGTTTTGCTCACTAAAATTAAAAATATTTTCTATTTATTGATATTCAATTCTTCATAATATCTCATCATTTCATAATTGACCTTTACCAAACGAAAAAGATATCATCGTTGTAAAAAGTATAAGGTACATAACAGTTACAATTTTCTCATCTACATGATATAAAATTATCAATGCAACTAAAAATGGACTAAAATCCACTATTATCACAAAATTTTAAATTAATTTAACCTTAAAGTTGTTTAACTCTAACACTTTACTTATATTTATCATCTGAATCAACTTTTCTATTACAAGTGACAGTATTCATTTTTATTCCATTTATTAGAATATACTCATTATCTAATAATTCTATATGACAATTATAACCTTCATTCTAACTCCAATATATAGTTTTAGTTTTATATGTTTTAGTATTTACTATATCAACTTTAAGGCATAGTTTTGCTGTTTCAACTATATGAAATTTGGAAATATATTGGCTATTATGAGAATAAACTTCATTTATTAGCTTGCCTTTAGGCAACAAACTCATATCATAAAAAGCAAAATAATAAAATAAAACAATTATTAATAATATAATTGCTAATAATCCGACAAATTCTTTAACTATTTTCAACAATCTCAAAGACATTTTTATCATCTCCAAAGTTTTACAAGTCAATCAGCATCTAATACTTCAAATACACATTATTAACATTGAAATAAACTATCTCTATTCCCTACACCCCTTTATTTATAAGAATTTATTTTTATAATCCCATATTATACATATCAATGCCTCGTTGTATAGAATATTGATCTTTAGGATAATCAAAATAGCTATTAAACCATTCTTTTTTAGCTGTTCCACTAAGAACCTGAATTAATCCAGCAGCTGATTTCAAAGTAAACTGGCTAAAACCTACTGATCTTCCTGTATATCCATAATGAATATTACCTACAGGATTTATGGGGGTCAGACTTTACTAATTTATCGAATAAAGTTTAAAGTTTAGCCTGACCCTTTATTTTATATATTATATACTTTCTTGTAGTTCCTGGGATTTCTTCAAATCTTCTGTTTTAGTACTCTTGCCATAGAAATGAACAATTGCAAATATACCTGCTATCCCTAAAGGTATTATTATTATTGCACTTATGTTTAGCAAACCAGTCAGTAGATAACCACCAATAGCTAATCCAGCTCCCGTTAATGCATAAGGAATCTGTGTTTTAACATGATGTAGATGATCTGACCCAGATGACATTGAAGAAAGTATAGTAGTATCTGAAATTGGAGAACAATGATCCCCGAAGATAGCACCTGCTAGAACTGAACTTAAAGAAGCCAAAACTAAGTGTGATTCTGATGGATTACCACTTACAAATGAAGCTGCTAATGGAACAGCTAAAGGAAGAACTATAGTCATGGTACCCCATGCTGTACCTGTTGAAAATGCTACTAAGCAAGATATAATGAATATAATAACAGGTAATATACCTCCCGGAATACTGCTCTTAGACACTACCCCAACCAAGAATTTTGCAGTTCCTATATCAGAAATAACACTTCCCAATGACCAAGATAGAACCAATATAACACTAACGTCTAATAGCCCTTTTGCTCCTTCAAACCAAGCATCGAAAGTTTCTTTTAGAGTTAAAATCTTTTGAGAAAGTGCCAATATACCTGCTACTATACTTGCAGTAACTGAACCCCAAACTAGTACAACACTAGAATCAGCATTGCCAAAGCATGTCCTAATTCCCTCCCAAGTAAAAGGATTAGTTCCTGGATCACTACTTAGATATCCATTATACCAAAGTCCTATAAAAGAGATACCTACTAATGTGATAATAGGAATTAAAGCATTGTATGCCCGAAAACCTTTTTCTGATTCAGATACTTTTGCATCTATATCACTAGTAGATAATGGTATAGCATCGTCAGCTATAAGTTTTCCAGTCAATCTAGCTCTTTTTTCAGCTTCGTACATAGGTCCAAAATCCTTTGCTTTATAGGCTAATATAAATACTAATGCTAAAGCAAAAATATTGTAAAAATAGTATGGTATACTTCTTAAATATACTTCATACACATTAGCCTTGACTCCAATTGCTTCAAATGCATTATTTATAATACCTAGTTCAAATCCAATCCATGTTGAAATAAGTGCCATACCAGCAATAGGTGAAGCTGTAGAGTCAACTATATATGCTAGTTTTTCTCTAGAAACCTTTAATTTATCTGTTAATGGTCTCATAGTTGGTCCTACAACAAGAAGATTTGCCAAGTCATCAAAGAACACTATACATCCAAGCACAGCTGTTACAATTTGAGCACTTACAGGTGTTTTAGCTTTTTTCATCAGTTTATTTGCGATGGCTTGAGTACCACCCATCTTTGTTATTATACCTATCATTCCGCCTATTGTAAGTGTAAATATGATAATAGCTGCATACCATGAATCAGCTAAAGAACCAATCATATACTTATCTAGAGTTCTTAGAAATCCATAAAATGGGTTCCATTCATTCAACATTATAGCTCCACAAAAAACTCCTATGAACATAGATAGAACAACTTGTTTTGTAAGAAATGCTAAAACTATCGCAATAAGTGGTGGTAATAAGCTTAGCCATCCAAAACTTATAGTATCAGCTTCTTCCGTGGCTGCTAAAACTGGAATTGAAGCAGAAAGAATTAAAATAAATACAAGTATTAGTAGAAAAGATTTCTTATTCATAATCATAACTCCCCCTTTAATCCATCTCAATTTATATTGCTTTTTTATCTAAGTTATGCAAAATCAAATAGATTTTTGCACAACTTAGATATGTTAATGAAAACAATCCTATACTCTCTAATTCTTCACTAAAACAAATTAATGCTTATTTAGGAGACTTACCATTAAATCTTTGTCTATATTCCCACCTGAAATGACTAAAGCTATATTTCTTCCATCTATTTTTTTTGACTGTTGCATAATAGCAGCAATAGTAATAGCACTTGAAGGCTCCGCTATAACTTTTTCTTTTTTGATAATATGTGCAACAGCTTTTTCAATAAAGGATTCATGAACTTCAATAATATCATCAATATAATCCCTTGCCATTTGATAGGCTAATTCTCCAACACCTCCAACTAACGCTTCACAAATACTCGGTTTAGTTGGATAAGTATCATAAAATACGTTATCTTCAAGAGCTTTTATCATAGCTGGACAAGCTTCTGTTTGCACTCCAATAATTTTAACATCTGGATTGATTGTCTTTGCAGCAACACTTATTCCAGTTATCAATCCTCCACCACCAATTGGGACTAGTATTGTATCAATATTTGGATTTTGCTCAAATATCTCAAGAGCCACTGTTCCTTGTCCTGCATATACAATAGGATCATTGTAATATGCATCTATATAAGTCATATCATAATCTTTTATATGTTTCATTCCATATTCATGTACTTCATCATAATTCTCACCAGCAATCTTAACATTGCCACCATAATATCTAATTTTTTCTATTTTACTTTGGGGAGTAGCCTTAGATACAAATATCATGACATTATCTATTCCTAATAATTTAGAAGCATAACTAACCGCCGCACCATGATTTCCTGAGGATATTGCAACAACTCCTCTTTTCTTTTCTTCTTCTGTAAGTGTAGTTAATTTGCTCAAAGCTCCTCTAAGCTTAAAACTCTTAACTGGCTGAAGGCACTCCAGTTTTAAGTAATAATTTGTATTTTCATTGCTTAAATAAATTGATTTATCTAAGGGCGTCTTATATATTTTATCTTTTATTCTTTCATATGCTTTTACTACATCAAGATAACTAAACATAGCTGACTTCCTTTCATACTTAGATTCATTACTAAATCCTATAGTTCTTTTAGAAACTCAGAAATTTTTTCTAATCCTTCTTCAATAATCTTAGGAGTGTTTGCAAAGCCTATTCTTAAATAACCTTCCATATCTAATGCCTTACCAGGTAGTAACATAACACTTTTTTCTTTGAGCAACCTTAAACAGAATTCTTCAGAAGGCATATCAATATCATATTTTAAAAATGCTGTTGTTCCAGCCTTTGGTTTGACATATGTTATCAAAGGCTCATTTGCTATCCATTTATCTAGGGTCTCAAGATTCTTTCTAACTATTCCAAGATTTCTTTTAATTATTGCTTCCTTATTTTCTATTGCAATGGTAGCCAACCTATCGTCAATCATTCCACAGCTGATGATATGATAATCTCTTTGTTTATTTACACTTTTAATAAATTCCTTTGGTCCAGCTACCCAACCAATTCTTAATCCTGCTAAAGAAAATGTTTTAGACATACTTCCAGTACTAATACCCTTTTCATATAAATCTACAATTGAAGTGGTAAAGCTCTCCCCTTCATGATTTAGTCCCCTATAAACCTCATCGCAAAGGATATAAGCATCATATTGTTTTGCAATTTCCACTATTTCCATTAAAAAATCCTTATCCATTAATGCTCCAGTTGGATTATTGGGATTATTGATACAAATAAGCTTTGTATTATTATTAATATAGACCCTTAATTCATCTAGATCAGGTAAAAAATTATTTTCTGGTCTTAATTGTAATATCTTTACATCAGCACCTATTGATTCTGGAATAGAATAATGCTGTTGATAGGTAGGAAGAACTGAAATTACTCTATCACCTGGTTCAACTAATGTCATAATAGAAAGGGCATTTGCTCCAATTGCACCATGGGTAATTGTTATATTTTCAATATCCATATTTTCATATAAACTTGTAATTCCAATTCTTAACCTATCAGACCCTTCTATAGCACCATAAGTAAGTTTCATATTTAAAATTTCGTCAATGATTTTTTGCTTATTATCTGCATAATTTAAAAGCTGATCAACGGTTAATGACTCTACACAAGTCTCTGCTAAGTTATAATCGCAATCATTTTCATATAATCCCATCCAAATTTCAACACCAAAATCTTTAATCTTCATAATAATTCGCCTCCATTATTCTTATAAATTTACTTCTACACCTAATCCCTTTTCCTCTGAAATATCTAAAACTAGCTTAGAAGTCAATAGGTCTTGAAGTGCAATGCCTGTTGTATCATAAATAGTGATATCATCATCACTAATTCTTCCCTTAGCTCTTTCTGTTATCACATCACCAATTTCAGCAATAATATTCTCTTTTGTTATTATTCCTTTTTTAACTGGAATTTCTGTTTCTCCTACATTTACAGCTTGATTAATATCATCTACATATACTCTTGCAACACCAAAAATATTTTCATCTATTTCTTGCTTCCCTTCCATGTCAGCACCAACACAACTAAAATGAGTTCCTTTTTTTACCCACTTCTTCATTATCAGAGGCTTTCTAGAAGGAGTTGCAGTAATAATTACATCACTTAGACTTACAGCTTCTTTAATATCATTTACAGCTTCAAAATATATGTCAAATTTTTCATTGATTTCTTTATATATTTCTGTGCCTACTTCATATTTTGATAAGAATTTATTCATTAGAGTTTCTTTAATCGATTCACTTAGCTTTCTAGCATTATCATGGTTTATAGGATCATATATTCTTACTGTTTTAATGTTATCCATAGCAATTAATGTAGCTGCAATTTGAAATGTTGATATATGTCCTGTTCCAATCATTAAGAGATTTTCTGAATCCTTTCTTGCTAAGTATTTAGCTCCTATAGCTCCAGCAGCACCTGTTCTCATACCAGTTATATATTCAGCATTTAAAATTCCTAATGGTTTACCTGTTTTTGAGTCAAATACCATTATAGTTCCAATTAATGGTGGTAAATTTTTTTTATGATTTTCACCAAACCAAGTAACTAATTTTAACCCAAAAATATCAATACCTTTAAGATGCCCTGACTTAATATCCATGTCAGCTATGCCTCTTTCAAACTCATGAAACACCATTGGGAAAAGCTCTGTTTTTTCTTCTGATTTTAAAGTGTACACCTTTTCAACAACTTCAATAACTTCTTTCATCCCTAAAATTTCTTCAATTACATCATGATTTAAAACTTTAATTTTAAACATTTTTTCCCTCCTTATAGTTTTTTAACAAATAATGATTCTTTATAAATTTTGAACTTTTAATATAAATATTCAATTATTTCATACGTATTTTATAGATATAATTCTTTAAATAATTGATTTTGTTTTTTTATTCTATCGCATCATTTTAACTATAAATAATAGAATAGCCTAATAGATTTTTTTGTTAAAAATATCTATATTTTCTATTCTGTCAAAGGCTTCTTTCAATTGTTCTAATCCAACAGTAACTGCTATTCTTATATAACCTTCTCCAAATGCTCCAAATGCATTTCCAGGAAGCACTAATACATGGGCTTCATGTAATATCCTATCTGCAACCTCCATTGAACTTAATCCTGTCTCCTTGATATTAATAAATAAGTATAAGCTGCCTCTAGGAGGTAAAATAGACATATTTGCAATCATATTTATTCTCTCATATGCATAGAAAATTCTTTTTTTATATTCTTCTACCATAGGTGGCTGTATTTCATCCTTCAGTCTTAAAGCATGTAAAGCCGCTCTTTGAGAAATTGATGGGGCAGTAAATACATTATTTTCATTTACATCCTTCATAGTCTTTATGATAAATGATGGAGCCAATACATAACCTATACGCCATCCTGTCATACAATAATCCTTTGAAAAACTACCTATTGTTATTGTCCTTTCCTTCATTCCTTCTAATGTTGTTATTGGAATAAAAGGTTCTGCATAGCTAAATGAAGTATATATATCATCTGCAATAATAATAAGATCATTCTGAATAGCAACTTTAGCTATTGCCTCTAGAGTCTTTCTGCTGAAGCAAGTACCAGTTGGATTATTAGGAGTATTTATAATTATTGCCTTCGTTCTGTTTGTTATAAGCCCTTTTAATCTCTGTGTATCCACTTGGAATTCATCTTCCTCATAAGTTTCTAAAATAACTGGTTTACCTCTAGCTAATTTAATTTGCTGTGGATATGGGGTAAAGTAAGGTTCATGTATTATTACTTCATCTCCATCATCTAATATTGACTCTAAAACAAGCCACATTCCATGACATCCACTTGTAGTAATCATACATTCTTCTAATTTTACATAATAACTATATGTGTTTTTATAATATTTGCAAATTTCTTCTCTTAACTCTATATCACCTAAAAAATCTGTATAATGTGTATGACCGTTTTTTGCATCCTCAAAGGCTAGATTTATGATTCTCTCATCAGTCGTTAAATCAGGATCTCCTAAACTTAAATTGATAAGATTATCATATTTCCTTATAAAATTTCCTATTTTTCCCATAGGAGTGGAAATATCATTCCAATATCTTTTAGATATAAATCTATGCTTCAAATCCATCACTCCATTTCATTTTTATTATTAAACCAACTTTAATTGCGTAAAGTTTATATATCTAGCAATTTCTTAATGTTTAATTCAACAATCTTTCCTTCAAACAAAATGACAATAGAATCTTAAAAGTTTTTTTGAAACATAATACTAATTTTATAAATTTCTTTAACGTTTAATTAGAATATTCTTTTTTTTCAGAATTTTTTCCTTTGTGATAAACTATAATATATAGATTAATTTTTGTAAATTTCTAAAAGTTGTTTAGAAATCTGTCAGACTAATATCTACTATACTATAAGAATCTATAACAACATGTTCCAGCATCCATATATATTTTCTTACAAAAAAAACAACATAAGGTTTATATTTAATCAAAACCTTATGTTGCTAAAACATTAATTATTTGTTAGATATTATTTTAATAATATCCTTATTTTCCAGCCCCTTTCTTTTTTATTCCTAAAGCAATGATGTCTACTCCAAAAAGTTAGAGAAAAACATCATGATAAATATTTTTAATAAGAAATTTATATGTTTTTAAACAAAATTAAGCTCTTAATTGTATCATTAATTACATTACTCCAAGTTTTTCAATCAATTTTCTCTATTATTAATTCTAGAGACAAGGGGACGTTTCGTTTGTCTTGATTGGAATAAACCAAAGGGACTGTCCCTTTAGTTCAATACTGCCTTAAGTGAAAAAAATCAAGATAAATATTTTACCACCTAAGGGAATTGAGCGTAGTAAAATAAAGAAGGTCATTGACAAACAGCTATAGATGACAATGGTCCAGTCCGAAACTGCTAAAAAAATAGGTTTTTTCAGCAGTCTCAGACGATTCTTGTGGATATAAAAAAATATCATAATAAAAATTATAGCATCTAAAGAACATAATAGTTTTAAAGATGTTATTTTTTTAATTTAATTCAAAAAGAAAAAAGCTCTAAAACTGTAAACCAAAGAACAGATGTAACTTGCAAAAGCGGGATAATTTTTGTAGGCAGGTTCGCAAACTATAATTCTACAACCCTACGGCTGTTATTCACTATATAGGGGTCATGTGATACCAAGACAATTGTTTTGCCTTTGCGGTTTAGCTGTGAAAGAATATCAAGAATTATGTCTCTATTAGAGATATCCAATGAGCCAGTTGGCTCATCTGCAAATATCAGGTCACAATTTTTAAGCAGTATCCTTGCAAGTGCAAGGCGTTGTTGTTCACCACCTGAAAGATTGTATACTTTCTCCTTTAAAGAAATATTAAGTTGTAAATCTTTCAAAAGTTTTGTTTTCTTATCATTCCATTTGCTTCTTGGTATTTTAGAATTTATGCAAGCTATATCTAAATTATAGCTAACGGATTTATCATCAATTAAAGCAAAATTTTGAAAAAGAAATCCTATTTTTGTGCGTAATAAATGTTGTGCCTGTCGTGAATTGGCTTTTACATCTGTTGCACCACATACATTGATTGTTCCAGTATCTGGATTTTCAAGTAATCCCATTATATTTAATAAAGTCGATTTGCCAGATCCACTTT